>CAYZOF010000023.1:10413-23328 GCA_964479935.1 uncultured Clostridia bacterium | reverse complement strand
GAAGTAAAACAACCGACACCTTGACCGCGCGCCGCAGGCGCGCGCTCGTATAGTCAAGGTGTCGTTTAGTACTCTTTATAGTTTTTAACAGTGAAAAGGTGGTAGAGAAAAAGAAATACAATTTTGATTACAACGGATACACGCAACGAGGGCAGACGGATATAGGATATACAAAAGCGCGCCGACCCACATAACTGAAAAAGCCTTAAAGGCGTTCCCGTTCTTTATGGAATGTAAATGGAGGTGGAGCGAGGATAAAGAATACGGTGCGTTGGCATTAAAGCGAGATGAACGTGGACATGGTATCACCAAAAGGGAATGAGTGTGCGAGGCAGACGTTGGAGAATAGTCGGAGGGGAAATGCGTAAAATAGATTAAATAAAGGAAAGGCTGTCGATTGCAAGCGGCAGCCTTTGTGTTATGCGGCAGGGGTGATTAAAACGGTTTGCAATCGCATTTTATTGCGGTGGGACAAGCGATTTCGGGGGCTTTTCCTTTCTCCATTTTGCAGGTTACTTTTCCGTAAGGCGTAAGCAATTCTACCGTGGCGTAATCTAATCCCAATAAGTCGGGAGAAAAACGAATTTCCTTGCAACCTGCCTGCACGATATCCAAACCCGTCAAAGCTTTGGGGAGCGAATAAAGGGGAGTGCCGCCCCAAGCATGGCTATGGTCGAAAACATAAGTGGGTTCGGGCGGAACGAAGCCTTCCACCAAGCCTTTCGAGCATGCTTTTACTTTCGGTTTCCATAATTCGAGTATTTTTAGCGTATATTTTTCGCGAAGGTTCAAGCGGTATACCGCTTCTAAAAGGTAATGCAAAAAATAGGGCTGACAATCGCCTTCGATTTGCTCGGAAAGCATTTTATCGACGAGGAAGACGGCGATTGCGTCGTCGCAAATTCCGAAATATGCGGCAAGTATATTGGAATGTTTTAAGTAATAACGTTTGTCGGTATTTTCGGGCATCCATTTGCCGAGCAAGGCTTGCGGCGTGGGGGTATTCAAGCCTTCGAAATAGACGCCTTTTTCGCGGTCGAACAGCAAGTCGTTGATCGCCGTCCGCAAACGTTCTTTTTTCTCGTGGCAGATTTGCGCTTTTTCCGAGTCGTTTAAGACGCGGAATATTTTTCCCGCGGCTTCCAACGCGCCGAAATAGAACATGTTCAGGCAGGTTTGCCCTAAAGCTTTCGGCGGATGGTGCATGGAGTAGCCGTCGATATAAATCCAGTCGATAAATAAATAATCGGGGGGAGTTTCGATCAGATGATTTTCGCCGAGGTAGGTGTCGAAACGCTTCAAGAGCAGAACAAGCGCGGTTTGACATTTTTTCAAAAGCTGTTCGTTCCCCGTAAAGAAGTATATGTCGTAAAGCATTTTTACCCAAATCAGGCTGTACGACGTGTGAAAAAGTCTACCGTTTTCTCTTTCCAGCATGCTTGCCGTACGCAACAAATCGAATTCGGCAAGGCGCATATCGCCGAAAGAAAAAGGCGTCATTAAACTTTCGATATAGTAATCGCCCGTACAAGCCAAGGGTTCGCTGTGCCGCGGACTGTCCAGATGGTGCGTTTGGCGGCAAATTTTCAGCGTGTGCTTGCATGTTTGCAACACAGCGTTGAGTTCGGCGTCGCTCGTTATCGTTTCGACTTCTGTCGTAACGGGATAGTGTGTTATCAAAAAAGACAGACGGACGTCGGCTACCGCGTCGGAGCGATTTTGTATGACGGCGGTGATATTTCCTGCGCTTTGCAGATAAAAGCTGCGATATTCGTCGGTATGCGAAAACAATAATGCTTCCGTACGTGCCGACGTTTCGTCGAGTTCTCGGCAAAGGAGCTTTACCGACAGTTCGCCGCAAGCGACAACGCTCGCTTTTATATAGCCGCTCCAAATTTTGTCGAATTCCAGACGGACGACCTTTTCTTCTCCTGCCGCCACCGTGATGCGGCTGTTTTCGCATGTCCGTTCTATTTCTTCTCGGACGGGAATCGGGGCGACTTGCGCGTGCCAAATATTTTCGAGAAGCTCGGCGTTCGTATATGCCTCGGCGGCGAGTCTGCCGTCGTAGCGGCACGGCTTCGTGTAGGCATTGTTTTTGCGCGCGAGCCAAGTGTTGTCGGTCGCGATTTGCCGTTGCGTGCCGTTTTCCAGCGTTAAAATCGCGGAGAGCATAAAGCCGCCCTGTCCTTTGGAATATTCGCAAATCCGACAAGGAAGCATTTGAACGCGCGCAAAGAAATCCAAAGTGTTCGTGTTCGGTTCGAGTACGGTTTCGTACGCGTAAAAATTCTCCCTCGGCGTTTCGTTGCCGATAAAATCGCCGCCGACGCAGGGCGGACCTGTCGCAATGATTTTATCGTTGCAGAACAGTTAAAAGCCGAATCGCCGCTGAACCGCAATTCCGCCCGTACGATTTTGAACGGGAAAACGTATTTTTTTGAAATTCCGCCACGATGTACGGGCATTGGTCGTTGTAGAAAAATCCGCTGTAAATATTGTGTTTGCTTTTCGGATAGAGAGCCTGCGGAAGTCCGATCCATTGTTCGATATACTGCATGGTTTTTCTCCCGATAAAATAGATTTCTAACGGTATTATAACAAAAACGGCGAGAATAGACAAGCGTTTTCGCAAGCGGATTAGCGCGAAAACCGCCGTTTTTTGATTTTAAGGCAATCGAGCGAGAAAAAAGCGATGTATGCAAGTGCTAAACGCAACATTCGCATGTAAATTAGTCAATGAGGAGCAAAATTTTGTCAAAATAAATGTAGAAAAATAAATTTCGTCGTGTTATAATAAGAAAAAGCGGCATAATGCAAGCTCTTAACGTTGCGAAAAATGCGGTGTATTAGGGTGAAAAGCTCTTTTTCTTGGTAAAAGAGCCTTCCGAACGGGAAGCATGCTTCCCGTTCGGAGGGGGGATAAATTCGTCGGAACGCGGAAATGTTTAGAAAAAGAGAGCGGCTTGTCGCGCGCGTTTCGAGGAAACGCGTAAAAAAATCATTTGTACAAAAAAAGGCGAACAGGAGGAAAAAAATGGAAAATTATCAGCCTTTGGAAATCAATATTGTTTTGTTTCAGCAACAAGATATCGTTACGGCGTCTTTGCCGAACGATGACACACAAGCCGACATTTTCGCGTGACGGGAGGGTAAGGCAATGAAAAAATCGATTAAAAATTTTTTTCTTTGCGGACTGATGACGGCAGCGGCGGTTTGTACGGCTTTGGGCGTTCGTCAATTGGCTGAAATTTCATCGGCGCAAGCGGAAACGGCAACGACGACCGCTTATACGGGCAACACGTTTGCGATGGAGAAAGGCGCGTCCGTCCGCGTGAAGGGTGATGCGGCTACGCAAAACGGACTTCGCTTTACGGCAGAAATGTCGGCGGCGTATTATGACGGCGCGATGCAATTAAACGACGTTTCTTTCGGTATGTTCATCATGCCGTACGAATACGTGGCGAAGTACGGCGATCTGACGGCGGCGAACGTCGGCGCGAGCGGCGTATACGATTGGGCAACTTCTGCCGACGGCGTAACAATGGAGTATGGCACGACGGAGAAAATGCAAATTCTCAATGTTTCGTACCGAACGCTCGAAAAAGACGAGGGTAAGGATAACGCCTACTATATCCGCGGCTCGATCGTAAACATCAAAGAAACGAATTTGGAAAAAGAATTTATCGGGCGTGCTTACGTGCGCTATAAGGTAGGCGACGCGTACGAATACGATATGGCGGATTGGACGAACGATCGTAGCGTGGAAAACGCGCGCAGCATTTATTACGTCGCGAGCAAAGCATTGGATGACGCTTCTTCGGGATTGACGGAAACGCAAAACAGCTTTTTGACCACGAATTACATAGAGAAAACGAATGCGCAATACGAAGAAATTTCCTCCTTGTCGGAATTTTTGGCTATGAGCGCGACGGGCAAATATAAATTGGTCTCCGATATCGATTTTTCCGAATATCGAAATGAGAATGCGGCTTACGGAAATTGGATTACCGCGAAAGGCGGAGAGGGGCTTATTCCCGAGTTTAGCGGCGTTTTGGACGGAAACGGGCATTCCATTAAAAACGTAACGCTTGCTACGCAAACCGATCAAGCCTTGTTCGGTACTTTGACGGGAACGATTAAGAACGTAAAATTCGAAAACGTAGAAATCAAGGGATATACGCATAAAGAATCTGCTACGGGCAGATATAGCGTGCGCAGTGCATTGATTTATAAAATGAAATACAATGCGACGGTGAAAAACGTAGTTGCGGACGTAACGATAAGTTGTAACGGAGCGTCATATACGGAAAGTACCAACTGGGCTGCCGCAGAGCAAAATGCGGGCTTGGTAGCTTGTTTTATCGGCGGCAAAATTACGGACGTGGAGATGACGTTCGATTCGCCGACGAACGATTCGTTGGCAGACGGTTCGGTGGCGATTTCTTCGGTCTCGTGGAAAGAGGCAGGATGCGAGGTGCAGAATCCGACGCTCGAAAACGTAACCGTATATGCGAAATCCGATAAAGTGAGACTGTATCGTGCGATGGGCGACGGTTATGGCAATCCTCAAAATATAACGAATTGCAGAGTAATCGTCGAAGAAGAGAATATCGGCGGCGTAACCGTCACGGGTAAACCGCTTTGGTCGGATAAAAAATCGTGGTATGCGGTGGCGAAAAACCCGTTCGGATTAAGTGGCACAGAATCGACGGAAACGATTGACGGCGAAAGCTACACCGTAACGACGGCAACGACGTCGTGGGCGTCGGAAGGAACGTATGGTTCGCATCCTTTCATTTCCATGGCCGTTTCTCAATATACCGAGTTGAAATTCTGGATTAAGAATAACGGTAGCGGTTATATTGAAATATATGATTTTGCAAAGGAAAAAACGTATATTTCATCGAACAGCGTTGCTGCATGGACGGAAATTAAGATGACGAAGGCGTCTGACGGCACTTGGACGATTAGCGTAGGCGGCGAAGTAAAACAGTCGGGCGTTACGCTTACGAATTTGCACGATGATTTCAAAACGTCTTTGGGTGACAATACGATTTACGTAACCGAATTGTTGACATACGGAGAAAAAGCGTACGAACCGAAGGCAGAAACCGTCACGGTGGCGAAAAACCCGTTCGGGTTAAGCGGTACGGAAACGACGGAAACGATCGACGGAGAAAGCTACACCGTAACGACGGCAAGCACGACGTGGGGCTGGGATAAGCATTTTGTTTCGGTAGATGTTTCCGCGTATAGCGTGCTGAAATTCTGGATTAAAAAGAGTGGCAACGGTTGGATTGAAATCAAGGATTCCACACAAACGACGAGCTATATTTCCGAGGGCACGTCGGGGGGGTGGATGGAAATAAAGATGACGAAATCGGGCGATACGTGGACGATTAGTCAAGACGATACGATAAAAGCGACGGGTGTTACGCTTACGAATTTATATAATAATTTTGCCATTTCTTTGGGCGACAATACGATTTTCGTAACCGAATTGATCGGCACGAAAGAAAACGATTACACCGTCACCGAAAATCCTTTCCAACAGGCGGCGAGCATGACTTCGGCGGATTTGCCCGACGAATCGGCGGAAAAAATCACCGTTGTAAATACGTCTTGGGGCTGGAATAAACATTTTGCTTCGGCAGACGTTTCCGCGTATAGCGAGCTGAAATTCTGGATTAAAAAGAGCGGCGGCGGTTGGATTGAAATCAAAGATTCTACACAGACGACGAGCTACATTTCCGAGGGGACGTCGGGCGTTTGGATGGAAATCAAAATGACGAAATCGGGCGATACGTGGACGATTAGTCAAGATAATACGGTAAAAGCGACGGGCGTTACGCTTACAAATTTGTATGATAATTTTGCCATTTCTTTGGGGGATAATACGGTTTACGTAACCGAATTGCAGGCAGACGGAACTTCTATTGCGGATAATCCGTTCGGTTGGACCGACGGCACGGTGTACTCGTTTGAAGATAAGCTGGATACGTTGACCAATATGCTCAGCACAAATTGGAACACAAACGGGCAGCCTTTCAAGAGCGTAGACGTAAGCGTTTACAAAACGTTGCAATTTTTCATCAAGAGCACGGGGTACGTTGAATTCTACTCCGCCGACGGAGCGACGACTTATTTCGAAGGGAATCTTCCCGCGTGGACGGAGATACGCTTCGAACGCGACGGCGATACGTGGACGTTGTATGTCGGCAACGAAGAGAAAGGCAAAATCGGGCTTTTGGACCTTGCCACGGATTTCAAGGTGCAGCTCGGAACAAATACCGTATATACTTCTGCGCTTTTCTGCGAATATGCTGGGCTTGAAAATTACGAAGTGCTCGCCGAAAATCCGTTCAACGGCGTATCCGGCACGACTTCTTCGGAAACGGCAAACGAAATATCCGAACAGAGTACGATTATTGCGGCTACGCACGGCGGCACAAGCGGGTATAAATTTGCAAAAGTAGACAATCTTTCTTGGTATAAGGAATTGAAATTCTTCGTCAAGAGCACGGAGTATTTTGAAATATACGGCGGCAGTGATAAAACAAACTGTTATTACGGCGAAGTTACGACTTCTTGGACGGAAGTTAAGCTTCTGAAACACGGAGAAACGTGGACGTTGTTTATCGATGGTACGGCAAAGGCGTACGATATTGCGTTGACCAATCTTCAAGATGATTTCACGTTGGAATTAGGCAACAATACGGTGACCGTTTCCGAACTTTTCGGCGTAATCAAAGAGGGCACGTACAGCCCCTATATTACGGCGGCGGAAAACCCCTTGGGCGTTGTCGGTACGGTGACGACGGAAGATTTGGCGAACGAGCGTTTCAACGATACGACGACGTCTTATACGGGCGAATGGAAACAACAGCCGCTTGCATGCTTGTATCTTGCGCCGTACGATGAAATTTTGTTCTATGCAAAAGGCACGACGGACAAATATTTGGAGGTCTGGGACGCGGATTCGATTGATGGCAATGCGGTTTGGTCGTGTAGCGACGACGTATGGCATACCTTCCACGCAAAACGCGAAAACGGAACGACGTGGCAGCTGTATATCGACGGCAAATGGATAAATGTTTCGACGACGGGCGAATATCTCAGTGATTTGGCAGTGATCCGAATGGGCAGCGGCGGTACTTTCTACTTCTCCGACGTGCTGGCTGTGGCGAATACGACGTATCGCAACCCGTACGTTACGGTGGCAGACGCGCCGTACGCATTGAGCGGCGGAACGGCTTCGGACGATATCGCAGACGGCAACGTCTCCGCAAAAACGACGAAGTTTACCACGACGTGGGCGCAGTGGCATTATTTGACCGCGGTGGACGTAGAAACGTACAGCGAATTGAAGTTCTTTATCAAGCAAACGGGTAGCGGTTATATTCAGCTTGGTTTGGATAATACCGAAGCGAACAGCTTTATTTGGACGAATGCCTTGACGAGCTGGACGGAAGTTCGTTTCGTGAAAGGCGAAAGCGATTGGGCTGTGTTCGTGGCAGGCGTCAATAAAGGCACGGTTGCGCTTACAAATCTGAAAGACGATTTCGGCATTTGTCAACTTGGTACGAATACGATTTACGTTTCCGAATTGCTCGGTATCGAAGACGCTTCCGTGGCGGCGGTGGCGAAAAACGGCGAGAGCGCGTATACCGTGATTTACGCCGATGACGAAACGAACAACGTCAAGGAAGCGGCAAAAGAGTTACAGACGTTCTTGGAAATCACCACGGGCGCGACGGTGAACGTCAAAACGGACGTCACGGCAAGCGAAATTAAGCCGACGGATAAATATATCGTGCTCGGTACGTTGGCGGCGGAAAAGCTCGGCGAAAACGCATACGACGGTTTGACGACGGACACGGGATATAGATTGACGCAAGACGGAAAAGTCGTTTATTTGTACGGCAAGACCTCTTTCGGCACTTGGCAGGCGGTGTACGGCTTCCTGAAACAATATACGGGCTTGGAATTCTATACCAAGGACGTATACGCCTATACCGAGGGCGATATCGTATGCAAGGGCTTGAACGAAACGCATAATCCCGATATCGATTATCAATGGAGCTTGGATAGCGGTTTGCAAGGGGATGCAATCGCATGTGCGCGTTTAGGCTTCGAAATCGACAGTGCGGTGAGCTCGGTAGGCTGGCATAATGCGCTTAAGCTTGTTTCCGAAGAGAAATACGGCGCGACGCATGCGGATTGGTTCATCACCTGCACCGATACGAATAATAACGGGACGTTTACGACGTTGAATTTGAGCAACGAAACCGCGCGCGGCGAAATGGCTGTCGCGGCGGCAAGAGAATTGGCAAAACGTATCGAATCCGATACGTCGGACGTAAAATTCTACGGTATTTCCATGCCCGACCATAGAGGCGCAATCGAGAATTGGAATAATTATTACACGAAATTCGTGAATGCAGTCACGGAAATCCTCGATACGCGTTATTCGTTCGATCGCGAGATTAAGATCGTCTTGCTTGCGTACGGCGATACGTTGAACGCTCCTACGGACGGAACGACGCTTTATCAAGGCGAACGCGTGAAAATCGACGTTATGTTTGCGGCAAGCCGCATGAACATGTACCAACCGTTGGACAGCACGGCGGATAACTACGCCGCGGCAGGCAGAGAAACGAATGCGACATATATGGAGGAATTTGCGAAATGGAAAGCCCTCGGTTGCGAGGTGTATTTCTGGAAATACTCCTCATATACGGATAACTATTTCGTGCCGCTCGATACGATTACGAATATGCAGAGCGTTTATCAGGCGTTGAATACCAATAACGTTTTCGTCGTTTACGATATGGGACAATACGACAATGCCACGGCAACCGATTGGTCCGCGCTGAAAGTGTATTTGAAGGCAAAGCTCGGCGATGATGTGAACGCGGACGTAAGCAGTTTGATTTCTGCGTTCTGCACCAACGTTTACGGGGACGGCGCAGAAGATATGCTTGCGTTGATCACTGCGGAAATGAATTGGTCGCCTACGCTTTGGGAACGTTCGGACAAAGCCGACGCGGAAATGGGCGTTATGGGCGGCGCAGGCTTGTTGATAAAGGCTTCGGACGGCGATTATCCCGAAATTTATTGGGACGACGAAAAGAGCGGTACTATTGTGAAAAAATATACCAACGATATGTTGACGACTTGGTATCAGAACGTGGAAAACGCTTTGTCGAAGGTGACGGACGAAACCATTCGCAAGAGAATTATGGTGGAAGGGTTGACCATTCGCTATCTTTCCTTGAAAGTATTCGGCGAAGGTTTGACGGTGACGACGACCTCGGATACGAGTGTTACGGATAGCTTCACGCAACTTTATACCGACGCAAACTCTTTGGGGGTGACGCGTTTTGCGGAAGCCAACGAATTGGATGCGAGCGATTTCAGTTAAAGCGTACGAAAAAACTAACGACAAAAAACGGTCTTTTCGACCGTTTTTTTGTCGTTTTAGGGCTGAAAAAATCGCTTAAAAAATCAACGGAGAGCGCATTTTTGTCAAAATATGGTATAGACAAAACAAAAAAGCCGTGATATAATATATAACAAGAAATTAAAGAGGTGTATTTATGCAAATGAACGATCTCGAAAAAATACAGGGTACAAAAGCGAACTTTACGATTAAAATGCCGAAAAGCGGCGTGCTTTCCGTTTTGCAGGTTACCGACACGCAAATCATCGACGCGTCGCAAAGGCGTTTCCCCGAACGGCTTAGACAGGACGAGATAGACTTGTGGCAGCCCGATAAGGTTTATGAACGCATGACGAGGTATTTGGACGAGGCGGTGCGGCGCGCCGAACCCGATTTAATCGTACATACGGGGGATTTTACGTACGGAGAATTCGACGATAGCGGAAAAATGTTGGATAAGCATATTGCCATCATGGACGGATACAAAGTGCCTTGGGCGTTGGCTTTCGGAAATCACGAACGGGATACGGCAATCGGCGTTCCCGAATACGTCAAGAAGATTACGGCGGCGAAATATTCGCTGTTTGACGGCGCGAATACGTATAACGGCGAACGTATGGAGTGGGACGCGAATTATTCCGTACTCGTAACCGACGCAAACGAACGTCCCGTATGTTTGTTGTTTATAATCGACAACGGTTTCGGCGACGAAGAAGTAGGCGTGTACGAAAAGCAAAGGGCTTGGATGCAAAGCGTTGCGGCGTATTATAAAGTGCCGTCGCTCGTTTTTCAACATATTCCCGTCATGCAATTTAATCGAGAAGTGGATAAACTTTGTCCGGCTCCGTTTGCGCCGCGTGCACTTACCGAAACGGAAGGCTTCGGATACATAGGCAGAAAACCGAATGTCTACGATTGTGTCGACAGAGATGAAACGCTGTTTGAATTTTATAAGAGTATTGGCGTAAAAGGCATTTTCGTCGGGCATGTACACATCGACAGTTTTAGCGTATCGGTAGACGGCGTGCGCTTGACGTACGGCTTAAAAACGGGGGAATACGATTCTCATTTCAAGGATCAATTGGGCGGAACGAAGATCAAACTGTTTGCCGACGGAACGTTTACGACGGAGCATATCTACGTGCGTTTTTGAGAAAGGGCGTACAGCTTTATGAGGAGCAAGGCGGGAAAAACGATGAAGCGCGAGGATATCCGCATACGCGATCCGTTCGTGTTGACGGACGAGAAAAAGAAAAAATATTATATGTACGGCACGACCGATATAGACGGCGGCAGGAGCTTTTCCGTCTATGTCAGCGAGGATTTAGAGAATTTCGAGCCTGCTTTCGTCGTTTTTGACGGCGAAAAAACGGGATTTTGGGCGACGACGGATTATTGGGCGGCGGAGGTGCATTTTTATCGAGGAAAATATTACCTGTTCGGTAGCTTTCGCGCGGAAAACGTTTGTCGCGGAACGCAAATTCTCGTCGCCGATAACCCGAAAGGACCGTTCGCGCCGATTTCTTCCGCGCCGCAAACGCCGCTCGGCGATGCCTGCTTGGACGGAACGCTGTGGGTGGAAAACGGCGTTCCTTATCTGGTGTATTGCCACGAGTGGTTGCAGGTTTACGACGGGGAGATTTGCGCCGTACGGCTTTCCGAAGATTTGCGCGAGCGTGCAGGCGAGCCGTTTCGATTGTTTAAGGCGAGCGAAAATCCCTTCGTCACGCCGTTTACGGAACGCGACGGCAACGAATGCTACGTGACGGACGGACCGTTTTTGTATAAAGAAAACGGCAAGGTGCAGATGCTTTGGTCGAGTTTTATCGACGGGCATTATGCCGTGCTCCGTTCTTGCGCGGAAAGTATTCGAGGAAAATGGTCGCACTGCGCGCCGTTATACACGAAAGACGGCGGGCATTCGATGCTCTTTCTCGATTTGCAAGGACGAAAACGGCTGGCATTGCATGCGCCGAATGCGGCGGATAAAGAACGCGCCGTATTTTTAACGCCGAACGAAACGCTTCTTTAATAGCAATATAAACGTAAAGCTACGCCGTCGGCGTAGCTTTTTTCGTTTAATCGGTTTTTGCGTTTTTCCGAAACGCGGTGGGCGAAAGCCCGTATTTTTGTTTGAAAATCTTATTGAAATAACTAATCGAGCTAAATCCGAGATCGTTGCAGATCTGCAAAACGCTGTTTGAATTGTAGATGAGACAATTTGCCGCGCTGTCCAAGCGTTTGGAATTGAGATATTCCGTCATCGTTACGCCCAAGTATTTGCGAAAGCTGCGGCAGATATATTCTTTGCTGTAAAAGGAACTTTCCAAAATGGAGGGAAGCCCCGATTTTAAGAGTTGCGGATCGTTAAATCGCTCCAACAGTTCTTCCAGCCAAATCGGATATTGAAAATGCTGTTCGATTTGATTGCTTAAAAGCAAGCCGAGAAGTTCTACTATGGTGACGCGCGCAACGCTCATGGTGAAGTCGGCTTTCGTCGGCGAGAAGCTGGAAAGTTTTGTAAAGATTTCGTCGAATTCCTTGATTTTTTGCGCGGAAACGTGGACGATTTTCTGAAATTCGTTTGCGCGGTATTGTGTGTAAAATTCGGGAGAAATGAAATTGCAAAGAGACTTAAAAAAGCTTTTGCGCAATACGATATCGCGATGGGCGCAGTTGTTTTCGGGCGTACGGAGAAAAGCGTGTTGATCTTCGGGGTTCAAAAAATAAATATCGCCCATCTGCGCAACGGCTTTTCGTCCGTTCAAAACGTGACCGATACTGCCGTTCGTGGTATAAAAAATCTCGAAAAAATTGTGGTCGTGCAAGTAATGATCTTGCGTCGTCGTGATTTTCGACGAGAAAGGAATTTGCGGCGTTGTCAGCCAATCGTTTAAGTGTATCATGCTTTTTCTCCTTGCCCGATTATTATAATCAGACTTTTTGCGATTGTCAAGGGGTATGGAGCGAAAAAGTCAATACAGAGCAAGTTTTAATCAAAAAATGTGTAGACATCCCGAAAAATGCGTGTTATAATAAGATAAACTTTGGCTCTTTTCTTAAGCAAAAGAGGAGGGCGAATGGGAATCTGCGATTTCCATTCACCGAAAAATATTGATTTTAAAAAGAAAGTATTGAAAAGTACGGATAAATAAAAATATGCAGACGAATTTATTGAAAAATGCGAATAAGGACGCTTTTTCTCCTGAAAAAGCGAAATGGATCACGCATCCGCTCGTGCGCGAAGAAACGTTGGAATATAAGAAAAGTTTCGCTGTACGGGACGTGCAACGCGCGCGATTGTTTATTTGCGGTTTAGGCTTTTTCGACGCTTCGATCAACGGGCGTTCGATCGACGAAAGTTTTTTCAAACCGATCGTCACCGATTACGAAAAACGAGATCTGAAAAAAACCAAGTGGTTGGTGATCGGTAAAGAACAGACGGTTTGCGCGCATGTGTACGACGTTAC
>CAYZOF010000023.1:4467-10313 GCA_964479935.1 uncultured Clostridia bacterium | reverse complement strand
GCAGAGCCTTTTTCGTGCGCGGTGAAAGCCGTCCCCGTGGGCGGAACGTGGCGCGTGCTTACCGACGCGGACAATCGTTTAACGGATATAGCGGACGAGGAGTTCCCTCCCGTTGCCGTTCGCGAAAACGGGAAGTCCCGAATTTACGATTTCGGGAAAAATCGTTCGGGCAGCGTGGCGTTTACGGTGCGCGGCGCGCGTGGCAGGGAATTAAAAATTCGCTTTGCCGAGGTCTTGCACGAGGACGGTTCTTTGAATATGGAAACGAGTCGTTGGGAATCTTACGACGAAAAAGGAGAACGCGCGGCGCTTATCGACCAAACGTGCACTTACGTGCTGAGCGGCGGTCGGGACGAGATTAAACCTGCGTTCAGCTGGCGTTGTTATCGCTATGCGGAGATAGAAGACGCGCAAGGCTTGGAAATCGAAAATATGCGCGCGGTATTTATCCACATGAACATAGAAAAAAGCGGTACGTTTTGTTGCGGAGAAAAGATTTTTAACGACCTGCACGAAGCGACGCGACTTTCTGTTTTGGATAATTTGCACGCAGGGTTGTTTACCGATTGTCCGCATAGAGAAAAACGTCCTTATACGGGCGACGGGCAAGTGATGGCGGAAACGTTGCTGTACGATTTGGACGCCGTTCCGTTTTTGGATAAATGGCTTTGGGATATCGTCAACGCGCAAGGCGAAAACGGTAACGTACCGAACACCGCGCCGCACATGAACGGAGGCGGCGGATATTTTTGGGGATATGCCGTTGTGGAAGTGCCCGAAAGGTTGTATGCGTTTACGGGAAATCTCGAATATATACAACGCGCGTACGAGCCGATAAAAAAGTGGTTGGGCTATTTCAAAGCGCATTCGATCGGCGGCGTGGTTTCTTCCAAAGAAGAAGGGTGGTATTTAGGCGACTGGCTCGCGCCGGAAATTACGGAGTTTAATATCCCTTTCATGAGCACGCTTTGTTATTATCGCAGCGCGTGCGTGGCGGAAAGGTTTGCGCGGCTTTTACATAAAGCGGAAGCGGAAGAATTTGCAAAATTAAAAGAAGACGTCCGCACGGCGATCAACGAAAAATTTTTCGATAAAAAGAAATGCCGATATTGCAACGGCATACAAGGCGAAAACGTATTGCCGCTGGCGTTTGGGATCGTGCCGAAGGAATATGAAGAAAAGGTGCGTGCGAACGTACGCGATACATACGAGCGCGAAAACAATTACCACTTCGATACGGGGATCGTGGTAACGCCCGTATTGTTGGAATATTTGACGAACAACGGAATGGAGGATATCGCGTATGCGCTCATGACGCAAAAGGATTGTCCTTCGTATGCGTACATGATGGACGGAGAAACGACGCTTTCGGAGCATTGGACGAAGCGTTGGCCCGATTATCATATCGACACTACGGACGCAATCGTGAAAGGGGGCGGACACCTTTCGCATTGTCATCATATGTTCGGCAGCGTTACGGCGTGGTTGTATAAATACGTGGCAGGGATAGATTGTTCGCGCGCCTGCGACGGCGTTTTGCGGTTCGCCCCGAAATTTATCGATAAATTGCCGTATGCGCGCGCTTCGGTGAAAACGAGGTTCGGAAAGGCTTCCGTATGCTGGGAAAACCGCAACGGATTGCAGGCGGAACTCGTCGTGCCGCACGGTGCAATCGGGGAATTCTCTTGTAAATCCGACGTGACTCTTCTTTTAGAGCAAGGAACGGAGAAAAGAACGCTTATCCCGAAAGAGGGCGTCGTTTGCGTTTCGTTGTCGGCAGGAACTTGGAAAATCCGTTCTACGGAAAATAAATAAAGAAAAAAATTGAAGCGGAGGAATAATTATGACTTCAAAATTAAAAAGATTTTTAGCGAGTGCATGCAGTGTATTGCTTGCGGTGGGTGCGTTTGGCGGTTGCAACGATTCCGACAATCGAAACAATCTCAGAAATTCCGGCGAATCCGGAAATGCGGGAACGACGGAAGAGATAGATTCGACGAAAACGCAGCTTAATGTCGGCTTTTACTATTCGGGGCTCGGGAAAGATTGGATTCAGGAAGCCAAGACGGCTTTTGAGAAAAAATATCAGGATACCGTATTCGAATCGGGAAAAAAAGGCGTGCAGGTTATTCTCGACCTCGATAAGTCCGGTTTGAACGGCGGTTCTTTGTTGAATACGATTTCCGCTAAAGCCGATCAAGTGTTCTTTATCGAAAACGGCGAATTAAACAGCTTCGTTTCGCGTAATTTGGTCGCGGAGATTACGGATATCGTAAAAGCCCCCGCCGTGGAAAGCGAAACGAAAACGATCGAAGAAAAATTGGACGCAAACAGCTTGGATTATTATAACATGAACGGGAAGTATTACGGTTTGCCGTACTACGAGGATTTCGTCGGCATGAATTATAATATCGATTTGTTCGAGGAGAAAAATTACTATTTCCGCGAAGGCGCGACGGCAGAAGGCTTCGATTTCGAAAACGGGGATTTGAATTCTTTGTTCGTGACGAGTTCGTCGGATAAAAAATCGGCAGGTCCCGACGGCGAGGAAGGTACGGACGACGACGGTTTGCCTGCAACGTACGCCGATTTCCGCGCGTTGTTGATACGGATTTCTACTTATGGGGATATTCCCATGATTTGGAACGGTTCGTATCTTACTTACCTCGTTGATTTTATGAACAGCGTTTGGGCGGACTTCGAAGGGGCGGAAAATTTTAATTTGAATTATAACATGGACGGGCAAGGCACGGCAAGCGATTTGATCGACGTATCGGCAAACGGGACTGTGACGAAGCGCGAAGCGATTAAAATTTCCGGCGACACCGCATATATGTTGCAGAAACAGGAAGGGAAGTATAGAGCTTTGCAATTCGCGCAAATGTGCGTTGCGGACAGCACGAATTATTATATCGACTCTTTCTCCGGCACGTTGACGCATTTGGACGCACAGGGCTTTTTCGTAAACGGTTCTCCCAACGGCGATATTGCTATTTTGATTGACGGAAATTGGTGGGATGTGGAAGCCTCGTCGAAGTTCGATTCCGATCCCGCTTCGCCCAATAGCAAGCAAAACAAGCATTTCGGTTCTATGCCCGTTCCCAAAGCGGATTCCTCTAAAATCGGCGAAAAAAGAACCTTATTCAGCGTGAATAAATCCATGTGCTTCATCAACGCGAACACCTCGAAAGAACTTATGCCCGTTGCAAAAGCCTTTTTGAGTTTTTGTCAATCGGACGAATGTATCAATATTTTCTGCCGCAACACGAATATGATGCGCCCTATGACCTATGTGTTGACGGAAGATACATTGAACGCCATGAGCACGTACGGCAGACAAATGTGGACTTTGCATACGAGTGAAGACGTTGTGTTCGTCAACGATTTCCCGAAGAGCAAGGCAGCCGTTTCAAACAGCAATTTGCTTTCGGCAAAAACATGGGGTTGGACGACCAGTGACGGATTTGTTAATCCTTTCATTGCGTTCAAGAATAACGCAGATTTAACGCCTGCTACATATTTCAATAATATGTATAACACTTACGTAACCTCTTGGGGCCAAAAGTGGGTTCGATAAGCGGCAACGGACGAGAGAAAAAAGATGAGAAAAATAAAGCGAAAAGCAGAGGGGAACGGTTTTTTGTCGAAGACGATCGGTGCTGCATGGAAAGCCGTAAAAGATTTCTTTTACGAGCGAAGTGTAGATATACACCGTTTGTTTACGAAAAATAAACCGCCCAAAATACGAAAAAATTCCAAGAAAGGCGCGCGGATATTCTATTGGACGATGTTCGCGCTGCCCCTCTTGCAGTTTTTAATCTTTTATATAGTCGTGAATTTTAACAGCGTTCTCTTGGCGTTTCAAGAAACGATCCCCACGATGGGCGATGACGGCGTTATTCGTTACGTAAGCAATTTTGTCGGTTTGAAAACTTTGAAGCGTTTTTTGACGGTGGAATTGAAAAGCAAGGTTTTTACGGTCGCAATCAAAAATTCGTTGGTGTATTTCTTGTTTTCGCTTGTGGTCGTTATTCCCGGGGGCATTATCCTTTCTTATTACATTTATAAGAAGTATCGCGGAGCGGAGCTTTTTAGGACGTTTTTATTCTTGCCGTCCGTCATTTGTTCGCTCGTATTGGTTATTTTTTATCAATATATAGCCGATCAGTGCATTCCCTACATAATAAAGATCTTTACGGGGAAAAGACCGGAGGGGTTGTTGACGAATCCCGATACGGCGTTCGGCGCGCTGGTGTTCTTCAATTTCTGGTTCTCTTTCGGACCGAGTACGTTGATATATTTGAATGCGATGACGCAGATCGATCCTTCCGTCGTAGAGGCGGCGGAGCTGGACGGCGCGGTAGGTTTACGGCAATTTTGGCACGTCGTGTTGCCGTTGATATTCCCTTCGATTACGTCGTATATCATCATCTGTATTGCGCAGGTCGCCATGAACCAGCTTTCGGGACATGCGTTTTACGGAACAAGCGCGACCAATTATAGAACGCAGACGATCGGCTACAACCTTTTCGTACAGGTGCTCGGGGAGAATGCGGAGCTGAACTATCCCATTGCGGCGGCAGGCGGCGTATTCTTTACGCTGATTATCGCGCCGATAACGTTGCTCGTTCGTTGGTTGCTCGAAAAATTCGGGCCGAGTGTGGAATGACGGGAGGAAAGAAAAATGAAAAAACAAAAAATTTCATCTTTCGGGTTGATCGTCGGGATCGTTCTCGCTTTATATACGATCAGCATCGTCGCTATGTTTTTATGGGCGTTCAATGCTTCGTTGAAATCCTCCGACGCATTTTGGAAAAATCCGCTTGCGCTTACGGACGGTTTCGGTTTTATCAATTATAAGTTCGCGTATTATCTCGGCTTCGATAAACCCGTGCTTTTGAATAGCGGCATACATCACGTTTACATAGGGGAGATGTTTTCCAATTCTCTTTTGTATTCGGCAGGCGGTGCGTTCTGCCAAACGGCGGCGACTTGCATAGCGGCGTATTTGATCGTTAAATACGATTGCGCGTTCAGTCGTTTCATGCACGCTTTGATTATCGTTACCATGATTTTGCCTATCGTCGGTTCTACGCCCTCCCTTATTCAAGTGATGGACTTTTTACAGATCCGCAACACGATGTTCGGCGCATACGCCATGAAATTCGGGTTTACGAATACCTATTATTTGATTTTTTACGGGGCGTTCAAGAGTTTGTCTTGGGGATACGCGGAAGCGGCGTTTATCGACGGCGCAAACCACTTTCAAGTGTTTTTCAAAATCATGCTTCCGCTTTGTTCGTCCTTGTTCTGGTGCGTATTTTTGATCTTCTTTATTCAGTATTGGAACGATTATCAAACGCCGATGCTCTTTTTGGAGAAGCAGCCCGTGCTTGCATGGGGGCTTTACGAATTCTTTAAGAGCTACGATCAGCAGCTTTCGACGCCGCCCGTTAAAATTGCCGGCGGAATGATCGTGTTGTTGCCGCTCTTGGCGTTGTTTATGGCGTTCAAAAACAAGCTTATGGGAAATTTAACGGAAGGAGGACTTAAAAGTTGAAAACCGTTGCGAAAAGAAACAAATTATTGCTGTGCGTATTCGGGATTTTGCTGGCGTTGGCGTTGCTGATCGTCGGGTTGACGCCCGTATTTGTCGATGCGGACGAAACGACGGCAAAGCGTTTGGAATACGTCGGCGTGAAATATCGCGTCGCGCAGACCGCGCCGCAAACCAAGCTTTTTTCCGATACGCGGAAAGGCTTGCGGTTATATGCGTACGACGAGGGAGCGATTGCTTCTTTTAAGGGCGCGTATTCGGGCACGTTTACGATAGAAACAAAAGCGAC
>CAYZOF010000023.1:0-4367 GCA_964479935.1 uncultured Clostridia bacterium | reverse complement strand
TTGCGTTTCGAGCCTTCTACGATGACGATTTCCGTTAAAAATTCCGGCGGAAAACAAGCTTGGCAAACCGTTTGGTCGTTGTCCGAAAGCATACAGGACGGAAAAGCGTTCGGGCATGTTTTAGAAAGCATGGATTTGTACACCGTTTCGTTGGAATTTACGAAAATCGCCGTGGGCGGCAAAGGCGAATTGACGCTTTATACCGTCAACGACGAGGATTTCGGTTCGATCGCATTGCCGTCTGCAACGCCTTCCGTATATTTTGAAAGCGTAGAAAACGCAGTCGTAGGCACGGCGTACGCGTTGCCGCAACCGAACGTATACGATCCCGAAGGAAAATTGACCTTCGAGGACGTTTCGTATACGATATACGACGGTACGGGCGCGATCCTCGCACAAGAAAATTATCGAAAGGGCGCATGTTTTACCCCGACGGCGAGCGGTACATATTATTTGCTGTATCAAGCAAAGTCGAGCAACGGCGCAATTGCGGAAAAATACGTCAAAATCAAGGCGTATACGGCGGAAAACGTTTCCGTGCAATTTGATGCGAGCCTTGTCGGCAAGACGATCGGATCGCATACGTCTGTGGAAATAGCGCAGGTATATGTGGAGAGCAATCTTTTGGAAGACGGCAAACGCGCGGAGGCGTGGGTGACGATCAAAAAAGACGGTAAGTCTGTGGACGGTTACGAACGCAAGCTCGGCGGCTTCACCTATCGTTTTGACGAGCTCGGCGCATACGAAGTCGTTTACGGCGCGGATATCGGCGGCATGACGTACGAAACCGAGTCCATCGCTTTTCTCGTCGATGAAAATACGGTAGGGATCGACAGAACGCCTTTGGAGGCGCATTACGCTTATGGCGCGACTTTCACGCTTCCGCAAGGGCAAGCCTATGCAAAGGGCGCGCAGGAAGCGGTGCAAACGACGTTGATAACGCCTTCCGGAAAGCGGATCGCCGATGACAGCGCGGTATTGGACGAGGTCGGCGTTTACACGGTGGAATACGCGTATTCCGTGGCAGGCGTAATCGGTGCGGAAACGGAGAACTTTACGGTGGAATATGCCGCGGAGGATCTTTTCGAGGTGAGCGGCAAGGCCTCGCTCGTTTACGACGAAGCGACGGGAAATGCGGATTTGCCCGGTATGCTGTTTACGATGACGGCAAACGACGCAACGCTTACTTACGACGTCGATTTGTCGAACAATACGAAGGACGATGTTTTAATTGAGTTGTTTGCGATTGCGAATACTCCGGGAATTAGCGATATGAACGGATTCTACGTGACTTTGACGGATAAATTGGATCCTTCGAACTATGTCACGATCCGCGTAATCGACGGAAGCCCGAATATGGACGGGAACGGCGGAACGTATATCAAAGGCAGAGCGTATAACCAAGGCGCATGGACGGGTTATTATAAAGATCCGCATTGGTCGGAGGGAACGCCGTATAAGTGGACGGAGTATATCGAAAACGCCATGGCGCATAACGCCGGGGGATATGTGGCGTCGCACGATTTCACTTCCATCGTAACGCCGAGTAATTTTGCGGAAAAGAAAACGCTGAAGCTTTATTACGATACGGAAGAGAAAGCGGTGTATACCGATGCTGCTTACGATTTCGTAAAAGGCGAAAATCAGCGCGAACGTTTGGTTGTCGATTTCGACGATCTTGCGCTGTTCTCGAACGCTTGGGGCGGATTTACCGATAATAGTCAGGTGGAATTGAAGATTACGCCCGTGACGTTGACGAGTACGGCAAGATTGAAAATTACACAGATTAACGGCTATTTCTTCGGCGGTGAAAACGTAGAAGATACGAAAGCCCCCGAAGTGACCGTGAATATGAATGGCGCAAGCAAAGCTCCGAATGCAAAAACGGGCGTTGCGTATAAGATTTTCGATTTGACCGTCAAAGACGATTTCTGCGCGAGCGAATCGTTGCGGCAATCGGTGTGCGTTACTTACGGCAATACGGAAATCGAAGTAAAGGACGGCGCGTTCCTGCCGCAAAAGGACGGATTTTATAAGATTACTTATCGCGTGGCGGACGCTTACGGAAACGAAACGGTGAAAGTCGTGGAAGTGGAAGCGCGTTCGGACATAACGGCGGTGAAGGCTTCGTTGGCGGATTCGGCGTGGGCAACCTCCGCTGTATACGGCGCGAAATTCTATTTTCCCGCGTATTGCGCGACGGGCGGCAACGGCAGCTATACGTACACGGCGGAAGTTACTTGTAACGGCGTACCCGTGGAAACGGAAGCGGACGGTTTCGTGCCGTTGCAGTCGGGAGATTATGTCGTGAAACTGATCGCGACGGATTATATCGGACAAAGGGATACGTTGGAACAAACGTATACGGTTTCTTTCTCTGACGAAGTATTGGTGGACGAAACGGAAATCGTTTTGCCGTCCGCGTTTATTGACGGAAATCCGTATGTGTTCGAGGAATACGTCGGGTACTATTATGCGACGGAAGGCGGCGAAAAGACGGAGGTTTGCGCGAAAATAGAGGTCGTTGACGGAAACGGCGTTACGACGCTCGGCGCAGACAGAAAGTATATTCCTTGCGCAAGCGAAACGGTAAAAGAAGCCACCGTTCGGTTCCTTTTCGAAGGCGTGAAAACGCGTACGGTGGAGCAAAAAGCGGAAATTCGTACGATCGGGAACATTTCCGGATTTATTACGAAATATTTCCAAACGGAAAACGCAACGCTTACGGCGAAGAGCCAATTGCTCACGTTTGAAGCCACAGAGGCAGGCAAAGACCTCGTCGCTACGTTTATTCGTCCCGTCAATGCGGATAGTTTCTCCGTACAGTTCCAAATGAACGAGTTGAACGGTGAAAGCCGCTCCAATTTCGACGCCTTGGAAGTTACTTTGACGGACAAACGCGATCCGAGCGTGCGCGTCGTTTGCGTCATTACGAAAAACGGCAGCGGTTTGCTCGCTTCCGTCAACGGCGGCGCAGGCGTGTCGATGGTCGGTTCTTTAACGGAAAAGTCCACGCAAAATATCGCGTTGATGTACGACGACGCAACGCATACGATCACGGCGGCGGATAACGCGACGGTTGCCGTTGTGAAGACGACTTCGGCAGGGAAAGCGTTCGACGGATTTAACAGCCACGAAGTATTCGTGTCCTTCCGTTTGACGGGCGTGCGGGAAAATTGCGCGATCAATTTTATATCGATCAATAATCAACGCTTCTTTAATACCATACGCGATACGTCGCAGCCGCAACTGATTGTGGACGGTTCGTATTCGGGCATGTACACGCCGAATACGAAAATAACGTTGCCTACGGCGAGAGCGTACGACGTGCTGAATTATACGGATGTACCGCTTTTGACGATAAGAACGCCCGACGGCGGATATTTGACTACGGTGGACGGCATAAGCTTGAACGGCGTTCCTGCAAATAGAGAATATGTCGTACAGCCTTCCGCACTCGGAAGATATACCGTGACTTATACGGCTACCGATTTTTCGGGCTTAAAGAAAGAGTCTACGAAGAGTATCGTTATCTTCGACGACGTTTTACCGACGTTGACGGTGACGGGCGAGTTGCCAGTGCGCGTGTGGACGGGAACGACGATATACGTGCCGACGTATGAAATCGCGGACAACGGAGATCTGGAAAAAGTGTCGGTAGATACGTATTATCGCGCGCCGAACGGCATATTGCACGTAATCGAAGACGGACAGTTTACGGCAGAGCAAGCAGGTACGTATTCCTTGATCTTCTATATCATGGACGAAAACGGAAATTACAACGTTCTTTGCCACGATTTCGAAGTGGTACAGAAAAACTAAGGAGGCAAAGGAATGAAATTTAAGAAAATCGTATCGTTGGTGTTGGCGGCTTGTCTGTGCTTTTCTTGCGCAGTCGCGACGGCGTGTAAAAAGGACGGTTCGGATTCCTCTTCTTCATCCGATTCCTCTTCGGATAAGCTTTACGAGGTAGTGCCCGAGCAACCGAGCAATGAAAAAACGTTTGAAAAAACCGACGTCAATTTGATTGAAAACGGAAGGACGGAGTATAAGATCGTCCTTCCCGAGGGCGGAGATTCCTCCACGAGTTTTGCGGCGCAAGAGCTTTCGGAATTTTTCCGTCTTTCAACGGGCGTCACGATTCCTACGGTGACGGAAACGGAAGTGCATTATGCGGTCGGCGATAAGTATATCAGCCTCGGAGAAACGGAACTGTTGGAGGATGCGGAAATCGAGGTGACGAGCGAGGAGCTCGGGGAATCGGGGTATATCATTCGCACGGTAGGCAATTCGCTGTATATCGCAGGACCGACAGCCGTCACCTATAACGGAACGCTTTACGGCGTTTACGACGTATTGCTTTATAC
>CAYZOF010000022.1:0-23787 GCA_964479935.1 uncultured Clostridia bacterium | reverse complement strand
TTATCGATAATAGCGTACATTCTTTTTACCTCCTCTTTCCAGTCTCGAAGAATTTCCAAGGCGCAGCAAAACCGCTGACTTAAAAAGCCCGTTTCTATCGGCTCGACTATTACTATACCACATTTCTTCAAGCTTCGTCAAGCGTTTTTCACGCTATTTTCATTTTTTTTGTATGTTTTTTCCTTTCCTCGGCAAAAATAAATACTACTATATTAAAAGGAGCGTTTTATGGCAGACGTACAAAAACAAACGGAAGAAGCACTCGCGGAGATCTACCGCAACGCGCAACTCGCCCTGCAATCCATTTCCGACATTCTCCCGGCAGTAGAAGACGAAGAGATAAAAAAGGAACTGTCTTATCAACACGAGGAATACGAGCGGTTCTCCGCCAAAGCGGCGATCATCGCAAAAAACAAACAGCTCGAACTGAAAGAACCCAACCCGATGAAAAAAGCGATGATGTGGGGATCGATCAAAATGAACACCCTGACCGACAATTCCCGTTCGCACATCGCGGAAATGATGGTGCAGGGCACGGTTATGGGCGTGACCGCACTCCGCTCGACGGCAGGCGAACTTTCCTTAAACGGCGACGAGGAGATCTTGTCGCTCATCGACGAAATGATCGTCGCAGAAGAAAAATTCGAAAAGAAGTGGAAAGAATATCTATGACGTAAAAATACGGCGAAAATTCGCCGTATTTTTCACTCTTCCGTCGCTTCGACGTCTTCTTCGTACACCGTATTCGCCGTCTCGATAACCGCCTTTATTTTCGCCAAAACGTCGTTTTTTCCGTATCCCGTCTCCGCGCTCACAGCCAACAGATTCTGCTCGCCGAGATATAGATCGGCGGCGATCGCGCGTGTATTTTCTTTCAGCTTCATTTTGGAAAGCTTATCCGTCTTCGTCAAAACGACGGTAAAGGGGAGAATGTGAAAATTAAGATATTCGATCATCTGCACGTCGTCTTCGGTAGGGGCATGTCGAGAATCCGCCAGCATGAAAACGTGCGCGATGTTTTCCTTATCGCAGAAAAACGCGTCCAGCGTCTTCGCCCATTTTTCTTTCTCGAGTTTCGACACCCGAGCAAAGCCGTAACCGGGCAAATCCGCCAAGATGAACTCCCCGAAATCGAAATAATTAACGAGTCGAGTCCGCCCCGGTTCGCTGCTCGTTTTGGCGAGCTTTTTTCGATTGGCAAGCATATTGATAAAAGAGCTTTTCCCGACGTTGGATTTTCCGCAGACTGCAATCATCGGTTTATCGGGTTTAATAAACTGTTCGCGCTTTGCCGCGCTCGTAATAAAAGTCGCGTCTTTTACGACGAGCGGCGGTGGCGTTTCTTCCTTTTTCGGATAATTCAACGCATACATGGGGTGCCCATTTTGCTTTCGAGCCTGTTTTTTTATTTTCATAATTTCCTACTTTCAACAGCGAACGCCGTCGTGTCCGTTCTCCGTTTCCAAGGGTATGGGGTGAGGTCTCGGCGCGCGTTTTTTCTTCGTTTTTTCTCCGCCGAGCGGCTCGAAATCGAACATAATCGCAAACACCTCGTCCGCCTCCGAGACCGGCACGAAACGCACGTCTTTTCGAACGACCGCGGGCAATTCCGCCAGCTCCCTTTCGTTTCCTTTCGGCATGATAACCGTCTTAATGCCAACTCTTCGCGCCGCCAGCGATTTTTCTTTCAAACCGCCAATCGGCAACACTTTACCGCGAAGCGTAATCTCCCCCGTCATGGCAACGTTGCTGCGAGCCGCCTTTCCCGTCAGCGCGGACAAAATCGCCGTCGCCATCGTGATTCCCGCGCTCGGTCCGTCTTTCGGCGTCGCCCCTTCCGGCACGTGGATATGCAAATCGGTCGTCCCGAATATTTCCGTCGTTAACCCGTATTTTTCCGCATGCGCACGAAGGAAGGTCAATGCGGCTTGCGCGGACTCGCGCATGACCTCACCGAGCTTCCCCGTCAGTTTCAATTCGCCTTTGCCGGGCATCGCCATAACTTCTACGGTGAGCGTCGTTCCGCCGACCGCGGTCCAAGCCAACCCCGTCACCGCACCTACCTCGGGCGTTCTCAACGCCTCGTCGAGCGTAAATTTCGGCGCACCGAGTAAATTCTTCACTTTTTCCCCGTCGATTTCCACACAGGGAAGCTGTTTATTCGAAGCGTATTGCACCGCCACTTTCCGACAGAGCGAACCGATCGTGCGTTCCAATGAACGCACACCTGCCTCCCTCGTATACCCTTCGATCGCGACACGGATGCCCTCTTCCGATAAGGACAAATTGTTGTCCGTCAATCCGTTTACCGCCAACTGCTTAGGCAACAAATACCGACGAGCAATCTCCGTCTTTTCCTCTTGCGTATAACCGGAAAGCTCGATAATCTCCATACGGTCGCGCAGGGGAGTGGGAATGGTATCCAACGTATTCGCCGTAGCGATAAACAACACCTTGCTCAAATCGTAAGGAGCTTCGATATACCGATCGCGGAACGAAACGTTTTGTTCCGGGTCGAGCACCTCCAGCAACGCGCCGGCAGGATCGCCGTGGATATCCGAAGTCATTTTATCGATCTCATCGAGCAAAAACACGGGATTCACGGAACCGGCTTGCTTCATGCCGTACAAAATTCGTCCGGGCATTGCGCCGATATACGTACGCCGATGTCCGCGGATCTCCGCCTCGTCTTTGATACCGCCGAGGCTCATTCTAACGAATTTCCTACCAAGAGCACGCGCAATCGACTGCGCGATGCTCGTTTTTCCGACACCCGGAGGTCCGACCAAGCACAAAATAGGTGCTTTCATATTCCCCGTCAATTTCAAAACGGCAAGATACTCGGTGATTCTCTCTTTAATTTTCTCTAAGCCGTAATGGTCTGCCTCCAAAACGGTGACGCAATCGGCGAGTTCCTCCGTGTCTTCCGTTTCTTCCGTCCACGGCAAAGCCAAAATCTGATCCAAATATCCCGTAATAACGGTGTATTCGGGGGAAGTAGGTTGCATTTTTCCCAATCGAGAGACCTCTTTTAAGCATTTTTGCTCCAACGCCTCCGGCAAACCTTTTGCGAGAATTTTTTGACGATATTCGTCCTCTTCTTTTCCGTCGTCGCCAAGCTCGGCATGAATCGCTTTTAACTGCTCCCGTAAAAAATAATCGCGTTGATTTTTATCGATGCTCTGACGTACGCTGACGGCAATTTTCTTCTCGATTTTGGAAATCTCCAGCTCGTCGTTCAAACACCGCTCGAACAGCTTTAATCGCTCGATCTTTCTGCTTTCTTCCAAAATTTGCTGCTTAATTTCCAATCGAACGCGCATCGCCGACACCGCGATATCCACATATTCATCCGCGTCGGAGCATCTCTCCAACCTCGCCGCCGTTTCTTTCCCGATTTTTCCGTCCGTAGCAAGCACGTCTTTCACCAGCTCTTTCGCCGTTCTAAAATACGCCTCTTCCAAAACCTCGTCGCCGGCGACAATCTTCAACGCGTCAACAACGCCGTAAAAATAACCGCTCTCTACGCCGAGCATACGCGCTTTAGCGCGATAAAGTCCCTCGCACAGCACGCGAGCCACTCCGCCCGTGAGCTGCGTGATCTGACGAATCTTCGCAACGCAACCGACGGTGTACAGATCGTCCGTATCGATCTCGTCTTTTTCCGTCTGTTTCTGCGTACAGATAAACACGATCCGATCGCTCGCGGAAGCGCGCTCCACCGCTTTCAATGTCATTTCTCTGCCGACTTCGAAAGAAATATTCGTATGCGGAAACGCCACTCTGCCGCGCAAAGGAATGACGGGTAAAATATTTGTTTTTTCCGTTTGTTTTTCCATATAGTTTTCCATATATTTATAAATACCCGAAAACACGCGTCCTTAAACGACTTTTTTAAGAACTCGCCGTTTTTTGAAAGGAACGACCTCCCGAAAGGGGAGGTCGAAAACTTATTTAGCTTTATTGTTTTCGGAGGAAGCGTTATGCCCCACAACCTTTTTAACGAACACCTTCTTCGTCGCAGGACCGCTCGCATTGCCGACGGCAACTTCTCGAACGATTTCCGGCGTCTTTTCGGCAGGCGTCGCCGTCGGAGCTTTCGCAACCGTCACGGTCGGTTGTTTGACTTTCGGTTGTTTCACTTCCGGTTGTTTCACTTCCGGCATTTTCGGCTCGGCTGGAGCTTGTCCCTGTTTTTTCACGCTCGCATTCGATGTCATCGAAGCCAAAACCACGGGTTTCAAAACGCCGTGTCCTTCCTGCGCCCCCGTTGTCGACGTGTAGCCGTAAGCGTACTTGCCGTAACCGTATTTCGATCCGTATCCGTATTTTCCGTTCGACGGGGATTTATAATCGTTCACGACCGTACCCAATACGTTTACTTTTCCGACCTTTAAGCGTTCCAACGCATGTTTGATATCACTCACGAACGTGACTTGATGACGACATACCAACACCGCGCCGTCCGTCGCAGGAGCCAACGCCAACGCGTCCGAAATCAACAAGATCGGAGGCGTATCGATAATGATATAATCGTATCTCTGTTTCAATTTTTTCAAAAGCTCTCTCATTTCCTCGCTTTCCAACAACTCGTAGGGGCGAGGGGAACGCGTACCGCAGGTAATATAGGAAAGATTTTTATTCACGCGCGAATTATGGATTACGCTGTCCAAATCCACCTGTCCGGACAAACAATCGGAGAGTCCGGGTACAGACTTGCTTTTGAAATACTTTGCGACTCTGCCCTTACGTAAATCCGCGTCCAGCAAAAGCACTTTCAAATCGGAGACGGCAAACATCAACGCCAAATTGACCGCAACGGTCGTTTTCCCGTCTCCGGGATAAGCCGAAGTCGCCATAATGGCAACACCGCCGTCCTTTTTGGGTACGGAAACCGAAAGCGAGGCTTTTAACGTACGAAAACCTTCCGTCACTTCAAACGGAGTCGTGTCGTTCAACAAGTACTCCGCCCTGCGAAACGTTTGCAATTTATCGGAATCATGTTCTTTTAAGCGTTTTTCACGAAAATGTTCTGTAATAGAAAAATGTTTCATTATTTCGCCTCCTTATCGAGCTTCGCCTTCTCTTTTGCTTTATTCTGCACGTCTTCCTCCAGCGAGGCAATGGTGGGAATAACCCCGAGCACGGGCACACCGAAATCGTTCATAACCGACTCGTAATCGCGCAATCTATTATCGGAGCGGTCAATCAAGATGATCACGAGGCACGCCACCGCCAGTGCCGCAATACCTGCCAACGCCGCATATTTCACGGCTTGACTGGTCATATACCCGGGATTGGTCAACTCGATAGAGTCGACAATGGTCAACTGCGTACAACTCGTTCCCTCATACCCCTGCGGCTTGAACATATGCTCTTCGACGTAGGCAGGAACGGCTTTTTTTACCCGTTGCAACAATGCTTCCGCAAAGTCTTTGTTGTTCAAAACGGAAATTTTTACATAAATGAAACTTTTCGCCAAATTATTCACATCGTCGATACTTTCCCCGTTTTTCAAATAGGAATAAGATACCGACTCCATCACTTTTCGGAGCATGGAGATATAGTCTTCGGACAAAACCTCCGAGCCGTCCTCGTCGAGGACGTATTTGTCAGGAACGTCTTCCATTTCATCCAACACAATCTGCGCAAAGTTTTCCGAGCTTAACGTTTTTACGATCGTATCCATAATATGGCTGCCGTACGCGCCGTAAATGCCGTATTGGCTCTCCGAATTATTCTCCTTAGACTCGATGGGATTTACGTAAAACTCCAATTCCGTTCCCCAATAATTGACGTCGTAAGTCTTAAAGACGGCAAACGCGCCGCCCATCACCGCAGCAATCAATACAACCAACAATAAGAGCTTTATTTTTCCAAGCAAAAGTTTGCCGATTTCCAATAAATTGATACTCTCTTCCTTTGGTACCTTTTCTTCCATTTCGTACTCCTTTTCTTCTTTACTATACTATTTTTATGCAACATGTCCCATGTTCATGCGCATAAGCATACAAATATATTATATCATTTACTTTTCGTGCTGTAAAGCGTTTTTAGTCAAAAAATAAAAAAATCGACATTTCTCGACAAACGTTTGCCCCTGTAGGACCGTTTTTCCGTTGTTTTTCACAAAAAACGCGGATCCCCTTTTCGAGTGCTTGCTTATTTTTGCTTTTTGTGGTATAATAAAAAAATCTAACGACAAAAACAGCAAAGGGGAATTCCATGCAAACGCTTTTTCGAACGACAAAAGCCTACAATTTATTGAAAACGGAATGTCGGGAAAATCGTTTCGCGCACGCCTATTTATTGCTCTTGAACGACTCGAAAAATCTCCGTTTTGCCTTAAAAACCTTCGCAAAACTCTTGTTCGATTGCGAAGACGAGACTTTCGGCGGTGAAAATACGACGGAAACCCGAAAAAAACGCCGCGTTCGAGATTTGATCGACGCGGACGGATTTTCCGATTGTCTGTTTTTCCCCTCCGACGGAAAGAAACTCACCGTTGAAGACGCGGAAAAAATTCGCGAAGAAAGCATGTTGAACCCCGTAGAGGGCGACAAAAAAGTTTTCTTGCTCGGCGATTTCGCCGAAGCCAACGTACAAACGCAGAATAAACTTTTGAAATTGTTGGAAGAACCTCCGACGGGTGTCGTTTTCCTGCTCGGCGCGACGACGGCTTTTCCCATTCTGCCCACCGTGCTTTCTCGCACGAAAAAATTGGAAATCTTACCCTTTCCCGACGACGATATCGCCGAATGTTTGCAACGAATATATCGAAATGCGTACGATGCAAAAACCTACGCGCTTTGCGCGGCGACCGCCGGCGGAAACCTTGGCGAAGCACAAAATATTTTGGAAGGGGGATATTACCGTGAGTTATCGTTCAATGCCTTTTCCCTCGCGAAAAGCACGCCTTCGAACCTCCCCGTCGTCGTCAAAAACATCGGCGAAACCAAGTACCCGAAAGAACTGCTCAATCTGCTTCGATTAATCTATCGGGATCTCTTGCTGCTTAAGACGAACAACGATCGGAACGGAGCCAAACTCCTTTTAAAATCGGAATATGCGACGCTTCGAGCGCTCGCGGAAGAGTATACCGTTTCCGCGCTGTTCTACGCACAAGAGGCGCTCTCCGAGGCGGAAAAACAACTCAAATTCAACACCGTATTCCCGCAATGCATCGAGTTGTGCATCGCAAACATTCAAGCAAAAAACAAACATAAAATATAAGGATCATTTATGGTAAAAGTAGTAGTAATCAAATTCAAAAACGGCGGAAAATTATATTATTTCGCGCCGAAAGAAGGGGAGGTATACGAACGGAACATGCCCGTCGTCGTGGAAACGTCGCGCGGCTTGGAGTACGCATGGGTCGCCTACCCCGAACGCACCGTCAGCGATGACGAGCTCGTTTCCCCCCTGAAACCCATCGTGCGCATCGCAACACAAAAGGATACGGAGCGTTACGAAGCTTTTTTGGTGAAAAAACCGCAAACCATGCAGGTTTGCAAGGAAAAAATTCAGAAACACGGCTTGAACATGAAGCTCATCGACTGCGAATTTTCCTTTGACGAAAGTAAGATTTTATTTTATTTTACCGCAAATAACCGCGTCGATTTCCGTGAGCTCGTCAAAGACCTCGCCGCCACTTTCCACACGCGTATAGAACTCCGCCAAGTCGGCACGCGCGACGAAACGAAGTTCTTGGGCGGAATTGCTCCCTGCGGCAGAATTTGTTGTTGCGCGGGAAACATGCCCGAATTCAAAAAAGTAAGCATCAAAATGGCAAAAACGCAAGGTTTATCCCTGAATCCCGGGAAAATCAGCGGACTTTGCGGCAGATTGATGTGTTGTTTGAGTTATGAAAGCGATTATTATGCAAAAGCCGCCAAAAAAGTTCCCAAAGTGGGAAGCGAAGTCGGATCTCCCGACGGCAAAGCCGTCGTCGTGTCCGTAAACATGTTGACGATGAACGTAAAAGTCAAAATCGACGATCGCAACGGCGGTTGGATCTATAAAGATTTCAAAACGGACGAACTCCGTTTCAAAAAGCAAACCCAACCGGAACCGGACGATACGGACGACGAAGACGAAATACCGGAATGAAAAACGGCGATTTTTCGCCGTTTTTTTATGCAACGCCGCATCATATATCTAGTTGCGTTTCTTTATTTTTTTTGCTTGCAAGCTTATATCGATTATACCACCGGCAAAACCCAAAAGCAAGATTTTTCGTCCGTGAATTTTTACGACTTTTGCATGCCTGAACGGCATTTTCCCTAAAAACTCCACCGTTTTAAGATAAATTCTCCTATTGCGAGAGGAATTTTTACGCAAATGAATAGATTTTTTTCTCCCGATATGATAGAATGATTATAAAGAACAAACACATCAAGGAGTTTTTATGGAAAAGAAAACAATCGGAAAATTTATTGCCGCACTTCGCAAAGCCAACGGAATGACGCAAAAGGAGCTTGGCGAAAAACTGTTCGTTTCCGACAAAACCGTAAGCCGCTGGGAACGCGACGAATGCGAACCGGAACTTTCCGTCTTGCCTGCCATGGCGGAGCTTTTCGGGGTTACCACGGACGAGTTAATTCGCGGTGAACGCATACCTGCTACCCCCGTTTTAAAAAATTTCTCCCCCGAACAGGAAGCACGCGCAACCGCCAAAACGGAAAAACAATTAAAACGCCTGCTGACCGGTCGCAAAGAAAATTATCGAAAACGCTTGGCGTTGCTGCTCGGTTTAGAAATCGTCGGGTTGTTGGTAGCGGCGCTCTGCAACTTCGCCTTTTATCGCGCGACGCTGGGTTTTTGCATCTCGCTCATCGTCACCGTCGTCACCGTATTTCTTCTCGTACTTTTTTCGGAGCAAACGTATTTGAAACCTTCGGAGATAGAGGACACCCCGATCGACAAACAAACACTGCTCGAATTTCATTCTTCTCTCACCGTGCTTTGTCGCAACCATGCCTTAGGCATTCTTTGCTGTTTCGTCGCAACCCTGCCCCTTGCCTTTACCGGAACGTATTTCGGTTTGACCTTGCCGGCGTGGTTACTCTACGGCGGAATTTGCGTGCTCGCCATGGCAATTTTGAGTTTTGCCGTCTACAAAATTGTCATCGAAAAAAGATGTATTCAAAAAAATCTTTTGCAAATTAGCGAAGCACAAAAAAGGAAAAATGCCCGTCGAAAGCTCGCATTGCGCCGTTACGGCATTCCCTGCGGTTGCATTTTTGCCGTCGGCGTGATTGCGTTTGTTGTCTGCGTCAACACCCATTCCCCGTATCGACTCGCAGAAAAGATAATTTTTGAAGATTTCGCATCCTTCAAGGAATATATTGAAACGTACACGCCGTCCTACATCTACGACAAAGACAAAGTTTGGGGACAGGATGAAATTATCGGCGACAGCGAAAAAACGGAAAATCCCGAATACGGGCACACCCACTATTATCGTGAAGTTTACGACGATAACCACAATCTGTTGTACACCTACGAATGGAACAACCAAAGCGTTTGGAACGTGGAGTTTAGCAACGCCGCCGACCGTCTGCCCATCATCGTCTATACGAAAGCCGCCGTCTATGAAGCGGAAGATACCCTTTCGACCATCGGCAACATTTGTTTTCTCGTCGCGGTTGTAGATGCCGCCGTGTTCGTCGTTGCGTACCTGTTCACGATACACAAAGAAAACTAAAACAATACAAGCGGACAGGTACGCGTTGAATCTTAAAAACAAGCCACCATATCCGCATCGAATTCATAAAATTCTACAAAAAGGGAAGTGCCGTAAACTCGTACACGGCACTTCCTTTTTGTCATATCAGATTATAACGGCTGTTTCCGTTCTTTTCCCTGACCACGGGGATATCTCGACGGCGTCGGTTTGATTTTTTCCACAACCGCCAACACACGCTCGCCGTACGCTTCGGGTAAGGAATAGGAAAACACCGCTTTCTTTTTTCCGCCCAAAACCTTGTAGGCGGAGGCGGCTTCTTCGATTTCCGCAACGTCGCCGCTCTTATAGGCGATGAACGCGCCCCCTACTTTCACGAAGGGCAAACAATACTCAGTCAAAGTATTCATTCTGGCGACCGCTCTCGCTGTGGAATAGTCGTATTTATCCCGAAAACGAGCGTCTTTTGCAGCCTCTTCCGCACGCATGTTATAAATATTCATTCCTTGAAAGCCGAAGTTATCCACAACAGCTCTCAAAAATTCACATTTTTTCCCCACACTTTCAAACAAGTCGAAGGATATATCGGGACGAAGGAGCTTCAAAACGATGGACGGGAATCCTGCGCCGGAGCCGATTTCCGCCACGTGTGCGTTCGGTTTGAACAGGTCCGCGCCGACCGCGCAATCCAAGAAATGTTTGTAGTAAATGTCCTGCTTTTCCAAAATGGCGGTCAAGTTATATTTTTGGTTGTATTCCAACAACATTTCGCGGAATTTCTCAAACTCCGCGGCATGCTCGCCCAATATTTCCGTTTCATAAATCGTCGTAATTTCTCGAATCTTCATAACGCGTTTATTATAACACATTTCGCCGAGAATAGCAACCGTTTTTACGGGAAATATTCGGTCTTTCGTAAGTTATCCCCACTTTTCCACACGTCGCTTTTCAACATTGTGGATAACTCATGTGGATAGCTTCCCTTTGTTGTATAAATCTTACATATTTTTTGTATATTTATGCATTTTTCTTTTTTTGCAATTTTTAGTTGTACACATATTTCCACAATTGTTCCACAATTTTTTCCACAAAAAAATGCGGACTGTTCCACATATTTTCCCAAAACGAAAAGTCGGCGTTTTCAAGGGGTTGCCGACCTTTTCTCCCAACTTATCCACAATTCCACCGCTACTACGAATACTACTACTAAATATTATTTCTATAAATACTTGAGGGAGAAGCGGGAATGCCGCCAAACCGCCGATAAGGGTCAAGGGAAATATTCCCTTGCTAGGTGCGGAGCGGCGCTCCGCAATTTTTATTCAAGCCTTATATTAAAAGCGATACGGCTTGATCGTATCCTTCGGTGAAATAACCATAAATCCAAAACAAACATATGGTCGTTTTTGCTTTACTTTTCGAAAAAATGGTGATATAATGTGGATAAATCAAAAGTGGAAATAAAAACATGACGAAACAATTAAGAATAAAAATCGAATCGAATACGCCCCCGACTTCGTGCGCGTTTACCGGACACCGTCAAATACACGGCGATTTCGAGCCGTTGAAATTATGGACAGAAACGGAAAAACTTATACAGAGTGGCGTCACCGATTTTTTTAACGGTATGGCGATGGGGTTCGACCTGCTCGCCGGAGAATGTATTTTGTTTTTCAAAAAGCGCTATCCGCAGCTCCGCTTAATCGCTTGCATACCTTGTTACGGACAGGAAAGATATTTTTCGGACGAAGATAAGGCTCGCTATTGCCACGTATTGAAAGCCGCCGACGAGCAGCGGGTTTTGAGTGAGACGTACTATCAAGGGTGCATGCAGGTGCGCGACGAGTATATGGTCGATCGGGCGGACGTTTTGCTGGCTTATTGCAAAAAAAATACAGGCGGAGCGGCGTACACGGTGCACTATTGTCAAAAAAAACACCCGGAGAAAAAAATAATATTTTTATAAGGTAAAATCGCGTAAAAGCTGTTTTTTGCTTGCCAAAAACGGGTATATATGATAAAATAACCGAGTAAGAAAAATATAACGAGGATATAAATTATGAAAGTTGTTTGTGACGGAATGGTATTATCGGAAGCCGCGATCACGGTGAGTAAAGCCTGCGCGCTCAAAACGGTTACGCCGGTTTTGGAATGTATTAGATTGCAGGCGAAGAACGACGGTTTGACGTTAAAGGCGTACGACGGGGAAATTTCGATCGAGAAAAAGATTCGCGCGGAAGTTTTGGAAGAAGGCGAGCTTTGCGTCAACGGCAAATGCTTTGCCGATTTCGTCGGTAAAATCTCCGGCTTCGAGGTGGTCATTTCTTCCGACGAGCGCGGAATTTCCATTAAATACGGCGAAAGCGAATCTTATATGCAGGCGTTATCCGCATCTGATTTTCCCGTATTCGGCGAAAATACGGATATCTCCGATTATTTCGAAACTTCGGAAAGCGATTTGAAAAATTTGATATCCAAAGTGGTGTTCTGCTGCGCCACGGACGAGAGCCGTCCGATTCTTAAAGGTTGTCTTTTGGAAACGGTGGACGGAAAACTTACGGCGACCGCGCTCGACGGGTTTAGAATGGCTTGTTCCTATTGTGACGTCACCGACGGCAACAGCAATATAAAAATCGTCTGCCCCGCGAGGACTTTGACGGAAATCTCGCGTATGTTGGACGGCGACGAGAAATTGAAAATTTATGCGAGCAAAAATCTTTTGTCCGTCGCGGTAAAAGATACCGTCATCAATTCAAGATTGTATTCCGGAGAGTTTGTAAAGAAAGAAAATATCTATCCCGAGGAGTTTACGACCACGGTCTGCGTGAAGCGTTCGGAATTAATCGACAGCGTGGAACGTGCTTCCGTGCTTATCCGCGGGGACAAGAACAACCTTGTGTTGTTCGATGTCAAAAACGGCAAAATCATCATCAACGCAAATTCCGATATGGGGAAAGTAGAAGAAACGGTTTTGGCGGAATTTTCCGGTAAGGAATTGAAAATCGCCATGAACGGCAAGTATTTGCTCGACGCGGCGAAAGCGTTGGAAGAAGAAAACGTCGTGATGTCCTTTAATGCCGCCGTATCGCCTTTTACCATAGAAAACGAGCAAGACAAGCGTTGTCAGTATCTCATTTTGCCCGTCAGAACGAGCGGTTCTTCCGCTTCCTAAGAAAAAAAAGAGAGCAAAAACGAAAAAAGAATGCCTATTCTTTCGTAAAATTGCTTGACGGATATGCAAGATTGAGTTATAATAGTAAAAGTTATCGTGGGTAAAAGCGCGATGTACACCAATTAGATAAAAACCAAAATCAGGAGAACGATTATGAAAAGAACATTTCAACCCAAGAAAAGACAGAAGAGCAAGGTGCACGGATTCCGTAAAAGAATGGCAACGACAGCCGGCAGAAGAGTATTGAAAAATCGTAGAGCGAAAGGCAGAAAGAGACTTACGCACTAATTGAAAACGATAAATACGCGACAATTCCTTTCCTTTTTACGAAAAGGAGAGGATTTGCCGTTTTTTATAAGTATACGCTTTTTGTTAACAGGAAAATAATTTTCCGCTCGAAAGAGAGTGAAAATGAAATATTTAAGGATAAAAAAACAAGCAGATTTTAACAGACTGTTTCAAAAAGGGAAACGTGCGTTTTCCCCTTCGCTCACAATCCTGTACGCGCCCGCAAAAGAGATGTGTATGGGCATTTCGGTCGGCAAACGCCACGGAAAGAGTGTACAAAGAAATCGCGTCAAAAGACTTTTACGGGAAGCCTTTCGCTTGACGTGCGACGAAATGCAGGGAAACTATTCGCTCATTCTACTGCCTAAGGTACGGGACGAGTATACCTTCCATACCTTTCAAAAAGATTTGCAATGCATGATTCGAAAAGAGAAACTTTAATCGTTCGGTTTTCTTCGCTCGTCCGCGAGAACGGAAGATATTTGCGGAAAACGCTCTACCGACCGATCTTAAAAATGCTTTGTATGCGGCTCATTCTCTTTTATCAAAAGCATTTATCCGTACATCCCTGTCGATATTATCCGAGTTGTTCGCAATACACCTTGGAATGTATCAACAATCACGGCGTATTCAGGGGGATATTATTGGGGGCGTGGCGCATTTTGCGTTGCAATCCTTGGGCAAAAGGCGGTTACGATCCCGTTCCCGAAAAACGGAGAAAAGTACGTTGGTTGCTGTAGAGCGGCAACGCGGAGATACGGCGGATCGCCGTCGAAAAAAATTAGGGAAAAGGTACTTATGGGACTTTTGAATTTATTAGCGGAAGACGTAGAAATCGCTTTGTACGGGCAAACGTTCAACGTTTATCTGAACTGGATAGGGAAGATTATCAAGTTTTTGATTTCCGGCGTCGGCGTCGTCGGTTTGGGAATCGTGTTGTTTTCCCTTGTTTTGAAGCTTATTACTTTGCCTTTTGATATCTATCAAAGGGTGTCCATGCGCAAACAGAACATCAAAATGAAAGAAAATCAGGCGCGTATGGAAAAATTACAAAAACAATACGCGAACGATAAGAACATGTACAATCAAAAAGTCATGGAAATGTATAAGGAAAACGGCATTTCCATGTTCTCGTCATGCTTGCCGATGATTTTGTCGCTCGTGATCTTTTTCGTCGCGATCAACGCGTTCAATGCGTTTTCGCAGTATTCCAATATACAGAATTACAATACGATGGTCAACGCCTATAACAAATGTTTGGAAAGTTATTGCGCGGATCTGACGGAGGAGAATGTTACGCTCGACGGCAACGTTATCACCGTAAAAGACGCTTCGGCGGAAAAATATATTTACTATACGCTCACGGTTGCGGAGGACGAAAGCGCGGAAAACCCGTTCGAATACGCGAAGCAATGCGACCAAACCAAGCGCATCTATTACGTCGATTCGGAAAAAGCGTATATCAACGCGGAAGTGCAAGCTGCGGTTGCCGAAAGATTGGCGGAGAAAACAGCCGAAAACGATCAAAACGGTGTAGAAACGTCAGAGAGCGAAAAAATCGAGATTGCACAAACGGCGATCAAGGATTACTTTATCGGTCAAGCGCAGAATTTCGTATTGGAAACTTATAACGGTAAGGTAAAAGAAAATACGAAATTCGTTTGGATCAAGAACATTTGGGTGACCGACGCTTCTTATAAGCATCCCGTACTCGATTGGACGTCCTTCAAATCGGACATCAGCCGTAGCAAATACGAAGTCAACGGCGAGACGAGCGATTTTAACGGCATTCAGGAGTATACGAGAGTCTACACCGAAGACGCTTATGACAGCATTACGGGAAAATTGACGGACGCGAAATCGGAATCCAACGGTTGGTACATTTTGGTTGCGCTTTCTATTGGTACGATTTTGTTGCAACAATTCGTGTCCATGCGCTCGCAAAAGGAACAGCAGAAGTATTCGACGGTGGACGGGCAGGCGGCAAGCTCCCAAAAAATGACGATGATTATCATGACGGGTATGTTTGCGATTTTCTCGTTTATGTACAGTTCCGCGTTCTCGATCTATTTGATTACGAGCAACCTGTTCTCGTTGGTATCCACACTGGTTATCAACAAAGTTGTGGATGAAAACGAAAATAAAAAAGCGGAGCGCGCGTTGCAGGAAAAGCATAATCAGAGATTCCCGGGCAGAACGCATACTTCGAGTTCCGCGAAAGAAACCGAAAAAACTCGGAAAAAGAAATAATTCAGGAGAAAAATTAGTCCCGTTTTCGCGGGGCGTTGAGGAGTCAGAGAAATGAAATATACGGAATTTACCGCAAAGACGGTAGAAGAAGCCATCGAAGAGGGCTTGAAAACACTCGGGATAACCCGAGAAAATGCGGATATCCGCGTTTTGGAAGAAGGTAAAAAGAAATTATTCGGCTCGGTGAAGGCACGCGTGGCGATCGCCGAGAAAGAAATCAAAAAAACACCCGTCGTTGAAGCGACGCCAGTCGTCGAAGAGACGCCTGTGGAAAAAACGGAAAGCGTTCCCGTAGAAGAAAAATCCCAAATAACCGCCCAAAACGCGGAAATGACAGACGGAGAGAGAACGGTCGTATTCCTGAACCGTTTATTCGATTTGTTGCAAATTAAAGCCAAAACAGAGCTCGTACGAGAAGACGAGAAAGTGGAGATTAACGTTACGGCTGCGAAAACCACTTCGATCATCGGCAAACACGGCGCGATGCTCGACGCTATTCAGACGCTCGCCGGGGCGGTTGCTAACACGGGACGCGAAGAATATAAGCGCGTCGTCGTGGATTGCGAGAATTACCGCGATAACCGCGAAAACACGTTAAACAGATTGGCGGAAAATATCGCGCAAAAAGCCATTCGCTACGGGAAGAAAATCAAACTCGAACCCATGAATCCTTACGAAAGAAGAATTATTCACGCCGCGCTTGCGGAACGTGAAGGTGTATCCACGCAGAGCGAAGGCAAGGAACCTAACCGCTATATCGTGATCATTCCCGATAACTTGGAAGATCCGGACGCTCCTGCGTTGTCGGCTCGTAACGATCGCAGAGATTCTCGCGGTAGAAACGGGAACAAAGGCAACAACCGCGGCGGTTATAATCGCGGCGGAAGAGGCAATTACGGCAATAAGGGCGGTTATAATAAAAAGCCGTATAATCGCGATAGAAAACCGGCTCCGTCGAACGGCTTGACGAGCGGCGGAACGACGTTGAAACCCAATAACGACTTTTTCGGGATTTTCCTCGGAAATAGTGGCGGTAACGACGAAAAATAAAACAATAAACTCCGTATGTGAAAATCATGCGGAGATTTTTTTCGAAAAATCGCAAAAATTGCTTGACTTAAGATTTAATCCTATGTTATACTATAAACAATATTCAATCTCGTTATTAAAAAGAAACAATAAGGAGCAGGAAAAATGCAGGAAAGACAGACGAAACAAAAGCAAATCATTTACGGAGCGTTACAGTCCTTGGATCATCCGACGGCAACGGAAGTTTACGGATACGTTCATCAAACGTACCCGAGCGTTTCTCGCGCGACTGTGTTCCGTGTTTTGAGCGGTTTTGCCGCGAACGGTAAGGCGACGGAGCTCCGTGTCGCAGGCAGTGAAGTTCGCTATGATTACAATACGACGACGCATTATCATGCGCATTGTGTGAAGTGCGGTAGATTGGCGGACGTTTGGTTAGACGAGGACGAGCGGGATTACGAGGTATCCGTTCAAGAGGATTTTGACTTAGAGGGATACACCATTGAGTTTTTCGGCGTTTGCGCGAATTGCAAAACATTACAATCCTAAGTTCGTGAAAAAAAACGATTTATTGGTACGGATTTAAAAAAAATTACGGAATACCGAGAAAAATCATTGACATTTTCCCGAAAAGGATATATAATAAAAACGTTGAGTAAAAGATTCAACGTAAAAAGCGCAGGTGTCGCCTAGCGGTATGGCGACAGCTTCCCAAGCTGTTTCCGGCGAGTTCGACTCTCGTCACCTGCTCCATAAGAAAAGCAAAGGTTTGATACGAAAAGTGTCAGACCTTTTTTCTTTTTCAAAAATATCGTGATAATTTGTAGTAAAACGCTTGCTTTTGTGAAAATAGAGTGTTATAATAATGGCAATTGGAGGTTGTATATAAAAACTAAAAAAAATACTTCTTTAATAATACTTTCCATTTTATTTTTTTCAATGATTGCATTGTTAGCTGTTATAATAGTTTTAAATTTTGAATTCCGTGATGCTGATGATTGGAATGAACTTTTATTCAGTTTAATGGATGAATTATTATCCGCTATTATAATTAGTTTATTTCTTGGGTTAATTACTAAAATTATAACCGATCAACTTTTTTCTGTTGAAATCAATATGAACAAACTGAGCAAAAATGGTATTTATAGTATTGGAGATGGAAAATTACGTAAGGATGATATTAAAAAAATGTTTGGATCCAATTTACCCAAGAAGTATCATCTTAAAAAAATTAAATTATTATTTTTGACAGGAAATAAGTTTTTAGATAAATTTAAAGATGAAATTATCAACTGTTTAAATAACGATACTGAAATTAACCTATTAATCGCCTCTCCAGAAAAAGAAAATGAGGAGTATTTAAAACGATGTTCTGCACGATTTGTAAATGGAACGGTAGATTATGTAAAAGAGATTATAGAAGAATCATTGAAAACCATTCATAAAATAAAAATGGAAACAACTCATCCCGAAAACTTTGTCGTTCGATTTTATAGAGATGAATATCAAAACAACATTAGAATATCTAAGTATTCAAGAGAGACTAAGGAGGTAATGGATGAAAAATGGAGAGATTATTATTGGATAAATGTTCAACCGATTTCCAAAGTTGCCCTTGATTTGTCTATTGCGTTAAAAGGTTATATGAGTCATAAGGAGTATAAAAATAAACCAAAGGAACCAACCAAGGATGACAATATATGCTTGGCTTCAGAAAGTGGCTTTGATGCATTATGGAAAACATATAAAGATACGGAATATATTATTGATAAATATTATAAAATGTATTAGTTTAAAATAGTTTGTTTAACTATTTTTAATTGTTACAAAAATGAATAAAAAGAAAAAACGCAAGTCAAATCTTTCGATTCAACTTACGTTTTTAGTGGTACGGATGTTCATAAGGGATTTGGTAAAAATCAAATATTCCTGTGGCTGAACACGATCTTCAAAATATAAATCCGCACATTCGTCTTTTGTTTCAACTTGATTTATAATAAGCATATAAAAATCAAGGAGGTTCATTATGACAACATTATTTGAACAACAAGGTGGACAATACAAGGTGCAAGGTGATTACAGATTACCTTGTGTTACATTGCCAAAGCAAAAGAATTATGAAATCGGTATTTGGGGTGAGCGGCACAGACAGTATCTTAAAGAACATCATCGGGTTAGATATTATAATTTATTAACTGCCGGAATGCTTGACAGTTACCTTGCGGACATCGAAAGTCAAGCACAGAAAATGTTTGAGAAGACGGTAAAATCACTTGCCGAAAAAGAAAATGTTACGGAAAAATTGAAAGCAAATTCGCCTATGGAATGGGTACGGAAGATGAATAACATTCGTAACAGAGCAACGGAAATTGTGAATACGGAAGTGATTTTTGTATGAGTAAATATCATTTATATCTTACCGATGAGGAACGAAATTTGATAATTCAAAGTTTGATTTCCAAGAAAAATGCTCTTATTTGGGCAGGTAAATATACCGACGGAATAGACGATACTCTGCTCAAAATCTTGCGTTCCAAGAAGAAAAAAGTTAAGATTATGACACCATAATACAACAGCAAAGGCACCGCCGACGAACGAAAAATCCGTTGACTGTGCCTTTATTTTTGCGTTACCGTATTTCTTTGCATTATCTTAGCAAGCAGACTGTTTTTACTCCACTTCGTGCAAAAACAGTAAATTGCTTGTTAGGGACACCCTAATACCTGTAAGCAATCTTTAAAGTCGAACATTCACAACAATCTTCTTTAGTATAATCAAAGGAGTTTTTGCCATATACAAACATTATTCGAACAACTTGTCGACACCTATACTATTTAGACGCAATGTTCATATGATAAAGCGAAAATATCACGTTCACCTGACCAACGCAGAATACCATATTATTTTTCAATGCTTGCTCAAATACCGCAACAAACTAATAACTTACGGTAAATGTAGCGATGCTGACAATGAAACAATAATCCAATACACAAAATGATAACAGGCACGGGAGTTAACTTCTCGAGCCTGTTGTTCATGCATATTACAAATTTATTGACAATGAACTTAAAAGTTCACAGAATTCATCAACATACACTTCGGAAAGCATTTTGCTGGGTACGTGTTTCTTGTAATCGATATGATGAATATCTGTGCGAGTGTCATATTTCCCTAATTCTTCTAACTTAAGGGTGGTTGTGAAAATGACTTGATTTGAAAGACCTTTATACAAATCTAAGACTATGTTTTCTTTTGATGTTGAAAGATCCTCTGCTCTAAAAGAATCCACAACAATTGGGTAATTATGATTGAGCACTTTACTCAAAGCATAAAGGCGAGATAAATGGAAAATCGTTGCCTCACTTCCTGAATACACTTCATCTTTTTTAGTAAAAAGATCATCAAAATGCAAATTTCCATTGGGATCTATTGCTTCATAAATAGTATTCATTTCATTTAATATCGCTATCAATATGGCGGACTGCTGTTCTTTTTTAGATTGTGTTGTTCCGGTACTAATCTTCAACTGATTTTTTAGAGTTTCTGTTTCTAAATCAATCTCTTTAATTTTAGCTTCTGCATCAGATGCACTAAAAATATCTTGTTTGTAAGCAACAATAGCTTCCAAAGAAATAGCTTCATCATTCATCAATGTTTGTAATTCATCTTGTGCAGAACTAATCTGAGATGCCAATTTGTTGATCTCCTCAGTATATGCCTCTATTTTTTCATTTATCGATGCAATGATTTCATTTCGCATATCTATAGATGATACATCAAACGCATAAGCGTTCTTTTTCGAAGAACTATAAGATATGTTGGTAGAATCACAATCCATACATCTAAGTTCTCCGCTCTCCATTGTTCGGTTCAAAGATCGGAGTTCTTTTAATGTTGTTTCCCAACTTGCTCTACGTGTTGCTGCAGTATTTCTTGCTTTTCTCAGCTCGGCAATTTTGGAGTTGATCTTTTCCATTTCGGATAATTTCTTGCCGAAAGTTGATTTATCGCTAACTGTACTTAAATAGCTGACGGGAGTTTCCTGAGATTTTAATATTTTGTGCTGTTTGATTAATAACTCACGTTCACTTTTTAATTTCGCAAGCTGTTCCTTTATTTTCTTGATCTCGTCTTCACCGAGTTCTAAGCCGCTTAAATCACAAATATCATAAAGCATATTATAGAAATCTGCTTTATTGTAAAAACCAGCGTGTGATATATTTGATGTGTCCTTCTTATCCTGACCTACAAAAAACAACTGTAAAAATAAAACTGGATCAACAATCTTGGAGATTTGGTTTTTCACAATATTAGGTAATGTAAAAATATGCTTATTCCAATATCGTTTCAATTCAGAAACATTATCAAATAACATCAATACTGAATCGTGTTTTAAAACAAATCCATTATTGAATCGGCATAGTTTATAGGTTGTTCTGTCTACTTCAAATTCAATGTAATGATAATACTCTTTGTATTCAAATGTTGTCGGGAAAGCTGGATCGTTTCCTAGGGCGTACATCATAGATTGGATTTCTATAGTTTTCCCTTTATTGTTATCATCAGAAGAAATGATGTTTAGACCCGTACGGAAGTCGTTCTCTATGAATGCTTCGTTTTTGTTTCCTACTGCGGTTTTTTTAATGATCATTTTGAATACCATCCTTTACGACAGATATAAAATACTTCAAAGAAACTGCATCAAAATCGGGCGAAGCGTTTCTAATTTGCGTATCAAGCGATTGATATATTTCTTGAATAGTGTAGTTTGGATTTCCAACTATCAAGGAATATATATTTTCAAAAAGATTCCAAAATTCAGATGCAGCGTTTTTGTTAAAAAGCGCTTTGCATAATGTTTGTACACATTCATCAAGCATTTCCCTCTGTTTTTCTGGCACCCACGAAGAGTAAATTGATAAAAATGACGGAGGAATACTGTTTTTCTCGACAGGATTACGATTGATAATACGGTTTAATGTTAATAGACGTATTTCGCTATTAGTTAAGTGTCGACAATACCGTAAAACTTCATCGGTTGTTTGAATAACCACACCTTCTACTACAGTGTTTTTTAGCTCCGATTGTGCATTACGTATTTCATTAAATATTGCGCTGAGTATTCTTTCTTCTGGGATTATATCAGGATGATCTTTGATGATTGCTTTGACATACTCACCGGGAGAGTTATTATCAACGACAAAAGTGACCTTCTGTAAGAAGTCATCAATATTGGCATCCGTAACATCGGAATCGTTTATGTACGTTTTTTCTTCAGCTTCTTTTTTTAGCCCCTCTTTTAGATTTGATAGCGCAGAGGGTTTAATATTCGACAAATCAAATATATCTAAAGTATCGTCTACCCTCACTGTAGACGATACCCCTCCAAGGAATAGTATGTATTCCTTAAAGTCGATATCACTCAAATAGTTCTTGAACAACGTTACTAATTCTTTACCAACCGCAGCAGGAGAATTGTTTTTTGCTCCTTTTGATTGAACATCCCATAAACTTTCAGCAAATCTGTCCATACCAGTTAAATCATTAAAAAAGTCTACGACAAAGTAATGAATCTCATTGCTGTCGCTTCTAAGATTCATTAAATATAACAGGGCTTTTGTTTCGTATTCCGTTCCGGAACTTCTGGTACGTTCACTTGATCTAACTGTATAAGGCATAGTAGGATCTCCTTATTGTTTTATTTATAGGATAATCGCTCATTCTCTTTGGGCGGCACGTTGATCTTCTAAATATTTGTTAATCACATTCATATCAGAGGTATGTCTACCTCGATTTACGCATTGAGAAATTCTCTTGTATATCTTCAAAACTTCTTCTACGGCATCAACTGACATTTCTTCAAGATGTTCCATAAAACAACTCATAAAAACATCAGCATCATGAAAAGCGTTAAATGTAGGAATTTCAGATACAATTTCTTTCATGAATTGAGCAAGCTCAAAATCATGACAATCACTGAGCGTTTTATACAGTGTCCCAGTATAGCAGGGTTGCTTTAACTGATTATTCTCAAGGAAAAACGTATACATTGTCTTTTCTGATCTTGGATTAAATACTTTATACATACTCAATCCTTTTGGGTTAAGAATGACACAGTCGCTTGTGTAATCAAAAACAGAAGAATGATTTGTTCGAATACAGTCCATAACAGCCGGATAGTTCACCATTATGGAAATCAATGCATTTCTGCGAGGTTCATTTGCTTTAAGAGTGTCAACTTCAACTTTTGTTAAAACGGCCTGTATATCAGCTTCCTGGAAAAATTGAGCATAACCATTTTTTATAATATAATCGGTCAGGGCATAAGTAAATGTGTACAATCCATATGTGTTCTTTATGCATTCTTCATCGTCGGAAACCAAAAGAAGTCTGATAAACGTTTTATATGATTTTTTGATCGAATCATAAGTCATCCGCTTGAAATACTTATTCTTTAATTCGGAAATTACAGCTTCGTCAACACCGTTTTCAGGAATATAAAAGAGTTGCGATGAATATTTTTCAACATCAGATTGGGCAAAAGAAAACAAGTCCATAATGAACGGCGCCTTTACCGAAAGAATGTTGTCAAACATTGAGCATATCAACATACGTGCGTGATAATCACTTGGAACATACAAAGAATTATCATTTACTTTTAGGTGAGCACACTTATTTCTGCAATTCTTTAAATATTCAATATCCTCGACAAACCGATTGAAATACAAGGAGCAATTATCTTTAAAGAAATCTATTATTGCGTTTTCAACTAGTGAATATTTTTGATCGTCTGCAATCATTGTATTGATTTCATTTAGTTTGTTGATTGCTTTTCTGTCACCCTCATTTGCCATTGTTTGAAGCTTAATAAACAAATCATAAATGACAAAGGAGTACAACAAAACTATTGTTGCACGATAGTTTTGACTATAATATGACTGCAGAATTTCTTTGAAATAAGTTCGTGATTCATTGTTATCAAAAATATTTAATTCCTTTTCATCAAACAACATAAAGCGAACACTCCTCCTTATCGGTTTTTAATTATGATCCTTTTGGCGCTATATAGCACTAAGAACAATCAATAGTTCAACTAAAATGGATAATGTAACCATAAGCTTATCTTTTAACATAGAATTTTCATAATGTTCTCTGCGATTCTTTTTACTACCAGCACAACCACCGTATTTCCGCACTGTTTATACATACTTTTTATCGGAATATCCGGAAAATCAAATGACGGCGGAAACCCCTGTAAAGCAAGGCATTCTTGTGGCGTTATGGTTCGTATGCCGAAGTCATCTCTACTAATCGGCACACGCTCCCTTTAAAAAATTCTAAACAGTTTTGCTTATGGGATTTG
>CAYZOF010000021.1:0-23842 GCA_964479935.1 uncultured Clostridia bacterium | reverse complement strand
ATAAGTCTGTGTGTTTACAGCAAAGAAATCTTATTTATTTGCATTGTATTCATTATAAAAGAAACGGTGATGGGTATCGAAGGGTTAATAGTCATCAAAAAAACCGGAACGACTTACAGCGCAAAGTGGTACGGCAAAGTAACGACTTTTTTCTTGTATTTTTCAATGTTGGTCTTTATTCTTTGGGCAGATATTCCATTTGTTGTAACAATAATTTTGCTATCGTTATGTGATTTTCTTATGGTAATGTCTCTAACGTTATATACGATTAGAAATATTAGGACAATAAAAGAAATAAAATCGGTGCAAAGCAATGAACAAATTGAAAGCTAATTGGCTTATTCTCGTAAATTCAGTTTTCTTTTTAGCAATGATAATGGCTATGGTGTTCTGCCTTAACACCATTGAATGGTACGGACAAGTTTTTGCTTACGTTTGCATAACAATTTTCGGCATAGGTTCTATCGTTTTTCATTGCTTAAAAAAGACGTCTTTGGCAAGAAGTCTGTTTTTGCTGAATATTATTGCTTTTATAATTATCGGCAGTCTAACTGTAATGAAGTTATGCGGTATATTTGAAAATTTTTCCGATTTGAGCGCAATAAAAGAACTTATACTTTCCTGTGAAAATTGGGGGTATGTGATTTATGCACTTTTTCAGATTGCAAACATCGTAATTTTACCTTTGCCGGGGTTTGTATTTATGGTAGTCGGGTTGTCGATTTTTGGATCCGTGAATACATTTATTGTAACTTATATAAGCACGCTCATCGGGGCGGTAATTGCCTTTATGATAGGCAAGATATTCGGTCAAAAAGCGGTTGTTTGGTGTATAGGTGAGGAATCAACCGAAAAATATAAAAAGATGATAGGCGCAAAAGGTAATCTACTGTTTATAATAATGCAGATTTTACCTTTCTTTCCCGATGACATTTTATGTATGGTCGCGGGCTTAACATCAATGAAGTGGTCTTTTTTCCTTGTTTCTATGATTTTGATTAAGCCGATATACATTGCGTTCGTTTGCTTTTTGGGAACAGGTACGATAATTCCTTTTTCCGGTTGGGGCATTCCCGTATGGATAGCGATTTTTGTGCTTTTCGGAGTTGCTTTTGTTTTGTTCTGCAAATATCAGACTCGTTTAGAAAATTGGCTTAAAAAAATCACCGCAAGAAAAAGAAAAAATGTAAATAACGATGATGAAAATTCTGACGATATTAAATAATATTTGCCGACACATGAAAACTATAATAAAGAGTAGAAGAAGTCCCGAACAACCAACTGTTGTTCGGGACTTTGTGACAGTCCGAACGATAAAAATACCGTGTTTTGATAAGTATGAAACGATATGCGGTTGAAACTGCAGCTTGAAATCAATAATTAGGTTATTTGTTTTTTCTTACGGTATTCTAATGGGGTAATACCGTATTCTTTTTTGAAAAGATTGTTAAAATGCGATTGACTTGAAAAATATAAGAAGAAAGCAATGTCTGCTAAAGAACGGTCAGAATAAGCGAGAAGTAATTTCGATTCCTGCAATTTGGCTTTCATAATATATCGTCCAATAGTTTCACCCGTTTCCTTTTTGAACTGTTCCATAAACAGCGATCTGCTTTTATCAACGTGTTTCAACACATCGGGAATACCAATAGGCTGATTTGTATGAGTTTTTATGAATTGCAGGGCGGAATAAACTTCGACGGAATACGCTTCGGGATGTTTTTGTTCTGCTACGCGACGTGTAAAGTCCATAATCGCATTATATCGTAACTCATTAACTTGGTTGACGGAAATGCAATGTTCGCATTCTTGAGTATAAAGGTCGATGAGTTGGTAGGTCTGTTCAATGTCGAGATTGCCTTTTATTGCGCCGACTTTACCGACAAGGGCTATAAAGCCTATAAAAATATTTTTAGATTGTCTTAAAGCGTCGTCGGCAAGTTTACCTTCGGGGATAGATTGTAATTTGAGAACGGTATCGAAAAAGGTGGAAAGACCATCTACATCGCCGTTGCGTACATAAGTCAACATTTGTTGTTCTAAATTATAAGTGCCATGTGTAAAGTCATTTTCTTTTAGCACTTCAGCAATGTGCTTTTCGGCAATTGAGAAATTTCTGTTTGTATAATTGAAGTGTTCAAAAATAGAGATTTCTTCTTTGTTAAACAGAAAGTGTAACAGCGAAATAAAACTTAAAAACCTGTTGTAAGAGAAGCGTGGGATTCCGCAAATAAACTCTTTCAACAGTTCTTTTTCGTCCCAATCAAGACCGTGTTCGTGAATAACCGAATCAAACAATTCGTCCGTAATTTTTTTGTTTACGAATGGTCCTGTTAGTATAAGATAATTGCCGTTATTTGTTACTATTGCGCCGTAAAGCCCTGCGTATCCCATTACGAGAGAAGGGTTGCAATCGTCCGTAACCTTTTTGGCAATATGTGAAAATACCTTCTCATATCCGTGGTACGGGCAATTATATCCGATAATGCTATACTGTTTGTCAAAACAAATGATAGGCATATTATGGGACGAATAAAGTAATTCGCAAGTTTTAAGGATAAATTTAATCGTCATATTTTAACCCCTTTGTACAATTATACAATATTTCGGACTTTGGTGCAAGCGATTTATTTGAGGATTTTGTATAATGATGTCAGAGTGGCGAGTTTCATATAATTTGTTGCTTGATAACAAGGGATGATAGCGGTTTTCATCAGCCGCTTAAAAAACCGTAAGGAGGTTAAATTGATGAGAAAAAAACTTGTTGGCTTTTTGATGTTGGTAATGTGTCTGGTGTTTTCACTTGGTGCATTGGTTGCTTGCTCGACGCCAGATGCGCCTGAAACGAAAGAGGGAGAAATCTATCGCACGAGTGTTGCAACTGTTAATGCTAATGTGAAAGCATACGTGTCCTTTAAGGATATATCGGAAGCCAACGAATGGGGCGAAAGTGGGAAAGTTTATGAGATAATCGTAAGCTCTTATGGTGGGAATTATTCAATGTGGGCGGACGGTCATTGGGAACTTGACGGTGATACTTTGAAAATTACCCCTAAAAATCAAGACGATAAAACTTGTTTTACCGATACAGAGAAAGAGGTTGAAAAAACTTATACCGCAACTGACGGTATATTCAGCCTTACGGCAAAAGTTGGCGGCGGGAACTGTACGTTTACCTTAAACCCGACAACGGATAAGGTCGGCGAAAGCACGAAAGAACCTTGCGTAACTCACGTTGATGAAAATGGCGATGGAGAATGCGATAAATGCGGAGAAGATATGCCGCAAGTTGAGCCGCCCGAAGAAGCTCAAGTTCAGGTTGAAATGACCGCAAAAACAAGCGTGGAAATTCCGAGCGTGATGACTATCAACGCAGAAGCGAAGCTCGACCTTTACGATAATAATACATGGATGATGTTCATCAAGACGGACGCTAATCCTGCGGTAACCGATTATGTGAAAGCGGCAAGCGGAACATGGAGTTTGGATAGTGCAACCTATGTAACAACGCTAACTGTAGTTGAGCAGACGGAGGCAGAAAGTTTACCCGCAACTTTAACTGTTAATTGCGATGCTTCGGGTTATCCTAATCTCGTTTACACATCTACCGTTGCGTATGTAAGCAACAATTTGACCTTCAATTTCAGCTTTACAAATAAAGCACCTATAGTAACCTTAACGGCGCAAAAGAGCATAGAGCCGTATCTGGGACATACCGTTACTGCCGATGCTAAAATCGAGCTTTTTGAGGATAACACTTGGGTAATGTCTATTAAAACGAACGCAGATCCGTCGAAACCCGATTACGAAAAAGCGGCAAGCGGAACATATACGAATACGCAGACTGAAATGACGCTTACCGTGATCGAATTAACGGTAGAAGGAAGCGAAATGGCAAATACAATTACGGTAGCTGTTGATGCGTCAGGTTATCCGACGATTGCTTATTCGGCAAGTGTTACATATACCAATATGATGTCGTTTGATTTTGAATTTAACGGATTAATGAATAGTTAAGTGGGGCTTTTATGAAAAGAATTAGTTTATTAGGAAAAGGAATATTTTCAAAAAAGATTATGAATACGCGCGTTAAAACGCGTACTGTATCAAAAAAAGAAAAATATCTCGGTCATTTAATAGGTCCGCTTGGACTGATATTTGTTGTCAACACCATAGCCGCGCTCGTCGAAAAATTCTTTACGCAACAAGTCGGATTGATGTACGGCGAAGGCAACATTGAAATGGTAAAAGCGATGGGTGGCAAGTACGAACTTGTAATGACCATTGCAAAATTTCTTGCAGTAGGTTTCGGTGTTCTTAACTCATGGCTTATATCGCATACGCAGTCAAAGCAAGGCAGATTCCGTCCTTGGTATTTAATATTTGGATTTGTTTCGATTGCGATAGCCGCTTTAATATTTTTATTCCCCGGAACAACGCTCGGAGAATCGTATTGGTATTTCTTCTTTACAATGCTGATTTGTTATCATACGGTGGGTTGCACGTTCTTCTTTCTATTTAGGGACAACATTGTATCCGTATGTTCGCGCGATCCCAAAGAAAAAGAGCAACTTACGTTTATACGCAAGATGTCGTGGACGCTTATATCGGGGATTATTATCGGAATGTTGGTATCAAACGTGCTGATTCCGTTTTGGCTCGAAAAAGATATTAACGGTTACGCTATTTTAATGATAATCCTTTCAATAGTTGCTGTACCGCTTTTGTTGTTGGAATACTACTATACGAGAGAAAGAGTAATTGAAGACGTTGCCGAAGAAGTAGGCGAAGAAAACGAAAACAGAATACCTTTGAAAACACAGATGAAGGCGCTCTTTACAAATAAGTATTGGGTAATTCTTACCGTATTAGCCTTATTGCAAGGTATCGTCGATAACTTCAAAGGCGGAAATGTTCAGTATTTCTACATAAAGTTCATGCTCAACGGACAAGAAAACGGAATGATGTATATGCTGTATTCGATTGTAACGGGCGTTCCGCTCGGCATCGGCGCATTGGCAATCTACCCGCTTGTGAGAAAAGTAGGCATAAAGAATATGACGATAGGCGGATACGCGCTTATTTTAATAGGCAGTATTCTCGGTTGGATATTCCCCGACAATATGATAGCTGCATTCATCGGTGGATTTTTGCGTAATATGGGCTTGTTGCCTAACGCTTATATTTTAGCTACGCTGACCTGTTATGCCTTTGACAGTATAGAATTTAAGTCAGGCGTTCGCTTGGAAGGACTGCTTGGTATAGGAATTGTGGTTGCAATAACCAACTTGATTTGCGCCCCGTTTGCAGGCGGCTTTGAATCTGCTATTCTTAAACTCGGTTTCGTCGATGCGGAGGGAGTAGCAGCTTCCGAAGCGGTTAAGTCGTTTATGACTATGTCGTTCTATCTGTTCGATATTATTTTGGCTGCCGCCTATATCGTTTTAATGCCGTTTGTGGATATTGAAAAGAAAATGCCCGAAATTAAAACGGAATTGTTGCGGCGTAAGAAAGAAGCCGTGCTTGCAAAAGGCGGGACTTGGCTTGAACCCGAAGAACAGGATAGATTGGAAAGAGAACAAGCCGAACGTGAACATGAAGAAGCCCGTATTACCGATTTGACTGAACTTTGTAAACGAAAAGGCTTGGATTTTGAAACCGAAAATCAAAAATACTTGATCGCCAAAGCTGAAAAGGACAGGAAATGGGCAGAAAAGCAAGCCGCAAAACAAGCAAAAAAAGAAGCAAAGGCGGCAAAGAAAAACAAGTAAGGGACTGTTGCGATGACTATTGATTTTAATAGTAATTGGCTATTTATAAAAGATGACGGTACGCAGAAAACCGTAGCATTACCGCATGACGCAATGCTTACCGAAAAGCGTTATGCGACCTGTCGCAACGGCATACATAGCGGTTACTTCCCCGGCGGCAAATATTGGTATAAAAAAGATTTTACCATTGCCAAAGAACAGATGGATAAACGTATCGAGTTGTTCTTCGAGGGTGTGTACCGCAATGCACAAGTTTTTGTAAACGGGAAAAAGGTTTGCGAGAACAAATATGGCTATTCCGAATTTACCGCAGAAATTACCGATGCGGTTGTTGCAGGCGATAATACCGTTGAAGTAACAGTGGATAATTCTCTTGTGCCGAATTGCCGTTGGTATTCGGGAAGCGGAATTTACCGTCCCGTATGGCTCATAATTTCCCCCTTAAACGCGCCGAGAGAGCTTAAAGTAAAGACTCTTTCATATTCGCCCGCCGTCATAGAGGTGGCGGCGGACGAGGGCGCAACCGTGAGTATTTATTACGGCGGAGAACTTATTAAACAAGGCACAGCAGGGAAGTTTGAAATACCTAACGCTAAACTTTGGTCTGCAGAGAATCCCGAACTTTATACTTGCGTTGCAGAAAAAGACGGAGAGCGTATCGAAACATCTTTCGGTATCCGCAAAATCGAGTGGAACGCAAAAACGGGGTTGCTCGTAAACGGTGCGGAAACTCTGTTGCGCGGCGGCTGTATTCATCACGATAACGGCATATTAGGTGCCTGTACATATCCCGATGCGGAGGAACGTCGCGTCCGTATCTTAAAAGAGCAGGGCTTTAACGCTTTGCGTATTTCGCATAATCCCGCTTCGCGTGCGCTTTTGGACGCTTGCGACAAACTTGGTATGTACGTTATGGACGAAGCATTCGACGGTTGGTACATACCAAAGGACTACCACGATTTTTCGCGCGATTTCTACGGAGAGTACAAAAAAGTTTTGTGCGGAATGGTAGAAAAAGACTACAATCATCCGTCCGTCATAATGTATTCCGTAGGCAACGAAGTAACGGAAACGGCAAGCGAAAAGGGCATAGCTCTTTGCAAAGAAATGCGCGACATTCTGCACGAATGCGACGATACCCGCCCTGTAACTTGCGGCGTAAACGTCCTTTTGGACGTGTATGTTAAACACGGTATGGGCGTGTATAAGGAAAAGGGGCAATATGAGCGCAAGCCGCTTCCAGAAGGAAAAAAATATAAAGATAAAAGAGCGGGATCAGCTTTCTTTAATTATTGGGCGGGGAAACTCGGTTGGCTGTTATACAAGTTAAGTAAAGGTAAAAGTGCCGAGAAAATTGTAAAAGAATTTGCGCCTTCCGTTGATATTGTAGGTTTGAATTATGCTTCATCGCGCTACGATATAGATGCGGTAAAATATCCCGACAGAATGATGGTCGGTTCGGAAACAATGTCTGCCGACTTGCCGTATAATTGGGAACGCGTTAAAAAGTATAAGCAGTTAATCGGCGATTTTGTTTGGGCGGCGTGGGATTATATCGGCGAAACCTGTATGGGTTGGACGTATCAATCCTATAAGGGCTTACCGCTTTTGGCTAATCAGGGGATGATAGACATTACGGGAAAACCGCTTGCGCAAATGGCATTTTTGCAGACTGTTTGGGGATTACGAAAGAAACCGTATATTGCGGTTCAGCCGCTAAATCACAGCGGGGAAACACCGTCGAAAGGTGCGTGGCAATTTACCAATGCGGTTGACAGTTGGGAATGGCACGAATACGAAGGCAAAAAGGCGGTTGTAGAAGTCTATGCCGACGCACATAAAATCAGTCTTTTGCTGAACGGGAAAACCGTCGGCACAAAAAAGGTCAAAAATTGTAGGACGCAATTCAAGGTAAAATACCGTAGCGGTACTCTCAAAGCGATTGCTTACGATATAAACGGTAGGGAAATTTCACGTTCGCAATTGAGTTCGGGCGGAAAAGATGTTATACTTAACGTGTCGGCAGACAAAAAGATTTTACGCGCTAACGGTAGCGACCTATGCTTTGTAGAAATCGAATTTACCGATAAAAACGGAATGTTAAAACCGTTTATCGAACAGAGGGTAGAGATACAAACACTCGGCAATTCCGCAGTCTTACAAGGCTTTGGAAGCGCTCTTTATAAGACGAATGAAGTGTTTAACGCAAATTGTCATAACAGTTACAGAGGTAGAGTGCTTGCGGTGTTCCGCGCAACCGATAGGAAAGGAAAAATTCTCGTAACAGTAACGAGCAAAAGAGTTGTTCCCGTATCGTTTGAAATAGAGGTTAAATGATGGAAAAAGTTTTTTGCAATCCGCTCGAAATAGCCTATAAATATCAACACCCCTTGCATGGCGATTACGCTTACAAGGAGGCGGCAGATCCTACGCTCATTCGTTTTAACGGGCGTTATCTGCTATTCACTTCAAAATGCGGCGGGTTTTATTATTCGGACAATTTATTCGATTGGAATTTCCACGAGGACAGAAACTTGGAAATTCACGGTTATGCGCCCGACGTTAACGAGCATGACGGATATTTGTATTTCTGCGCTTCTTCGTATGCGAAAAAATGTAAGATACTACGTTCGAAAGATCCGTTTAAGGGTTTCGAAGTCGTCTCCGTTCCGTTTGCTTTTTGGGATCCGCACCTTTATTTTGAAAACGATAAATGTTATCTATATTGGGGCTGTTCTTCCAAAAAGCCGATTTACGGAATCGAGCTCGATATAAAAACAATGAAGCCAATAGGCAAAAAGCGCGGACTTGTATTTGGCGACGGCAAGCGACACGGCATTGACGATAAGGATATATACAAAGATCAAAAATTAAGCCTATGGCAGCGTTATATCAATCTATTCGTAGGAAGCGGTGCGTTTATCGAAGGGGCGTTTATCAATAAGATAGGCGGCAAATACTACTTTCAATACGCAACGCCGGGAACAGAATTTCCGACCTACGGCGACGCCGTTTTAACGGGCGACAGTCCGCTCGGCGAGTTTGTTTGGCAGGCGCACAATCCGTTTTCGATTGTGCCTTCGGGCTATTTTCAGGGCGCGGGACACGGCAGTACGTTCTATGACGAGTATGGTAATCTTTGGCATACATCATCGGTGGGAATATGCGTAAATCACAACTTCGAACGCAGGCTCGGACTTTGGCCTGCGGGCGTGGATAAAGACGGTATAATGTTCTGCAATCAATATTTTTCAGATTACCCCAAGCGTATTCCGCATGGTAAATTCGATCCGATGAGCGTAAAAGCCGAATGGATGCTGCTATCGTACAAAAAGAAAGTTACCGTATCGTCCGAGCAAGCGGGGTGTGCAAAGGAAAACGTTGTTGACGAAAGTGTAAAAACCGTATGGCAGTCTAAAACGAATAAGCGCGGAGAATACCTTACGATCGATTTGGGGAAAGAGTATAAGGTATCGGCAATTCAAGTAAACTTCGGCGATTACAAAACGCCCAAAAAGAAAGCGCCGCGCAAGGAATACGGCGGAACGATTTCGCAGGAACGCTATATTGAAGAAGAACTTGTGCAATACGGCTATCTTTTGGAATACAGTCCGAACGGGGAGCTTTGGCTCTCTTACGGCGACGGTGCGGTTACTACGACGTTGCCGCACAAAACGATTTTAAGCGACGTAACCGCAAGATATGTGCGTATCACGTTTGTTTCTGCGCCGTACAATCAGAACTTCACAATATCGGGATTGCGCGTATTCGGCATAGGCGAAGGGAAGTTGCCCGAAAAAGTTGCGGCAAGCAAAGCGCAGCGTATCAACGATACTACGGCGGTCATTTCTTGGGAAGGTCAAGAAAATACGGTCGGTTATTGTATTCGTTTGGGAATCGCTCCCGATAAACTTTACAACAGTATATTGCTGTACGGAAAAACAGATTATAAGATAACCTTTCTCAATCAGGAAACGGGAACTTATTATTACGCGGTAGATTCGTTTAACGAACAAGGAATAACCGAAGGAGAGATAAAAAGTTTTTCAAAGAGGTAACAACTATGGCGAACGCAAGCGACAAAAAAACCGAATGGAGTGCAAAATGGATAACGGACAAATCGTACTCTTTTGAAAAAGGTACTTCGCCCGTACCATTTACATTTCGTAAGCATTTTTCGGTCGGGAAGTCGGTTAAACGCGCTTATATAACCGCTACGGCATTGGGAATTTACGAATTGCAGATGAACGGGCAAAAGGTCGGAAACGAATACTTCGCGCCGGGCTTTACGAGTTATAAACACGTTTTGCAATACAACGAATACGACGTTACAAATTTGCTTAAAAACGATAATATGCTCGTTGCCGTTGTTGGCGGCGGTTGGGCAGTCGGCAGATTCACATATTCGAGTAAGAGCAAAATTACTTGCGATAGACAAGCCTTTCTTGCCGAGTTATTTATTGAGTACGAAGACGGAACAAGCGATAAAGTTATAACAGATAATTCGTGGCAAGTTACGCTTGACGGAAATTATCGCTTCGGCGATTTTTACGACGGCGAAAATTACGATGCAACGATAAATCTTGATGCTGTAAAGTGGAAATTTGCAGATATATACAAGCCTAAATTCAAAGTAAATCTTTCGGCGCAGTACGGAGAAAAAGTTGTAGAGCGTGAAACTCTTACGCCTAAAGAAAGTTTTAAGGCAAAAAACGGGAAAGAAATCATTTATGATTTCGGACAAAACTTCGCAGGCGTTGTACGACTTAAAATAAACGGTAAAAGCGGTCAGAAAATAACAATACGCCACGCCGAGATAATACTTGACGGCGACTTGTGCGTAAAGTCTTTGCGCACGGCAAAAGCTACGGCAACCTATATATGCGTTGACGGCTTGCAGGAATATTCGCCGCGTTTGACGTATATGGGCTTTCGTTACATAGGTATATCGGGAATAGATAGTAAGGATATAGAAGTGTCGGCGGTCGCGCTTTATTCCGATATAAAACAAGTAGGCTCGTTCGAGTGTTCAAACGAATTGCTCAATAAGCTGCAAAGCAATATCGTTTGGAGCGGAAAATCCAACTTCGTCGACATACCCACCGATTGTCCGCAGCGCGACGAGCGTATGGGGTGGACGGGCGATATATCGGTATTCGCATCTACGGCTTGTTACAATTTCGATATGTCGAAATTTTTAGATAAGTGGCTTTATGACGTCAGGTTGGAACAAGGCAAGGGCGGAGGAATACCGCTTGTCGTTCCGAAACAAGGCATATCCGCGCCTACGGTTGCAACCGCTTGTTGGGGCGACAGTTGCATTATTGTACCGTATGCCGAGTATCTTGCGCGGGGGAATATCGAGCTTTTGAAAAAGCAATATCCAACGATGAAGAAGTTTCTTAAAGCCGTAAAATTTTGGGCGGGATTTTTGAGCATAGGTAAGAATAACCGTCGCGTATGGAAATGGTTGTTTCAGTTCGGAGATTGGTGCGCCCCCGAGGGCGGTGTTATGGACTGGATGAAGAAAGGAAAATGGACGGCTACTGCGTATTACGCAAATTCTTGCGCTATTATGTCAAGTGTCGCAAGTTTGCTCGGTTACGATAAAGACGCTCGGTATTACGATAAACTGCGTACAGAGATATGCTCCGCCTATATTAAAAAATTTACCGACGGAAGCGGAAAACTCAAGAAAGAATTTCAGACCGGTTATGTCTTGCCGCTGTATTTTAATATAGCGCAAGGGAAAGTAAAAGAGGTTATGGCACGCAATCTCAATCGTTTAGTGGTTGAAAACGGCTATCGTTTAAGTACGGGATTTACGGGAACGCCGTATCTGCTGTTTGCGCTTGCCGACAACGGCTATGCCGATACCGCATATAAGGTCTTAATGCAACAAGAGCGACCTTCTTGGCTGTATTGTGTAAAGCAGGGGGCTACTACAACTTGGGAAGAATGGAGCATCGATCCGACAAAGAATGGAAATATTCCTTCGTATAATCACTACGCATACGGGGCGGTGGGCGATTTTCTTTACCGCAGAGTTTTAGGCTTGGAAGCGAAAGAGGGCGGTTATAAGAGCTTTACCGTAAAGCCCGTTCTCGGCGGCGGTCTGACTTATGCAAAGGGCGGAACGAAAACGCCATACGGAGATATTAACGTTGATTGGAGTATAGAGGACGGTCAGTTTAGTATAACCGTGCAAGTGCCTATATCGACTGAATGCAAGCTCGTGATGCCGAGCGGCAAAGAATATGTTTTAACGAGCGGACAGCATAGCTTGAAGGAGGAAATAATATGAGTAAAGGATTTCCCAAAAACTTTATGTGGGGTGCAGCGACGGCTTCGGCACAAATAGAGGGCGGCTATAATGAAGGCGGCAGAACGCCGAGCATTTGGGACGTTGCGCCCGAAGGAAAGATTAAGAACGGCGAAACGTGTCATACTGCTTGCGATCATTTTCATAGATACAAAGAAGATATTGCCATAATGAAAGAGTTGGGACTTAAATCCTATCGTTTTTCCGTGTCGTGGTCGAGAATCGTACCCGAAGAAGGCAAGATCAACAATGAAGGGTTGGCATTTTACAGCAATCTGGTCGACGAGCTTATTAAAAACGGAATCGAGCCGCTTGTTACGCTTTATCATTGGGATTTACCGCTATGGCAATACAAAAAAGGCGGTTGGCTTAAAAATGATATAATTGATGACTTTTGTTTTTATGCCAAAGCGGTAGTGGAAGCATTGTCAGACAGAGTAAAGTATTGGATCACGTTCAACGAGCCGTCGTGCTTTATGATGAACGGTTATATGCAGGGCGTACACGCTCCGTTCAAAAGGCGTTATCTTTCGCTTCCGAAATTCTCAAAAGTATTTATGCGGGCAAATTGCGAAACGGTAAAAATAATCAGAAAGTATGCAAAGCAAAAACCGCTCGTCGGTCTTTCGTATGCGGCGAGCGCCAATATGCCAAAGGATGAAAACAACAGAGAGTCGGTTGAAGAAGCGCGTAAAAAGACCTTTTACAAGGGTATCGGCGTTATGAATAACCGTTGGTGGATGGATCCCGTCTTAAAAGGCGAAGGAGTCCGCGCTTACGGAATTTATCACATAAGCAAAAAGTTTGCAAAAAGCGTAAAAACGCAGTTTGATTTTATTGGAATCAATAATTACGAAGCGTTTGATTACGCCGCTTGGGGTGGAGATAAAAGCATCGATAAATCCAAACTCAAACAGACGTCAATGGGTTGGGTAATAGACGGACGGTCTATTTATTGGGCATTGAAATTTATCTACGAGCGTTACAATCTGCCTATCATGATAACGGAAAACGGAATGGCTTGGAACGATAAGGTAGTAAACGGTGAAATCGACGATAAAATTCGCACAGAGTTTATTGATGATTATATAAGTAATGTTAAAAAGGCAATCGCCGACGGTGTACCCGTAATCGGTTATCAGCATTGGTCGCTGTTGGACAACTTTGAGTGGGCGGAGGGATACGAGCCGCGCTTCGGACTCGTCCACGTCGATTTCAAAACGCAAAAACGCACGATTAAAAATTCTGCGTATCACTACAAAAAGATAATAGAAACGAATGGGGCGATTATAGAATGAATCCGGTGTTTCCGCTAAATGAATATATACCCGATGGAGAACCGCACGTTTTCGGCGACAGACTGTATTTGTACGGTAGTCACGATAAAGCGAATTCGGATAGGTTTTGCGTGAACGATTATACGGTTTGGTCTGCGCCCGTAACCGATTTGTCCAATTGGACTTGTCACGGAGTAGCATATAAAAAAAGCCAAGATCCGCGTAGCAAAAACGGAAAACTCGTCGATTTTTATGCGCCCGATTGCGTAAAGGGTAACGACGGAAGATATTACCTGTATTACTTTGCCGCAGGTCCGAACGCAACGCCTTTCGGTCCTATGTCGGTCGCCGTGTCAAGCAAGCCCGAAGGTCCGTTTGAATATTTGAGCGACATTAAATATAAAGACGGAACGCCTGTATTGAAATACTTGACAAACGATCCTGCGGTAATAAACGACAACGGAAGAGTATGGCTGTATTACGGTTGGGGCTTGGGCAGAGATTTCAGCAATAAAATGTTGAAGCCGCTTTATAATTTCGTGCTTTCAAAACTTTGTAAAAGGACATTGAAAAATATAAAGTCTGCAAAGCCTTCCGTTTTATCTTGTGCGGTTGTCGAACTCGAAGATGATATGTGTACGGTAAAAAACGAACCCAAAGCCGTGTTAGACAGTATTACAAGCGCAAAAAAAGGAACGGAATTATACAAACACGCATTTTACGAAGCGCCGTCAATAAGGAAATTCGGCGATACTTATTATCTCATTTATTCTTCGGGACAAAATAATGAGCTTGCTTACGCTACGAGCAAGTACCCCGACAGAGATTTTGAGTATAAAGGCGTTCTGATTTCCAACAGCGATTTGGGTTACAATGGCAATAAGCAGAGAAAAGCACCGGCGGGTACAATTCATGGTAGCATAGAACGTGTAGGCAACGAATATTACGTTTTTTATCATCGTTGTACAAACAATACCGATTTTTCACGTCAGGCTTGTGCGGAGCCTATAAAGTTTGTAAACGGTAAATTCAAGCAAGCGGAAATTACCACGCAAGGAATAGGAAAACCGCTTGAAGCAAAAGGCGAGTATTCTGCAGCTTTGTGCTGTAATCTTTATAACAGCCGAACAGTAAATGTTCAAGGAAATGGACACGGGGACAGCCAACCTAATATTGCGTATAGAAATGGAGAGCATTTTGTAACGGCAATAACGGACGGAACTGTTGTGGGATTTAAGTATTTCGCTTTCGACAGTCCCAAAACAATAGCAGTTACCGTTCGGGGTAAAGGCAGTTCGATAAAAGTTACAACGTCGGATAGCGAAGCTGTTGCTACTATTACGTTTTCGGAAAGCGCAGAGTGGAAAACGTATTCGGCGAAAATGAAAGACATCAAAGGCGTTGCTCCGTTATTTTTTACGTTTACAGGTAACGGAAAGACTGATTTTAAGTCGTTTACTATCAAATAGGAAAAGGTTAATATTATGGCTTTGTTTTTTACTTGGTTTGCAAAACAATACAGTCCTTACGACATTGATAGCGGGCAATTTGCAATCTTTATGCAGACTACCCGAACTATTCCTTTGGTTTGCACCAAAATGATAGCCGACGACGGATACGGAATTGCAACCGTAAACGGTAAACCAATCTCGAAGGGGAAATGCGTTAAATTTGATTTTTCTCCGTTACCGTTCTACTTTTTACCCGTAGGAGAAGTTGTAACGGAGTTTGATACTACTTATACGGTAGAACTTAAAGGATACAGAGCAGTCGGCGGCGGTAAATTTGTTAATAAGAAGTTCAAAATCAGGACACCGAGTAAACGGTTTGACGACGGAAAACACAGAGAGAATGAACAGGTAGCGAAACTCGTTTCCGATGAGGGAATCGTACTTTTGGAAAACAACGGCATTTTACCGTTTGAGAAAAATACGTCAATAGCGTTACTCGGGGAGTATTACAATTATCGCATTACAGCAATCGGCGCGGGGCTGATAAAGCCGCGTTGGACTTTGACGATAAAGGAAGCGATTGAAAAAAGCGGGACGCTTAAAATTTCCGACGAATCGCAAACGGCGTTATATTTTATATCGCGCGGATCGGGTGAAAATAAGGATAACAAGCCGATTAAGGGTAATTATTATTTGACCGAAGAAGAAAAAGACGGCTTGCAAAAAGCGGTAAAAGCATACAAAAATGTTATTGTCATTTTGAATACAGGCTATCCCGTTGAAATGAGCTTTATAAAGAGTCTCGGCGTTTCCGCAATGCTTTGGACGGGCTTTTCGGGACAGCGAGGAACGGAAAGTCTTGTGGATATATTGTGCGGCAAAGTCAATCCGAGCGGCAGACTTGCCGATACATGGGCTTACGATTATTACGATATTCCTTCGTCTCATAATTTTATCAATCTTGACGAAACTTCGCCGACGTACACTGACGACGGAAAGAAGAAAGGGGCGATGATTTTTTACGAGGAACGACAGTTCGTTGGTTATCGCTATTTTGATACATACGAGAAAGAGGTTGCGTATCCGTTCGGTCACGGTTTATCTTATACCGAATTTGACATAAAAACTTCGGTACAGTTTGAAGAAAATTTGCTTAATGTAAATGCTGATGTTACGAACACGGGAACAACGGTCGGTAAAACTTCCGTTCTTGTTTACGTTGAAAGCCCGAGAGGTAGGCTCGTAAAAACGCGTAGAGCTTTATGTGGATTTGATAAGACAAAGAATTTGCAGTCGGGTGCTACTGAAACGCTTGCGCTGGAAATACCCGTTAAAGATTTTTCCGCATACGACGACAAGCTGAAAGCGTTTGTTTTAGAAAAAGGCAGTTACAGCGTATTTGTCGGCGGTAGCATTCAAACGGCTGAAAAAGTGTACGGGTTTAATCTCGATGAGGATAGAGTTGTCGAAAAGACTATTTCGGTATGCGTGCCGCAGGAAGAAGTAGGCTCTATTGACGAAAACGGTACGGTTAAAGAAAGATCGAAAATAACCGAAAGCAAACAATGTATTGCCGTAGCTGCAAAATATACGAAACGCAGTTATGCGAACTTGCCTAAACACAAAGGCGCGATAATTACGCTTGATGAGGTAAAGAAAGATATATCCAAGCTCGATAAATTTGTTTCGCAATTTTCCATGCGTGAGCTTGTCGATTTTACCGTATGCAACGGTTCTTGTTGGAAGCCCAAATTGAGCGGCGCGGCAGGTAAACTCGCCCACAGTAAAAAATTCGGTATTCCTACGCTCTATATGAGCGACGGTAATTGCAGCGTAAATTTAAATAGCTTGACTACGGGATTCCCGTCGAGCAATTTGCTTGCAGGCACGTTCAATAAAACGCTTGCTTACGAAGTGGGGAAGGTGCTTGCAAAGGAATCCAAAGAGTTCGGTATAGCAATCAATCTCGGTCCGGGCAGTAATCTACACAGAAACATTTTGTGCGGCAGACACCCCGAATACTTTTCGGAAGATCCTATCCTTGCGGGAACGCTTATGGCGTATCAGGCGAAAGGGCAGGAAGAAAACGGCGTTAAAGCAACATATAAACATTTCATTGCCAACGGTATGGAATTCGAGCGCAAGTCCGCTCACAGCATTATCGACGAGCGCACGTTACGGGAACTATACTTGCGCGTATTTGATAAAGCGTTTGCTCTTTATAAGCCTGCTTGCGTAATGACTTCTTATAACCCCGTAAACGGTATATATCCAAGCGAAAATTCCGTTTTGCTAAACGATTTATTGCGTGAAGAGTGGGGATTTGACGGATTTATTATGACAGATTGGGGTTCTTACGATACGGCGGACAGTATCAAGATGATAAATGCAGGTATGAATTTACTTACGCCGGGCAGTAAAAAGTATTACAGGCTGTTAATGAAAGCAGTAAGACAAGGAAAGATTTCAAAAGCCACGTTGCAACATAGCGTTAAACAGATAGTAAAAGTCCTTGTGAGGTGTGTATGAAAATCGTGATAGACAAAAATGCGAATACGGTAGCTACCGATTATTCTTGGCAATTCGGTGTAGGTAACGATCACGCCTTTCAGATGCACCGTACAGACGTATGTGAACACGCTCGGCTTGTCCACGACGAGCTTGGAATTAAGTATATCCGTTTTCACGGCATTTTCGATGACGATATGTTGTGCTATCAAAGATTGTCAGACTATAAGCCGTTCAAAGCCGTTCCGCATTCAAAGAGCATCAAAGAGATAAATTTCAAGCAAGCGGCGCTTGTTTACGATAATGTTCTTGCTTGCGGTATGAAACCGTTTATCGAACTGTCCTTTATGCCGAGCGCGCTTGCAAGCGGTAAGAAAACAGGTATCCGTTATCTGAATAATATTACTCAACCGAAGAATCTGAACAAATGGGCAAAATTCATTAAATCGTTTATTACTTTTCTACTCAATCGTTACGGAAAAGAAGAAGTGGAAAGTTGGTATTTTGAAGTTTGGAACGAGCCCGATCTTGCAATCTTTTTTAAGGGCAAGCAAAAAGATTATTTCAAATTATACGAAGTTACAGCCCGCGCCGTAAAATCCATAGATAATAAGTTGCGCGTAGGAGGTCCGTCGTCATCTGCGTGTTTATGGATTAAAGATTTTACGGATTACTGTAAAAGGAATAATGTGCCTTACGATTTTGTTTCCACGCATCATTATCCGGGCGACGCGTTCGGCAATTCGTTTACGGCAAAGGACGCTTTCCGTATGATGTCCATTGCAAAGCATTCCGCAAAGAACGGCGTAGATTTGACCGATACTATGACGGAGATGTTTTTTCGTCCCGAAATTTACAAAACGTGGACAAAGGGCATATTAAAAACTCTCGACGATAAAGCGAGAAACGAAGCGGAAGATAAGCCTTTATTCATTACGGAATGGAACTCAATGGCGGTATTTGCTTCGCCCGTTCACGACGAAAAGTATTCGGCGGCTTTCATTATAAAATCATGTATGGACTTACAAAACCAATTACAAGGATATATGTTTTGGTGCTGTTCGGACGTGTACGAAGAACAGTTTATGTTGGGAAAACCTTTCCACGGAGGGTTCGGACTTGTTAATAACGACGGGATTCCCAAGCCGAATTTTTGGGCGTTCAAAATACTTTCGCAGTTATACGGGAAGCGACTTGCTTTACCCGTAAGTAAAGATAACGCCGTGGAATATGCCGCCTTTACCGACGGCAACAATACTCAAGTTCTTATTTGGGCGCAGGACGGCGATTACAATAAGCACGAAAATACAGAAGTTGAAATATTGTTGAACGCTTCGGCAAAGACGGTAACAGCGCAATATATCGATGACGAGCATTGTAATCCGAAAGCAGAATGGGTAAAAGCTGGTAAACCTGATTTGCTGACTCGTGAGCAGGTAAAGGCAATCAAAGAAACAACAAGGCTTTGCGAAGATGAAATGCCGTTTGAATCCGCAAACGGAACGACAAACATCAAACTTACTATCGGAACGAACGACGTCGTTCTAATAACATTGAAGAAATAAATCTTTAATCGGAGGAATTCAAAATGAATAACGTACCTGAAATTAAAATCGGTGTCGTGGCGGTAAGTAGGGACTGTTTCCCCGAAAGTTTATCAGTCAACAGGCGCAAGGCGCTCGTTGCCGCATACGAAAAGAAGTACGGTAAAAAAGATATTTACGAATGCCCTGTTTGCATAGTGGAAAGCGAAGTGCAGGCAATGCAGGCGCTCGAAGATATAAAGCAAAACGGCTGTAACGCACTTTGCGTGTATCTCGGCAACTTCGGTCCCGAAATATCCGAAACGATGCTTGCGCAAAAGTTTGACGGTCCCGTAATGTTCTGCGCGGCGGCGGAAGAAAATATCGGCGTTTTGTCGGGCGACAGGGGCGACGCATACTGCGGTATGCTCAACGCTTCATATAACCTTAAACTGCGTAACGTCAAGGCGTATATACCTGAATATCCCGTAGGCAATGCGGAATACTGCGCTGATTTAATTCACGGCTTCGTGCCTGTTACAAGGGCTTTGGCGGGACTTAAAGATTTAAAGATTATTTCTTTCGGACCGCGCCCTATGAACTTCCTTGCCTGCAACGCGCCCATTAAACAGCTTTACAATATCGGCGTTGAAATCGAAGAGAATAGCGAGCTGGACTTGTTCGAAGCGTTTAATAAGCACGCGGGCGATAAGCGCATACCCGAAGTAGTAAAGGATATGGAAAAGGAACTCGGCGCAGGCAATAAAAAGCCCGAAATACTCGCAAAGCTCGCGCAGTACGAATTAACGCTTTTAGATTGGATAGAAGCGCACAAGGGCAGTAAAAAGTACGTAGCTATTGCAGGGAAGTGCTGGCCCGCATTCCAGACTCAGTTCGGTTTCGTGCCTTGCTACGTGAACAGCAGACTTACGGGCAGGGGAATACCCGTATCCTGCGAGGTGGATATTTACGGCTGTCTTTCCGAATACATAGGCACTTGCGTGTCTGGCGACGCGGTAACGCTGCTCGACATAAACAACACTGTGCCCGAAGATATGTACAACGCAAGCATCAAGGGCAAGTATAATTATAAATTCACGGACACGTTTATGGGCTTCCACTGCGGAAACACCTGCGCAAGCAAAATCTGCAAGCCCGAAATGAAATATCAGAAGATTATGGCGAGAAGCCTTCCTATCGAAGTAACCAACGGAACGTTAGAGGGCGACATTGCCCCCGGCGACATAACTTTCTACCGCTTGCAGAGTACTGCGGACAATCACTTATACGCATATGTAGCGCAGGGCGAAGTTCTGCCCGTGGCAACGCAGTCTTTCGGCGGAATAGGCGTATTCGCCATTAAAGAAATGGGCAGGTTTTACCGCCACGTTCTTATAGAGAACGGATTCCCGCATCACGGCGCGGTGGCGTTCGGGCATTTCGGCAAAGAGCTGTTCGAGGTGTTCAAGTATCTCGGCGTTGAAAAGATAGGCTACAACCAAACGGAAAAATATTCTACGGAGAATCCGTTCAATGAGTAAAGCTATATTGGGAATAGAACTCGGCTCTACGAGAATTAAATCGGTGCTGATTGACGAAAACGGCAAAGTTCTTGCAAAAGGCTCTTATGAGTGGGAGAACGACTACGTTGACGGTCATTGGACGTATCCGATGGAAAAAGTAAAACTCGGAGTGAGAAGTTGCTATAAAGAACTTGTAAAAAATTACGGAAAAACAATCACGCGGTTAGACGCTATCGGCGTATCAGCTATGATGCACGGATACCTTGCTTTCGATAAAGATTGGAATTTGCTCGTTCCGTTCAGAACGTGGCGAGATACCACGACGGCGCAGGCGGCGGAAATTCTTACAGATAAACTGCAATTCAATATGCCGCAAAGGTGGAGTGCCACGCATTATTACCAAGCGGTATTGAATAAGGAAGAACACGTTAATAAGGTGGCGCATTTGCAAACGCTTGCGGGATACGTTCACTTTCTTTTGACGGGCGAAAACGTACTCGGCGCGGACGATGCAAGCGGTATGTTTCCGCTTGACGGCAACAACTACGATAAAACCCGAATTGAAAAGTATAACGAACTTATATCGGGAGATATAAAAAGTCTTTTACCGAAGGTATTGCTTGCGGGAGAATATGCGGGTAAGCTGACCGAAGAAGGCGCGAAATATTTGGATCAATCGGGCAAGCTGAAAGCGGGCGCAATATGCTGTCCGCCCGAAGGGGATATGGGAACGGGCATGATAGCGACAAATTCCGTCGCGCCTAAAACGGCAAACGTATCAAGCGGAACTGCGGCAAATATGACCGTTGTTTTGGAAAAACTACTCAAAAATTATTATAAACAAATAGATATTATTTCCACGCCAGACGGGTATCCTGCGGCATTAGTACATACCAACAACTGTACGACGGAAATAAACGAATGGGTAAACCTGTTTGACGAAGTAATAAGACTGTTCGGCGGTAATATTTCCAAAGATAAGCTGTACGGGCGTTTATTCGGCAAATCCGCCGAAAGCGACGGTGAAGTAGGTAAACTTGCGGCGTACAATTACCTTGCGGGAGAACCGCTTGCCGATACGGAAAAGGGCGCGCCCCTTATTGTACGCCCGTGCGACGGCAAACTTAATCTTGCAAACTTTATGCAAGCGCAGATTTATTCGGCTATTGCCGCTTTGTCGCTCGGCAAAGATATTCTCGAATCAGAGAACGTGCAGATAGACAGCGTAATGGCGCACGGCGGCTTTTATAAGACGGAAGGCATAGGACAAACCGCGACGAGCGCGGTACTTAACGCGCCCGTAACCGTTATGGAAAACGCGGGCGAAGGCGGCGCATGGGGTATCGCTTTACTTGCGGGATTCGCTTTGGAAAACGGTATTACTTTGCCGGAATACCTGAAAGGCATTTTTGCAGATACTGAAAAGACAACCGTAACAGCCGACGATAAAGAAAAAGCCAAATGCAAAGCATTTCTTGACGGATATAAGAAGTATTTGGCTACGGCACAAGCGGCGGCGAAGGTGTAACTATGCTTGAAGAACTGAAAGAAAAAGTATTAAAAGCCAACCTTGATTTAGTAAAATACGGACTTGTTCTCTTTACTTGGGGCAACGTGTCGGCGATAGACCGTGAAAGCGGCTACGTCGTAATAAAGCCGAGCGGCGTAGAGTACGGCGGTATGAAAGCCGAAGATATGGTAGTGGTCGATTTGGACGGCAAGCTCATAGAGGGTAAATACCGCCCGTCGAGCGATACACCCACGCATTTGGAACTTTATAAGGCGCACAAAGAATTAGGCGGAATAGTGCATACGCACTCGACTTATGCCACGGCGTTTGCACAGGCAGAAAGAGCTATTCCCGCATACGGCACAACGCACGCGGATTATTTCTACGAAGATATACCCTGCGCAAGGAATCTTGAACCAAGCGAGATGGACGAATACGAAAAAAATACGGGCGTTGTAATTAACGAAACGTTCAATGATAAAGACGTGGTTGCAATACCCGCTTGCCTTGTAGCTCATCACGGCGTTTTTGCTTGGGGAAAAGACGCAGACGAGGCAGTTTACCACGCAACTGTTACGGAAGAAGTCGCAAAAATGGCGTTTGTTACAGAACAGATCGGCGGTAAAAATCAGCTTCCGCAATACATCGCTGATAAGCATTACACTCGTAAGCATGGGAAAGATGCTTATTACGGTCAGGATAACTAATATCTAAAAAGTGTAGCGTTCAAAGTGGAGGCAAGAAAAGATATACTGTCATAATACATAGGAGGAGTCCTTTATGGATAACCCAAGAAGCACAGAAGCAGATAAACCCAAAAGTCATGTTCGCTGTTTGAGATGCGACAAGGAGTTGTTCCAAGCAATATCAGCAGAGGAATTGATTCTAAAATGCGAAAAATGTCATAGACGATATTTGATAAATTTGAAAGACGGTAGTGTTTCGATTAAATTATTAAGTAAACCGAAAGACGAGGAATGAGAAATGCCAATAAGGTATTTCTCTTTTTACATTAAAACCATTATTCAGTTATAAAGTGTCAAAATATGCAGTTCTAAATATTATATAATGAGCATAAGCACGATTTGTGCGGTTTGGCGCAGTTATAACCCTTGAAACAATAGGATAGGCATTGCGAATACTTATGTAAAATAATTGATGTACGACAACTGAATATTATAATTTCTGCAAATATAATCTGAATCCGCAACTATAAGCGAGTAGAGTTTGACGCAGGACTAAACCTTTTTACGGGGTTTATTCCTGATGTCAAACTCTTTTTTTTATTAAAGCCACCCGTAACGGTTTAGTCGCCGTTATCGGTGGCTTTTTTCATTAAAGGAGAAATCCGCCGATAGCGATTTTTCAAAAACAAAAATCAAAATCGGAGGGTTTCACTCATGGCAAAGATTTATTTCATTAACGCACAGGGCAAAAAAGTATCGGTTGAGGTTTCTGAAGAAATTGCAAAGCAATACCGCGAGAGCTTACGGGAAGAATGGCGCAACGACGCATACGAAAAGTATTACTCAAAGTCGCTTGAAGGAATTATAGAAGCGGGTCGAGACTTCGAGGACGAACAAAACGACGTGGAAGAAACAATCGCGAATGCGGAGATCGAGCGCATTAAAAACCTACGGTTAGAGAATTTACATAAAGCGTTAGACAACTTATTGCCTGAACAAAAAGATCTTCTAATGGAAGTTTATTTTAACGGAGTAACGCAACGCGAAATAGCCGAACGTGAAGGTGTGGACGAATCGGCTATTTCCAAGCGTATGGAACGCATTTATAAGCGGCTGAAAAAATTTTTTGAAAAAAATTAAAAATAGACCGTCAAGTACCCCCTTGATTTTCTCTAATAAGTGAAGGGACTTTTATATTTCCCCGACGAGGAGGGTTGAATGGAGTACATAAATGCGATTATCGGGGAAACAGAAATGTTTGTGCCTACCAA
>CAYZOF010000020.1:0-24464 GCA_964479935.1 uncultured Clostridia bacterium | reverse complement strand
GATGGATGTTTTCTATTAAACAACGAGAAAATAATAATACTAATGGGATTAAAATCTAATAATTGGAAGGTATTATCCAAATTAAAAATTGAAAATGAAACTTAATTATGTTTATTAATATGTGGCAGTATGAGGCTATACGTAAAAATGAAAAATTATCTCTTTCATAGTTACTTGACAAAAAGAAAAGTCGCTCAGGCGGCTTTTTCTTTTTCTCTTCGTTTTTCACTTTTCACTCTTCGTTTTTCTCTAAAATTCTCGCGCGACTTTTCCAGAGAAGAGATAAGAGAGAAAAGAAAAGGTAGATTTCTTCTTTTTCCCAAAAATCTTTTGTCGAGAGGTTCGGATTATGCTATACAAACGATTTATATGCTTTGCAAAAAAAGTGGCAGTGCGCTATTGACAAATAAAAAATCTATGTTATACTGTTTATAGGAGAGGATATTGTAGCGTTAGCAGAAATAAAAAGAAGATTTTCGTGTGATTGCCGGTTTGCTGCCGACCAAAAGCTTGTGAAAGCGTTTAAGGATTTATTTAGGAAATAAAGCGATTTAACTTGCGTAACACTTTCTCTACAAATCAAAAGAATCCGAAAAGTGCGTGGTTGCGCATACGTGCAGGAATCGGGACGAGCGGAAAGCGCAAGCTTGGGGAACCGTTCGGTGGTGTTTTTGGTTTTGTATGCTAAAAAGCGATAATAGGCGGTGGTATATTCTAAAATATTGATTCAAGAATACTAAAAATTGTGGCAAATTCCTTTGACGGAAAGGAAAAAATAAGGTATAATAGTAGTACAATCGAATATAACACGTTTCCATTCATCGAAAAGAAAAGCATAGGGAAGGCGGAGGTGCTTTTATGCAAAAGACGATTGAGAAAAAAACGAAACCGAAACAGACGCAAAAAAGACACGAAAACAACAAAATTCCCGATTTTGAGAACTTTTTCCAGGGTATTCCCACGAAAACGGGCGCAAAGAAAGGGAAAGGCTTGATGGGTCAGTTGCTCAAGAAAGATATACGCCCCATTTTTTGGTCGTGTTTTTTATATCTTTTTCAATATGCTCCCGTTTGGGCGTTGCCGCTGATCACCAGCGACGTAATCGATTTGATTACGAACAGACCGGAGAATATGGCGTTGCGATTGTTGATAGACGCAATTATCAGCGTCGTGTTGCTGGTGCAAAATATACCCGTAACGATGTGGCGTTTGCGCATTTTGAATAAGACAATTCGTACGCGCTCCGCACAGATCAAGCAAAGCGTGATTCGAAAGTTGCAAAAACTTTCCATTACCTATCATCGAGAAATCGAAGAGGGAAAAATTCAATCGAAAATCTTACGAGATTTGGACAGCGTGGAGGCTTATTATCGTACGGTAATCGAGCATTTTTTGCAAGTACTTATCGGAGCGATCGGCTCGGCGATCATCGCCGTTTGGAAAAATCCGATCGCCGCGGTGTTTTTCGTCGTGGTGATTCCCGTATACGTATTCGTTTCTTTGGCTTTTCGAAATCATTTGAAGAAATACAGTAAAAGACTTCGAAAAGACAACGAGCAGTTGTCCGCGAAATTGACGACGACGTTGCAAATGATGTCGTTGACGAAGTCGCACGGACTGGTCGACGTGGAAGGCAAAGCTGTCGGCGAGAAGATCAACGCGGTGACGCAATCGGGATTGCGATTGGATAAGACGAATGCGGCGTTCGGTTCGGCGTCGTGGGTATGCTCGCAATTGTTTTCTCTCGGTTGCTTGGCGTTCTGCGTCGTGCTTGCGCTCAAGGATTTGATGACGCCCGGGGAAGTGGTGTTGTTCCAGTCGCTGTTTTCGACGATTAGCGGCTCCGTAATGACATTGATTGCCGTGTACCCGTCGTTTGTTTCGGGAAACGAAGCGGTCAGTTCTATCGCGGAAATCATGAAAAACGAGGACGAAGAACACGACAACGACGTGAAGTTGGAGAAGCTCGAGGGGTGGGTGGAATTCCGCCACGTGTGTTACCATTATCCCGATTCGGAGAAACCCGTCGTGAACGATTTCAATTTAAAAGTGCGCGCCGGGGAGCGTATTGCCATTGTCGGGTCGTCGGGTTCAGGAAAGAGCACGGTAATGAATCTGATCATCGGTTTGTTGTCGCCGACTTCTGGTGAAATTTACGTGGACGACGTACCCATGTCTGCGATGTCGATGCAATCGTATCGAAAATTCATCTCCGTCGTGCCGCAGAACAGCATTCTGTTTTCGGGGACTATACGGGAAAATATCACCTACGGATTGAATATATACAGCGAGGCGGATTTCGAACACGCGGTGGAAGACGCGAACATTAAGGAGTTTTTGGAAACGTTGCCGAACGGCGTCGATTCCCAGGTCGGGGAACACGGCGACAAGCTTTCCGGCGGTCAAAAACAGAGAATTTCCATTGCACGCGCGTTGATTCGCGATCCGCGAATCTTGATTTTGGACGAGGCGACGTCCGCGCTCGACAACGTGTCGGAATATCACGTGCAAAAGGCAATCGATAAATTGGTCAACGCACGTACGACGTTCATCGTCGCGCATAGGCTTTCTACTATCCGAAACGCCGACAGGATCGTGGTGATGGAAGAGGGCAAGATGGTAGAGGTCGGCACGTATGAAGAATTGATGGCGATGAACGGCAGATTTTGCGAGTTGGAGCGCAAGAGTCGCATTCGCGAAGAGGAAGCGAAGGCGGCGTTGGAAATTCGCTGACGGGGAATACTTTTGAGAAAAACGAAAAATACTATCAGAGGAGTAATAGAATATGGAAAAGATACACAAGATTGCGATTATGACGGGCGGCGGAGATTGTCCCGGTCTGAACCCTGTAATTCGCGCGGTTGTAAAGACGGCGATTTCTAAATACGGTTTAGAGGTGGTCGGCGTTCGCCACGGTTATCACGGTTTGTACCACGGCGATTTTATATCGCTCGGTTTGGTAGACGTGGACGAAATCATCACGAAAGGCGGTACGATCTTGTACAGCTCGAACAAGGATAACTTGTTCCAATATCCCGTGAAAGATGCGGAGGGAAATTTTGTCCGCGATGAAAACGGTAAGCTTACCTACGAGGACGTTTCCGACGTCGCGGTGGAGCATTTGAAGGGGGCAGGTATCGATGCATTGTTTATTTTGGGCGGCGATGGTACGCTGACTTCCGCGCGCGATTTCTCCCGCAAAGGTGTCAACGTCATTGCGATTCCGAAGACGATCGACAACGATTTGGCTGAGACGGATTATACGTTTGGGTTCGATACTGCGATCAGCATCGCCACGGACGGGTTGGACAGAGTACGTACGACCGGTATGTCGCATCATCGCATCATGGTCGTGGAGATTATGGGGCGCGGCGCAGGTTGGATGACGTTGCATGCAGGCATTGCAGGCGCGGCGGACGTGATCTTGATTCCCGAAATCCCTTATGACATCGCAAAAGTTGCAGAGAAAATCAAGGAGGATAAAGCGCAGGGCAAGGAGTTCTCCATTGTTGCCGTTTCCGAGGGCGCGAAAGCTTTGGACGGCAAACAGGTCGTTTCCAAAATTATCGAAGACAGCGCGGATTCCGTGCGTTTGGGCGGTATCGGAGCGGTGCTTGCGGATCAGCTCGAAAAAATGACGGGTTCGGAGGCGCGTGCGACGACTCTCGGGCATATACAGCGCGGCGGAACGCCTACGGCGCACGACAGAGTACTTTCCTCGCGCTACGGGTATGCGGCGGTAGAGCTTTGCATGCGTGGAGGTTTCGGAAGAATGGTTGCGTTGCAGGGCGATAAGATCGTGGACGTATCCTTGGAGGACGTTATCGGGCAGAAGACGAAAAACGTACCGCCCGAAGGCGAGTTGGTTACGTTGGCGAAGGCGATGGGCGTTTGTTTCGGCGATTGACACTCGCAATAGAATGAGAAAAGATGCTCTTGAAAAGTCGGACGCGGCTTTTGAAGGGCGTTTCGTTTGTTTTCGTGAAAATTCTTTTTCGGGATTTTCGTTTCGATAGGTAATAAGGTTGACATTTCGAAAAAAATTCTCTATAATATTTGGAGTAAATACAATATCAAGGAGATTGAGCAATGGCAGAATTTTTTGAAACACTTATGTTGATTTGCTTCGTGTGTTCGTGGCCGATGAATATTCTTAAGGCGTATAAAGCAGGAACGACGAAGGGAATGAGCTTGCCTTTTACGATCTTGATTATGACTGGTTACGTCGCAGGCATCATCGCGAAAGTGGTTAGATTTGGCGGTGGCGTTTGGAGCACGTTCTCTTTCTACGTATACATAATCAACCTCTTAGTCGTATCGTGCAACATTTTCGTGTATATCCGCAACTTGCGTTTGGATAGAGCAAACGGCGTGAAATAAGCAAAGAATACAACGAATCATTCATTAAAAAGGAAAGAATTTTCAGGAATTCTTTCTTTTTTTCGTTCGAGACGCAGAAAAGGAGCGTTATTTATTGCTTTTTTTACAGGGAAATGATATAATAAACACAGACTGAATTCAACAGTGAGGACAAAAAAATGAAAATAACCGTTTGCATCGGCAGCTCTTGCCATATCAAGGGCGCGCGTCAGGTAGTGGAACAGATCAAACGTTTAATCGCGGAACACGGCTTGGAGAACAGCGTGGAGCTCGGCGGAACGTTTTGCATGGGCAAATGCCAGCAGGGAGTTTGCGTAAGCGTGGACGATACGTTCTGTTCCGTAACGCCGGAAAACGTTGCGGAATTTTTCGCGACGAACGTTTTGAGCAGGGTATAAAGCCATGGTTATCGTCAAAATCTGTATTGGCAGTTCCTGCCATATTAAAGGCTCGCACGAAATTGTGGAAATATTGCAAAAAGAGGTGGAGAAACGGCAATTAGAGGGAGAAGTCGTCCTCATGGGCAGTTTTTGTCTCGGGCAATGTAATCGGATCGGCGTGACCGTTCAGGTGGACGACGACATCTATCCGGGGATAACGAAGGACGAGTTTCAGACGTTTTTCGAAAAGCGGATTTTAAGCAGGTGCGAAAGGAAGTAAGGTATGCCGAATTGTTTGACTCTAAAAAAATCGAATTGTAAGAATTGTTATAAATGCATTCGGCATTGTCCGGTGAAAGCTATTCGTTTTTCGGGCAATCAAGCGCATATCATCGGCAACGAGTGCATTTTATGCGGACAATGCTTCGTGGTTTGTCCGCAAAACGCCAAAGAAATCGCCTCGGAAACGGAAAAAGTCAAGGTGTTTTTGCAGAGCGACGATCCGGTTGTCGTCAGCTTAGCACCCTCCTTTATCGCCAACTACGAGGGCGTGGGCGTGCAGGCGATGAGACGCGCTTTGCAACGGCTCGGGTTTTACGACGTGGAGGAAACCGCGATAGGCGCGACCATGGTCAAGGCGGAATACGAACGTATGTTAAAAGAAGAGGAGCGAGATATCGTGATATCTTCTTGTTGTCATTCCGTGAATTTGTTGATACAGAAATATTTCCCGTCCGCGTTGGAGTATTTGGCGGACGTCGTGTCGCCCATGCAGGCGCATTGCAAGGATATCAAACGGCGTATTCCGAACGCGAAAACCGTATTTATCGGTCCGTGCGTTGCCAAAAAGGACGAGGCGGAGTATTACGAGGGAATCGTAGACGCCGTATTGACGTTTGAGGAATTGACGGAATGGTTGCGCGCGGAGAGAGTGACGCTCGAAACGGGCGTAGAAACGGAAGAAAACGGTCGGGCGCGTTTTTTCCCGACGACGGGTGGGATTCTGAAGACGATGACGCAGGAGCTGACCGAATATGATTATCTCGCGATAGACGGAACGGAAAACTGTATCGCCGCGCTTCGCGATATCGAACAAGGCAAAATTCACAAGTGTTTTATAGAAATGTCGGCGTGCGCAGGCAGTTGCGTCGGCGGTCCGATCATGGAAAAGTATCATCGTTCTGCGCCCGTGAAGGCGTATATGTCGGTGGCGAATTTCGCAGGAAAGAAAGATTTCGAAGTGACGCAACTTGCGGCGGCGGAGCTGAAAAAGCATTTTTCGAATATCGCGCATAAGCTTGCAATGCCGTCGGAGGCAGAAATTGCGAGCACGCTCCGTCAAATGGGAAAATTCAACACCGCGCAGGAATTGAATTGCGGTTCTTGCGGCTACGATACTTGTCGGGAAAAAGCCATTGCCGTTTGTCAGGGCAAGGCGGAGATTTCGATGTGCTTGCCCTTCTTGAAGGAAAAAGCGGAGAATTTCTCCGATACGATTGTAAATAATTCTCCGAACGGCTTGATCGTTTTGAACGAGAATCTCGAAGTGCAGCAGATCAACGCTTCGGCGATGAAAATTATGAATATCCGATCCGAAAACGACGTGCTCGGCGAGAACGTCATTCGCATTCTCGAACCGGGCATCTTTAAGAGCGTCTTAAAAACCGGGCGTGGCGTGCGCGGAGAGCGCATTTATCTCGCAGAATATAAGAAATACGTGGAACGTTCGGTGATATACGATTCCGAGTCGAGGTTGCTCGTGTGTATCATGCGCGACGTGACGGACGAGGAAAAGGAACGCGCGAAGAAAGAGGATATTCGCGCGCAGACGGTAGAAGTTGCCGACAAGGTCGTGGAAAAACAAATGCGAATCGTGCAGGAGATTGCTTCGTTGCTCGGCGAAACGGCGGCGGAAACGAAAATCGCGCTCGCGAAATTGAAGGAGTCGATCACCGATGAATGATCTGTGTGTGGAAATCGGCTATAAAAGTATCAACCATTACGGGGAGCAGCTTTGCGGCGACCATGTGGATATCGTCGAACCGAGCGAGGACTCCGTCGTTATTGTTTTGTCGGACGGATTGGGAAGCGGCGTGAAAGCAAGCATTTTGTCCACGTTGACGTCTAAAATCATCTCCACCATGCTTGCCGAAGGCTTGCCTTTGGAAGATTGTGTGGAAACGATTGCGGCGACTTTGCCCGTGTGTTCGGTGCGCGGTGTTGCGTATTCGACGTTTACCATTCTGCATATCAAAAATAACGTGACGGCAGAAATCATGCAGTTCGATAATCCGCACGTGATATTGCTCCGCGACGATTACAACTACGAGTATCCGAAGAAGGAAATGCATATCGGAGGAAAGAAAATATACAAATCGGTGATTTCCCTGCGAGAGAACGACGTGTTCATCGCCATGAGCGACGGCTGTCCGCACGCCGGAATCGGAAATGTGTATAACTTCGGGTGGAAACGGGAGGAAATCATCGATTTCATGCGCGTGTTGACCATTGCCGGCTACACGGCGAAGAATCTTTCCACCATTCTTGTGGACGAGTGCAACAAACTGTACGGGTATCAGCCGGGCGACGACGCGACGGCGTGCGTGGTAAAAGTGCGAAAACGTCAGCCGATGAATTTGCTGTTCGGTCCTCCGTCCAATCGTGACGACGCCGACCGCATGATGTCGCTCTTCTTTTCCAAGGAGGGGAAGCATATCGTTTGCGGCGGTACGACTTCTTCGATTGCGGCAAAGTATCTGGGTAAGCCGCTTCGGGCGAGCCTTAATTTTGAGAGCGGCGACGTTCCGCCGATTGCGGAGTTGGAAGGGGCCGATCTGGTGACGGAAGGCGTCATTACCGTCAATAAAGTAGTGGAGTACGCCAAAGATTATTTAGGCGAAAATAAACAATACGAGCATTGGAGTTTTCAAAAGGACGGCGCGTCGCAAATTTGTCGGTTGCTGTTCGAGGAAGCGACGGATATCAATTTTTACGTGGGGCGAGCGATCAATCCGGCGCACCAAAATCCCGAATTGCCTATCAATTTTTCCATAAAAATGAATTTAGTGGAGAAATTGACGGCGTACTTAAAACAAATGGGAAAACGCATCAAGGTGAGCTACTTCTAAGGAGAAATTATGAGAAAGTTCGATACAAAAGTACAGCACTTGAAATATAAGGTATTGCGCGAAGTCGCGAGGCACGCGTGGGACGATACATTGACGGAAAGCGTGTTGGATATCCCGAAACTCATCGTTCCGGGCAAGGTCTCTACCATGCGTTGCTGTGTGTATAAGGAGCGCGCGATCATCGGGGAGCTTGTGAAAATCGCCATGGGCGGCGATAAAGAAAATCCCAACGTGATCGAGGTTATCGATATCGCCTGCGACGAGTGTCCTGCCGCAGGGTATGAGGTGACGGAATCCTGTCGCGGTTGCATGGCGCACCGTTGCGAGGACGTGTGCAAAAAAGGCGCGATTTCGTTCGACACCAACCACGTGGCGCATATAGACAAATCCAAATGCGTGGATTGCGGTTTGTGTGCAAAAGTTTGTCCGTTTTCGGCAATCACCAACCGCAAACGCCCTTGTCAGAACGCTTGTAAAATCAAGGCGATTTCTACAGGTGAGGATCAAGAGGCGAAAATCGATAACGATAAGTGCATTCAATGCGGCGCGTGCGTATATCAATGCCCGTTCGGTGCGATTACCGATAAATCGTACATTTTGGACGTCATCGATTTGATCAAAAAGAGCAACCGAAACGAGGCGTATAAAGTGTACGCTATCGTCGCGCCGTCCATCTCCAGTCAGTTTACGTATGCGAAGCTCGGACAAGTAATAACGGGTTTGAAAGAGCTCGGCTTTTATACCGTCATCGAGGTTGCGCTCGGCGCGGATATGGTCGCGCAGGCGGAGTCTGCGGAGCTTGCCGAAAAAGGATTCTTGACGAGTTCGTGTTGTCCGGCGTTCGTACGGTACGTGCAAACGGAATTTCCTGAATTGTTGCCGTTCGTTTCGCATAATCTTTCGCCGATGGCGACGCTCGCGAAATACATTAAAAGTACGGACGCGAATGCGAAAGTCGTATTTATCGGACCTTGCACGGCGAAAAAAGCGGAAATGCAGCTCGACAGCGTGAAACCGTACGTGGATTCCGTGATGACGTTCGAGGAATTGCAGGCGTTGTTTGACAGTAAGGATTTGGATATTACGTCGTTGGAAGAGGGGGTTTTGGACAACGCATCCTATTACGGGCGGATTTTTGCCCGTTCAGGCGGATTGTCCGACGCGATCGCGCAAGGTCTGAAAGAGCAGAATTTGGATTTCGAGCTGAAAGCCGTTCCCTGCGACGGGATCGAGGCGTGTCGAGTCGCGCTGTTGAAAGCTCGAAAACATATTTTGGACGGGAATTTCGTCGAGGGCATGGCGTGTATCGGCGGCTGTATCGGCGGCGCGGGGTGTTTGACGCACGGAGAAAAAAACAAAGCCGACGTCGACAAATACGGCAGAGAAGCGTTGGAGAAAACAATCGGAGACGCCGTTTCCATCTTGAAATAAATGCAATCCCTTGTTTCGAAAGGAATGAGGGATTTTTTTCTTGGCGAGAAATATTGTTATTGCTATTGACAATCTCGAAAATGTGTGATATAATAAACAAAAGTTAAAACGGACAGGTTGGAGAATATGTATCGGTTATTTTGTGATTCAAATTGCGAATTGTGGCATACGACGGTAAAGGAGCTCGGGTTAGACGTAATTCGGATGCCTTACGTCATGGACGGGGAAGAACGTTTTTACGATATGGGAGAATATACCGACTTTAAGGCGTTTTTCGATCATATGCGCGCGGGCGGAACGCCGAAGACTTCCGCGTTGAACGAGTATGCGTATACGGAGTATTTCGAGCCGGTTTTGGCGCGCGGCGAAGATATTTATTATATCACGTTTTCTCATCAGATGAGCGGTACGTTTAATGCCATGAAGAGTGCGATTGCTGCGTTGAAAGAAAAATATCCCGAAAGGGAGATTCGGTATTTCGATACGAAAATGATCTCTCTCGGGAGTGGTTTTGCGATTTATTACGCCGCGTTGCAATATAAAAACGGAGTTACCATGGATGCGTTGACGGCATATTTGGAAGAAATATGCGCACATACGGCGGTGTATTTCGTCGTGAACGATTTGACCTATCTTTATCGCGGAGGCAGAGTTTCGGGGGTGTCGAAGGTCATCGGGAACCTGCTCGGAATCAAGCCGATTTTGTGCTTTAACGATGAGGGAAAAATCGTCAATATCGATAAGGCGAAAGGATTCAAAAAGGCGCTGTCGATGTTACTTGACTACATAAAGAAAAAGGGTACGGAATTGGAGAAATACAAGATCTGCGTCATGCATGCGGATTGCGAACAGGAGGCGGATGCTTTTGCGGCTCAGATCCGCGAAAGCTTTGGCGATTTGGATATTCACGTGCAACCCGTCGGACCCGTCATCGGTGCGCATTGCGGACCGGGAACGCTTGGATTGATCTTTCACGCGGACGGAAAGTAATAGAAAATTTGCGTGGAACCGCTCCGAGGACAAAAGTATGGAATTTGACACGGATTTCGTAAAAAATGATATTGACATCCGCAGGTTTGCATGATATAATACAGAAAACGGCTTGCGGAGCCGTTTGCTATTGTACAAAAAAGGAGCATTCGATGAAAAAGAAAACTTTGTTGGCTTTGTTACTTTCGGCGACGACGGTTACTTCGCTCGTCCTGATGCCGACAACGTCGGAGCGACGCTCTAACGCGGAGACGGCGACGTCGGAATACGTACCGACGATAACGGCTGAGCCGAAGGAGAACGAAATGGTGGATTTATTACAGGGGAACTTTTTGGAGTTTTCCGCCAATTATCAGAAATTATTGTCTAAACGATACTTGCCGGAGGGGTTCGGCCCCGAGAACGTGGCTCGCGTAGACGATTACGCGCCGAAAGCGGTAACGCTCGCTTGGGAAAGCGAAGAAAACGCGCTGTATTATACCGTGAAATTGTCGAGGAATGCCGATTTGTCCGATTCGACGAGTTATATGACGCTCGACAATACGCTCGACGTAGAAGACTTGTTTATGGGTACGAAGTATTACTACCAAGTCATTGCGCGGTTCGAAAATAAGGCGGTAAAATCGCGGATATTCGAGTTTGAAACGTCCTACTTACCGCGTACGCTGTCGGTGGACGGCGTGTCGAATACGCGCGATATAGGCGGTTATTACACCGAGGACGGTAAGCATCGCGTACGGCAGGGAATGGTCTATCGCGGCGGAAAGTTGGATAACGTCACGGAGTCGGGCAAGAATAAGTTGCTGAACGTCTACGGTATTAAAACGGACATCGATTTGCGCGGCGAGATAGCCGAATCGCCTTTGGGGAGCGGTGTGACGTTCGTCAACGTGAGCGGATCGTATTACACGGGCGGCACGGGGATAGATTCCACCGAGCGCAGCGATAAGACGTATTGGAACGGGACGTATCGCGAAGCGTTGTTGAAAGAAATTCAAACGTTTGCTAACCCCGAAAACTATCCGATTTACATACATTGTTCGCTCGGGCGCGATAGAACGGGTACACTGGCATTTTTGATCGACGCGTTGCTCGGGGTAGGGGAAACGGATTTGTATAGGGATTACGAAGCGTCGTTCTTCTCTACAATGGGGTGCTTGGACGGCACGTTGCCCGATACGTTGGTCGGAAATATTTTCACCGGATTGTATCGATATATCAAAAATTATAAAGCATTGCCGAGTACATATTCCTTTGCGGACAAAATCGAGCGGTTTTTGCTCGATATCGGTGTCACGCAAGACGAGATCGACAGCATTCGTTCCATTCTCTTGGAGGAGGTGAACGCATGATGAAAAAAGCGAGTATTTTTGCGGCGGCGATTTGTTCGTTTTTGGCGATCAACGCATACATGGGTGGCGCAAGTTCGTTTTTCGCAAGCGCGGAATCGGTGGCGAACGAGTTTCCTTGTTCCTATTCGGCGGCGACGAAAGATAGCAGTTACGTGTGTTATGGTTCGTCGGCGGTGTTGACGTATACGGCGGAGGACGCCGCGGCGGCAGACGTGCCGACGGGATATACCGGGCAGGTTTTGGAAGTGCAACCCATATCCGCAAGCGTCGGCGTGTTGTTGGATTTTTCCGAGCAGAACATTCCGATCGATTTGGTCGAGAGTTTGGAATTCCGCATTTACGTTCCCGAAAATTCCGCGAATACGGGTTCGAGACCGCAGGCGCGTATTGCATACCCCGGCAAAGTCAATAGCGATTGGGTTTATCAACCGGGTAGCACGCCCACGCCGCAAGGGGAGTGGACGACGGTGACTGTTGCGAAAACGAGCAAATTTTCTGCGCTCGCAGATGCGGACGGGGAGCTTTATAAATTCGAGTTCAGTGTACGAAGTGCGGCGAAAATTTCGTTCTATATCGATGAAATCAAGGTGAACGTCAAGGCGGACGACGGGGTTGCGCCCGAAATTCGTTATAACGGTGCGGATACGATTTACGCCAACGAGGGCGCGACGTTGGATATTTCGGCGACGGCTTACGACGTCGGCGAGGCGCGCGAAGTGGACGTGGCGTACGATTGGGATAAAACGCCGTTCGACGGCAACGGAAAACTTGTGCAGGGCACGTATGTGCTGACGATGACTGCGCAGGATTATTATAAGAATACGAGTACGCGCACGGTGACGCTCGTGGTGCGCGAAGCGGATAGGGAAGCCCCCGTTATCGAGCTGAAAACGACGGAAATGTACGCTACGGTCGGAACGATTCCCGTGTTGACGATTCAGGCGACGGATAACAGCGGCTCGGTTATCGTGACGCAGACTTGGTCGGAAGGCGCACTGGATAAGCGCGGCGCACTGACGGAGGGCACGCATACCCTGACCGTGACGGCGACCGATCCGTCGGGCAATACGACGACAAAGACGGTAATCGTGTACGTGACGACGGAAGAAAACCTCGGTGAAAACGTCGTGGACGAAGAGGCGAAGATTCCTCGTTATACCGTGACTTTCGACGATGAAAACGCCACGGAGTATAAGCAGGGTTCAAAGATTAAAAAACCCGAAACGCCGACTGCGCCCGATGAAAATTCTACGTTTGTCGGTTGGTTCGTCGGTGAAACCGAATGGAATTTCGAAACGGACGTCGTGACGGCGAATATAAATCTTACGGCAAAATGGCAGAAAAACGAAATTCCGGAGAGTTCGGCTTCGAGGGAGTCGTCCGAAAGTTCGGTTGCGGAGAGTAGCTCCGTGAGCGGCGAAGGGAGTAGTTCGGTCGGGAATTCGTCGGGGACGAGCGATTCCGAGTCGAACGATAAAAAAACGAGCTGTTTCGGTTCGATAGGCGGTTTGGTGGTTGTGCCGACGTTGTTAGGGGCGGCGGTGTTGCTCCGAAAAAAAGAGCGCGACGAATAAAAAATAGTGTGCTTGAAAGGGTAAAAGGTATAAAACGAATCAAACGAATTACCGCGGCGAGAAAATTTTCCTCGCCGCGGCTTTTGTTATCCTTTACCTTTTTCCTTTCATTCTTTTAACGAATTTATTGAAACGGAACGTTGCCCTTGGCTCGCCCCTTGGGAGAGCTGTCTGTGAAACAGACTGAGAGGGAAAATCAGATTTCCTTTCCCGTCATGATGCAACGAAACGTTGCCCGGGGAAAACTTAGGCTTTTTTGGAGATAACGATGGTTGCGGTGGAATCCGCTCCGTTCTCGACAATGCTCTTCACTGTGATCGTGTATCCGAAGTCCATGCCGTTGTCCATTTTTCCATTGTAGAAGAAGTTGTCGTATTCGTCCACCGAGAACGTATCGCCGGTATAGAACAAGTCTTTCGCGCTCACATACGTTTTGCCGTACTCCGTTCCCATAAAGGTGTTGACGTTCCCGTTTTGAATCATTTCCAACAGGTATTTGCCTTGCGACGCGTACTTCGAACTCGACGTTACGTTGTGGTGCGGCCAAGCGGAAATCGTTTTCGTGCCGTCTTTCGCTTCGGAAACCCTCATGTCATATACGGAATTTACGTGATAAATTCTCACTCCGACCGATTCCGATAATCCGAACTGTGCGGAGCCGGCTTCATAAAGTCCGTCGTGCGCGAATAAATCGAGAATGATATACTCGTCAAAAGGCGTGCCGACGGGGGTATGCCCGAGCGCGTGAACGACAATCGCGTCGCCGTGCGTCGAATACGCCGAAATTGTGAGCTCGACTTCGTCTTGCGTGCCGTCTACGACGATCGGATCGATCCAACCGAGCAAGTATTTCGTGTAGGAATTCCAGTCGCCGACGGTGGCGGCTTCCATATCGAATCGTCCTATGGTATTTTTCATATTATCGTCGTCGTAATAGTCTTGCAAACCAAGCACGTGACCGAATTCGTGAATGAGCGTAGACGCGTCCGCGTTTTTCTCGTTGATGTCTTTCGTTTCGTAAAGGTGCAGTGTGGCGACGTTGATGTAAGTGTTGATGGTCGGCTTTTCATGCGTGCCTGCCGTGGAGCCGTACCGGTAACAGAAAGCACCCGACATACCCATTCGAGCATAGCCGTCGTATCCGGCGTCTAAGTAATAGAGTGTATTGACGAGCAGAACGGCGTCGTAATATCCGTCGTTGTTTTGATCGAACGCCGAGTTGTCGATAGCCAATGTGCTCAGCCAGTCGGCGATATCGTCGAATATCGAATTCGGCATCATAATGCCGTAGTATTCCGATCCCTTGCCGTCGATGACGTAAGGTTCGGTGATGTACGATTGCGTCGTGAATTTTCCGTAGGAGGAAGTGGACATGAATCCGCTCAAAGAGGAAGTTCCGTTGCTCAAACCGTACGTCGTGACGTTGCCGTCGTCGTCAATCACGTTGCCCAGCATACCACGCAACGACGCCAACCACGCGTTATCGATGCGGTCTTTCTGATCGTTGAACGTGACGGGAACCACCAAAATTTTCTGCGTGCCGATAGAGTTTATGACGGTGTTAGGGGAGATTTCGTATAAATGTTCGCCTTGGAACGGCTCCGTGCATAACTCCAAATTTCTGGTGCAATTGCCGATGGTTACTTGGATCTTGTCGCCGCTTTGCAAAAATCTGTTGTTTTTGTTCACGACCTGTCCGCTTGCGTCGATGATATCGCCGAAATGTACGTCTTCGGTAATGGGGAGTAAGTCATGGTAAACGGTGTTTATTCCGGCAAGGCATTCGGGGTTGTTCAAAAGAATTTGCAACGGGAATGCGAAAAGCTCAAAAACGTCGTCTCCATTCGGAATACGTTCTATCACGGCGTCATACCAATCTCCGGGAAGATAGGATTTCGAATACGATTGCGTGTAGAGATTCGTGTTCAATTTGATATCGTCTATCGTACTCATCACGTTGCAATAGTAGATCTTCAAGCTTATGATTTCCAAAGAAACGTTAAAACCGTTCATGCATAAATAATCGGGATACATGCTTGCTTCTTGATCGGCTTTGGTGCGATTCTGTCCAATGATAAAGCCGCCGCCTCCATTGAACAGTTCGTTAGGACTGTCTACGGAAGTTTGTTGGTTCAGGTTGTAATAACCCAGTAGGGTGAAATCTTTTTGAGGAGCGGAAACTACTTCGTAATCGAGGAAGTTTATTCCGGGTAACGCGTCTAACGTATAGAGCTTCGTGGACGAGCCGAAACTGCCCCAGCCACCGTCAACGTTGCCGATTTCGCCTTCGATCAACAGACGTACGCTTTTGCCACCGTTCGTCTTGGCATATAAGAGATACGTTCCGTCACCGTTATCGATGAGATTTTTCGGCGCGTTCACCGTCGCGGAAAGCTCCAAATAATCGTATTGAGAATAGTATTCCTGCGGCGTCATTTTTGCGGTATGATGTATTTTTGTTATCAGCGTTTTGCAATCTTTGCAATAGATGACATCGTCGTAGCTGCCGTCTGTGCCTGTTTGGTTATAACCGTAAATCGGCTCCACGACGTTTTCTTTGACTGCGTCGGCAGGGGTGTGAGTTTTCAGCGGAATAGTCATGTGGGAACGACTGAGTTCGGTTTCGCAAACGGAACAATATGTAACGTAGTCGTAACTTCCTTCTGCGCTACAAGTGGCTTCCACTCGGTTTTCTTCAACCGGAGCTTGGGCGGTATGCGCAATTGTAACGAGCTCGAAATGACCGCGGTAAGTTTCCTCTTTGCAAACGGTGCAACGAATAACGACGTCATAGCTGCCGTTTGTACTACAGGTGGGTTCGACGCGGTTTTCTTCCGTGGAGCTACCCTCTCGGTGTCCTAATGCCTCGGCGACTCTGTAAGTCGAAAAATCACACAACGAGCAGGTTTCGTACGCGTGGTAGCCATCCTTCGTGCAGGTAGGATCTTGACCGTCGTGATGAACGAGGTCGTGAGCGTTCGCATTGACGGGGATCGATATTTTTGTCGTGTAGGTACAACCGTCGCGTTTGCAATATTCATAATCGTACCAGCCTTCCGAAACGCACGTGGCACTTTTGAAGTCGAGCTGAACGATGTCGTGCTCGAGCACGGGAATTTCTTCTGTGTAAGATTTTCCGCACTCGCACGTGTACGTGGTTGTGCCGGTCTTCGTGCAGGTCGCTTCTTTCGTTACGCTCGATACGTAGTTGTGTTCGTGCGTGTCCGAACTTTCGGACGAAGTGCTTGCCGAGGAACTTTCCGCAGACGAGCTTTCTCGGAAAGAGCTGCTTTGCGATGCGGAGGAACTGCTTGACAGCGCGAGGGAAGTGCTCGTTACGCTGTTGGACGAGTCTCCGAACGAGCACGCTACGGCGAGGCTCGTTAAGGATAAAATCGCCGATATGCCGAGTAAAAGTTTCTTAATTTTTCTCATTATACAAGTATCTCCTATAATGCATATTCAACTGTACATTAAGTTTAACATATTTTTAACGGTGTGTCAATGTTTTTATGGAAAAAATGAAAAAATATACACGGATTCGATTGACTTTTTTTCGACGCTATTGTACAATGTTTTTAGAAGAGTCGAAAACTTTTCGGAGAGTAAAAAATTATGATTGTAAAACAGTATATTAAAGATTTTGAGAAACTCGGGTTCGGGATGTTCGTGCATTTCGGACTGTATTCGATGTTCGAACACGGCGAATGGATCAGGACGTCGGGCAGAGTTACCGATGAGGAGTATTTTGCGAAGTACAAGGATTTTGACGTGGCGGAGGACTGGGCGACGGAGCTCGTCAAAACCGCGAAGAAAGCCGGTTGTAAGTATATCACTTTGACCACCCGTCATCACGAGGGGTTCTCGCTGTTCGATACCTGCGGGTTGAACGAGTTCGACAGCTTGCATTCCAAGTGCGGACGAGATCTTGTTCGGGAATTTGTGGACGCATGCAATGCGGAGGGAATCGTTCCGTTCTTCTATCATACTCTTCTCGATTGGTATGAAAAGAGCTATGAAGAGAATTTTAAGGAATACCTCGTCTATTTACGCAAGAGCGTCGAAATTTTGTGTAAGAACTACGGCAAGATCGGCGGACTTTGGTTTGACGGTATGTGGGCGAAACCCAACGACGATTGGGAAGAGGACGCACTGTATGCGACCATTCGGAAATATCAACCCGATGCGATGATTATCAACAATACGGGACTGAGAGCACGCGGCGAACTCGGGCATATCGAATTGGATTCCGTTACGTTCGAACGCGGAAAACCCGGTGCAATCAATATGGAGGGCGCGCCTAAATATGTGGCGAGCGAGATGTGCGAAACGCTCAATCAGCATTGGGGGTTCACGCGCGAAGATTATTGCTATAAATCGCTGGCGACGTTGATCGAGGAACTTTGCGATTGCAGACGTTACGGCGCGAATATGCTCCTGAATGTCGGACCGATGCCGAACGGGCATTTGCGGCAGTTGGATAAGGCGTTGTTGGAGACGCTCGGCGAATGGGTGGAGGTCAATAAGGAAGCGTTGTATCTGCCTCGACCCTGCGAAGTGAAGGAGATCGAGGGGAAATCGCGCGATTTCGTTCTGAAAAACGGCAATACGTATTATTTGTTCTGTTACGATTTGCCGATGTCGGCAGATTCGAACGTGCAATCGGCGTCGGAAGCGACGTATTTGGATAAATTCCCGTTCGATAAGAAAGTGAAATCTATCGAATGGATGAGCGATAAGACAACTTCGATCGATTGCGAGCAGGATAACGGAATGCTTTCCGTACATACCAGTTGTTTCCGCTACGGCGCGCATTACGTCGTAAGAATTGCAAAAATCGTTGTAGAAGAATAAGAAGAAACGACCTGCCGGAAAAAGGCAGGTCGTTTTATAAGACCTCAAGACAAGCGTTTTGCGCTCGTCTCGTTTCGTACATGATGGCTTGTTTTTTGGAAAACGCATAGGCAGGTATGCGATGAGTTTTGCTCCGTTATTCGGGACGATATTCGAAACAAGGAATGGGTTTGAGCTTAAATTCGTTTAGAACGTGTAATCGATCGATGCGTGCTTTTTTCTCCGCATCGTCGCATACGCCCGTTCGAATGTATTCGTCCAGCATGGCATAGGTGAAACCGAGATTGTCCTCGTCTGTTCGATCGGTGAGTCCGTCGGAGGGAACTTTTTCCACAAGGTTTTTCGGAAGTCCCAAATACTTGCCGACGGCTTTGACTTCTTGCACCGTAAGTTTGCCGAGTGGCGAAAAATCGCCTGCGGCGTCACCGTAACGAGTGGAGTACCCGACGTAGTCTTCGGACAGATTGCACGTGTTGGCAACTCTGCCGTTGTACGATTGCGAAAGGGCATACAGGGTTGCCATACGGATTCTGGGAGGTAGATTGACGCGCGTTTGTCGACTGATTTCCACGCCGCTCTCCGTGAGTGATTGCAATACGCCGTCCACGGCTTTTTGAATGTTGCAGACTCGATAGGGGATACCCAGGTATTCGACGAGTTGTTTGGAACAGTCGATGTCGGGTTGTTCGCCGTTGGGCAAAAGCACGCCGATGACGCGCTCTTTGCCGAGTGCCTCCGCGCAGAGCGCGGCAACCACGCTGGAATCCTTTCCGCCGGAAATTCCGACGACGGCGTTACAGCCTTTTCCGTTTACTTCAAACCAGTCGCGGATCCATTGTATGACGTCTTTCGTTGTTTTTTCTACTTGAAACATAAATATTCCTCCTTAAATCCCAAACAGCAAATCGCCGTAGGTGGGCATGGGCCAATAGTCTTCGGAAACGAGCGTTTCCAGCTTGTCTGCCGCCGTACGGAGCTGGTCCATGACGGGCAGAATGTTGTCTTTATAATATACGGAACGCTTTTCCGTATTGCTTTGTTTTTGCGTGTTGTTTAACGCGCTTTCCAAGGCTTTCGTCCGGGTATGCGCTTCATTTAACAGCGTGCAGATTTCCGAAAGCGTTTCCGTTTCGTAGGCGCAATCGAGCGAGTCGGAAACGCTTTGTTTGGAGAGGATCGTGTCCGAAAGCAGGCGCGTGTATTTGCTGACCGCAGGCAGAATCTCCTTTTTTGCCATTTCGACCATAGTTCTTGCTTCGATATTGATGAGGTTGCAATAGCTTCGTAAAAGAATTTCCAAACGGGAGCGCATTTCGCGCTCTGTATAGACTTTATGCGCGGTGAAGAGCCGTATATTTTTCTCGTCGACGAAATGCGGAAGAGCGTCGGGGGTGGTGCGATAGTGCAATAAACCGCGTTGTTTCGCTTCGGCGAGCCATTTTTCGTCGTAGCCGTTCCCGTTGAAAATAATCCGTTTGTGTTCGGTGACGACGCGTTTGATTAATTCGTGTAAGGAAGTTTCGAAGTTTTGCGCGCGTTCCAGCTCGTCGGCGAATTGGCTTAAAATTTCGGCGACCGCCGTGTTGAGCATGGTGTTCGGATCGGAAACGGACGCGGACGAGCCGAGCATACGAAATTCGAATTTATTGCCCGTAAACGCGAAAGGCGAAGTACGATTTCTGTCCGTTGTGTCCTTGGGGAATTTCGGCAACGTATGCACGCCGACGCGGAGAATCTCCTTTTCCTTGGCGTCGTAGGGGGTATCTTTTTCGATTGCCTCTAAAATTTCCGTCAGTTCCGCGCCTAAGAAAATCGAAACGACGGCAGGCGGTGCTTCATGCGCTCCCAAACGGTGATCGTTGCCTGCCGAAGCGACGGAAATGCGGAGCAGATCTTGATAATCGTCTACGGCTTTGATGACCGCGCAGAGGAACAACAGGAATTGCGCGTTTTTTGCAGGGGTGTCGCCCGGTTCCAATAAATTGATGCCCGTGTTGGTGCTCAGGGACCAGTTGTTGTGTTTGCCGCTGCCGTTGACTCCCTCGAACGGTTTTTCGTGAAGCAGACAGACCATGTCGTGTTTTTTTGCGACTTTTTGCATGATTTCCATGGTCAACTGGTTGTGATCCGCGGCGATGTTCGTCGTGGCGAAGATGGGTGCCAGCTCGTGCTGGGCAGGGGCGGCTTCGTTATGCTCAGTTTTCGCAAGTACGCCGAGTTTCCAAAGCTCCTCGTTCAAATCGTTCATGAATGCTTGTACGCGCGGTTTGATGACGCCGTAGTAATGCCCTTCCAACTCTTGATTTTTGGGCGGTTTTGCGCCGAATAACGTGCGCCCCGTGTAGATGAGATCCTTGCGCTTTTGAAACATTTCCTTGTCGATCAGGAAGTATTCCTGTTCCGGACCGACCGTCGTTTTGACGGAAGTGACGTCCTCGTTCCCGAAGAGTTTCAGCACGCGCATCGCTTGGCGGTTGAGTGCCTCCATAGAGCGGAGCAAGGGCGTTTTTTTGTCCAAAGCGTCGCCGCTGTAGGAGCAGAACGCAGTGGGAATGCACAGTACGCCGTCTTTAATAAACGCGTATGAGGTGGCGTCCCACGCGGTGTAGCCGCGCGCTTCGAACGTGGCGCGGAGTCCGCCGGAGGGGAAAGACGAGGCGTCGGTTTCGCCTTTGATGAGCTCCTTGCCCGAAAATTCCATTAAGATTCTGCCGTCTTCGCCCGGAGAAATGAAACTGTCGTGCTTTTCGGCGGTGATTCCCGTCATAGGTTGAAACCAATGCGTGTAATGGGTCGCGCCTAAACCGATTGCCCAGTCTTTCATGGCGGCGGCGACTTCGTTTGCCATAGACAAATTCAGGCTTCTGCCGTCTTGGGAGGTTCGTTTTAACAGGCGATAGGTTTCGGGCGAGAGTCGTTCTTGCATGACTTTGTCGTCGAATACCATACAGCCGAAGTAATCGGACACGAGCTTCATAATAGGGTTCTCCTTTTGTAAAATGAACGAAAAAAGGCAAGGACAACGGTTTTGAAAACCATAGCACCCTTGCCGCTACTATATAGTATACGCTTTTTTGGCTGTCTTGTCAAGGATTTGAACGGAGGAAACGTTTCGACGATTTAAAAATCTGCGTATATGGAAAAATGCATAAATGCCCATGAACGCATACATGGGTATACGGTTGATCGATTTTAGTATCCGATTCCGAATAAAAGGTTTGGTTCAATATCAAAAGTTTGATATAAAAGCATAATGCTGTCATATCCCGGTTTTTTCTTGCCGAGAAGCCATTGACTGACTGACATCTAAGGCGTCGGCTAATTTTTGTTGGCTGAGATTCTGTTCTATCATAAGTTGTTTGATAATTTCAATGTAAGGCATAAAATAATTATATGTCGTGTTAGGTCAAAAGACCTGTTATAATATATTGCGCAGGATAAAAGAAGCGGATAAGGAAATGCGACGGCGATTGTTTATTACGGTTGCAATATTGGTTTTAGGGGTAATACTGGGTTACCCGATATATCGTTTTTTAGGTGTGCCGTGTCCTTGTTGCGGCGTCACACGTGTTTGGTTGAGTGTTTTTCGCGGTGAAATACGTGCCGCTTTTTCCTACAATCCCTGCTTTTTGTTGATTACTTTGGTTGTTTGCTGTTTCCCGTTCGGAGGGAGTATTTTTAAGGATCGAAAAGTTGAAAATTATTTTTTTTCCGTATCAGGTACGATTATCTTTTTGCAATACATTGTCCGCGTATGGCTGTAAGTTATAGTGCCGCTATGAAAAGAAATTATTATGGAGGAAGGTATTATACAAAAGGTAGATACATATATGGTGTCACGTAGTGACTATTTTCAGACGGAACAATCTATGTTGCTTCGCGAGCGTTTGTTGGAGGCTGATGATCGCAAATATGCGATTCTAATGTCGTTGGAACTGAAAAATCCGACAACGATATTGCTGATGTCGATTTTCCTTGGCGGATTAGGTGTGGATAGGTTTATGCTCGGCGATACGGGTATGGACATTTTGAAACTCTTGACCGGTGGTGTATGCGGTGTGTTGACGATCATCGATTGGTTTACGATTTCGAAAAAGACAAAAGAACTGAATTTTAATAAAAGCATGCAAATTTTGGCGTAAAATAATAAGCGGACATTGAAAAACGCTTCTTCGCAAGGAAACGAAACGAAGAGGCGTTTTTTTGTCGTCGACAACTTTTTTATGTCAGATTGTTGACAAGTCGCATGAAAATGGGCTATAATAAATGAGTAACGGCGGAAACATCGTACATAAGACAAAATAGGAGAAAAGTATGTTAACAGCCATTTTATTATTGTTGGCAGGTAGCGGCGTGTTTATCGCAGGGATGAATATGCTTAGCGAAGGCATGGAAAAAAGTGCCGGCGGCAGCATGAAGCGATTGCTCGGGAAAATCAGCAATAATCGTCTTGCAGGGGTCGGAATCGGCGCAGGCGTGACGGCGATTATTCAAAGTTCCGCGGCAACGACGGTTATGGTAATCGGTTTCGTGAATGCAGGCGTTATGACGCTGACGCAAGCCACGTCTATAATCATGGGCGCGAATATCGGTACGACAATCACTGCCGTATTGGTATCTTTGAAATCTCTGCCGATTTCGGAGTTCGCTTCGGCGTTCGCTTTCATCGGCGTTATGATGACGTTTTTCAAATCGAACTCTATGAAAAAGATCGGCGGAATCTTATGCGGCTTCGGTATGATCTTCGTCGGATTGGCACTTGTCGGGGACGCGCTGGAAACGCAGGCGATTAATGACTTTTTCATGAACCTGTTTGAGACGATAGAATTTCCTTTGTTGCTGTTGCTTTGCGGCGTGTTGTTTACGGCGATTATTCAAAGCTCTTCGGCGGCGACAGGTATTTTCATTATGATGGTCGGTTCGGGTGCGCTCCGCTTGGACAGCGCGCTGTTCTTGGTGCTCGGCTCGAATATCGGTACTTGCGTAACGGCGGTGTTGGCGTGTCTGGGCGCGAATACCAATGCAAAACGTACCGCTTTCATCCACTTAACGATTAAGATCATCGGTACGATTATTTTCACCGTGTTGATTTGGATATTCAAAGATTTCGTCGTAAAGTTTTTGCAAAGTTTGCCGGGCGGAGCAGAAATGCAGCTCGCTTGGTTCCACGTCATCTTCAACGTGACGACGACGGTGTTGTTGTTGCCGTTCGTGAAACAGCTCGTGGCATTCGCGACGAGGGTTGTTCGCGATAAGAAAGAAACGAACGGAGCATTGCAGTTGAAATATGTGGACGAGCTGTTGTTGACGACGCCGCCTGTCGCTATTATGCAGGTTAAGAAGGAAATGGAATATATGGCGTCCGTTACGCGGGAGAATTTGCGTAAATCGTTCGACGCGATGGAATCGCGCGCGGAAAGCGCAATGCCCGAAATAATCAAAAACGAATCGATTATCGACTTCACGAATAAAGCACTCACGAAATATTTAATCAAGCTTTCTCCTCGTGTAGACACGGGAGATGAAAAGGCGATCGGCGCGTATTTCCATGTGTTGAACGACTTGGAGCGCGTCGGCGATCATGCGGAGAACTTCGGCGAAATCGGCTTGGAAATGCAGGAAAAAGGCTTGAGTTTTTCGGAAAACGCGCAGGCGGATATTAAAAAAATGCAGACGACGGTTCTGCGTATGTTCGATATCGCCGCGGAGATTTTCGATAATCGCGATAAAGCGCATTTGCGCGAGTTGACCGCACTCGAAAACGAAGTAGACGAAATGAAACGCGAACTCTCGGCGAGCCATTATACGCGGCTCGCAGAAGGGAACTGTAAGGTGGAACTTAGTCCGTATTTCACGTCTACGGTTGCCGGATTGGAACGTGTTGCCGACCACCTCGTCAACGTGGGATACAGTATTTTGAACCCGACGGGTTCGCAGAGTGACGCTCGCAAGGCAGGCGAAGTGGTATAATTGCCAACCGATAGGGGCAGGTATGCGATGAATGTAAAAACCCGACCGAGTTTTTGCTCGGTCGGGTTATGTTAAAAGAAGCATTTTTAGTCAAACTCGAAGTGCGACGTATCGGCTTCGAGTTTGATGATTATTTAACGCGTATACGACGCAGTCGCATTGTCCGTGGGGAGCAGAAAGAATGAGGAACGTTTCGAATTTTCGATTTTCAAGACGGTACGCCCCATAATTAAAGGCAACGGATAAAAAATATATTTTTTTAAGAATTTCCGAAAAACGCATAAAAACGCTTGCTTTTTTTGTGGAAATATAGTAATATAATTAAGCGTGTTTGGGGGCGCAACAAGAAAATATGCAGAGATGTCTGAGTGGTTTAAGGAGCACGATTGGAAATCGTGTGTAGGT
>CAYZOF010000019.1:0-24780 GCA_964479935.1 uncultured Clostridia bacterium | reverse complement strand
AATTTTTCGCTATCTTTTTTTATATCTTTTGTCTCATATCTATTGTAATCCTACACGTTTTCGCAAAAAATATACCGTTCTCCCCTTTACAAAAACAAAATTCTATGGTACAATAGTTCTATAATAAATTTTTCGAGGCGATTTTATGATCTATACCATTGAAAACGACGTCTTGTCCGTTTCCGTCGAAACGCAAGGCGCGCAATTGAAATCCGTTTATTCCAAAAAAAGCAAAACCGAGTATCTTTGGCAAGGCGATCCCGAATTTTGGACGGGTAGAGCGTACAACCTCTTTCCGTTTATCGGCAGAATGTATAATGGCAAGTACCTTTACCGCGGCAAAACGTACAACATTCGTCCGCACGGCGTCGCTCGATACAACGAATTCGTTGCGGAAGCGCAGACAGAAAACAAACTCGTTTTTCTGTTAAAAGACTCCGAAACGACGTACAAAGAATATCCTTTTCATTTTGAATATCGCGTCATTTTCGAATTAAACGGCAACGCGCTTTCCGTGCGTCAAGAAGCCAAAAATACCGATGAAAATACGTTGATTTGCGCGTTCGGAGGTCACCCCGGCATCAACGTTCCTTTCGGGAAAGGGAAATTCGAGGACTACTATTTAGAATTCAGCGAACCGACCGCGCCCGAACAGCAACTCCTGTCCGAGCATAAATTCATGGCAGAACAAACACAGGCTTATCCCTTGGTAAACGGCGTAAAACTTCCGCTCGAGCACTCGTTGTTCGACAACGACGCCATTATTTTGCAAAACACCTCTCGGTGCGTTACCTTGAAATCGGATCTCGACGAAAAAACCGTCAAAATGCGCTACGACGACTTCAAATACATCGGTTTTTGGCACATCGACCAAAAAGCCGCCCCTTACATCTGTTTGGAGCCGTGGAGTGCACTCCCTGCGAACGAGGGCAAAACAGACGATTTAGAGCAAAAAGCGGATATGTTCCATATCGCCTGCGGCGATACCGCGGCGGCGACGTTTACGCTCGAAATTCTTGAATAAACAACATTTTTATCATCGAAAGGCTCGGACGCCTCTTACGTTCGAGCCTTTTTTATGCCTATCTTAATACACGCTCTCGCCGACCAATACCGGCGTCACCTTCTTTTCGTGAATCGCCAGATAGCAATATCCGCCGCCTTCGCCGACCGGCGCGCGAAACGAACCCGGATTGATAAACGTTATGCCGTCCGATTCTTCTATATGCGCCTCATGCGTATGTCCGTAAAGGACGATATCGCAAGCATTCCGCTTCGCCGCCGTCGCGAGCCGCTCCAATCCCGACTTAACACCGTAAGTATGCCCGTGACAATAAAAAATTCGCACGCCTTCCTCTTCCAAAATCGACTCCGTCGGCAATCCGCAAAAAAAGTCACAATTCCCTGCGCATTGATACACTTTTTCCGGATATTCCATGCGCAAGCGACGCACATCGTTGCATCCGTCGCCGAGATGAATGAGATAGTCGTTTTCCGCAAGCAACGGGAACATTTTGTCCAAGCCTTTCACACTGCCGTGCGTATCGGAAACGATCAAAAACGTTTTCATGCGTTCCTCCACTTTGTCCGCAACTCCTGCAACGCGCGATAGCGATGCGATACGGAATTTTTCTCCTCGGCGGTCGCCAAACCGAACGATTTTTGCAAGTCCTCGCTCTCGAAAATAGGATCGTAACCGAATCCGCCCGTTCCCGTTTCTTGCGTTAAAATCTTTCCGTACGTGCGCCCCTCCGCCGTAATTTCCCGACCGTCGGGCTCCACGACCGCCACGGCGCAAACAAAGTACGCACGACGATTTTCCACGCCCTGCATATTTTGTAATAACAACGCGCGATTCGCGGCGTCGTTCCCGTGCTCGCCACCATAACGCGCACTGAATACGCCCGGCGCGCCGTCCAACGCCTCCACGCAAAGTCCGCTGTCGTCCGCCATCGCCGTACAATGCAACGCCTTTGCGGCGGCTCGCGCTTTGATGAGCGCGTTTTCCGCAAACGTAACTCCCGTTTCTTCCGCCTCGAAATCGAACCCTACCTGCCGTTGCGAAAGCACTTCGAAATCGGTAAAAATTTCCGAAATTTCTCTTAATTTATGCGCGTTGCCCGTAGCAACGACCAATCGCTGTTTTCGCATATTTTCTTCACCTATTTCCTATTTTTCTACGAACCCTGAACGAATTCAAAACCGCCGCGAGCATCACGCCCACATCCGCAAATATAGCCAGCCAAAGCGGCAAAACACCTATCACTCCGAGTGCCATAAAGACGATTTTCATCGCTATGGAAAACACGATATTCTGCATAACGATGACACGCGTTCTACGCGCCACACGGATTGCTTTGGGCAAAACTGCCAAATTATCTGACAACAAGACCAGATCCGAAGCCTCTACCGCCGCCGCGCTACCGAATTTGCCCATGGAAACGGCACAATCCGCCGACACCATGACCGGAGCGTCGTTGATTCCGTCTCCGACGTACAGCAGAGTTCCTTCACGCTTCAATTCTTCCGCTGCCGACAATTTTTGATCAGGCAACAATTCTGCCCGAACCTCGTCAATGCCACACCTCTCCGCAACGGAGCGTGCGCGCTCCGCACTATCTCCCGTGAGCATGACGGTGCGTTCGACGCCTAATTCGCGCAAGCTCGCTATCGCGGCAGTCGATTCCTCTCGCAATTTATCGCCGATTTCGATATACCCGAGATATTCGCCGTCTCGAGCCACGTAAATCACCGTATTCGAAGAAGATACCGACGTCATCGAAACGCCGTTTTCACGCAACAATGCCGCCGTTCCGACCAAAACTTGCCGATTCTCAATGATAGCGGCTAAACCGCGACCGATTTGTTCCTGCACGCGTTCCGCCGTATAAGGTATAAACGTTTCCGAAAACGCCCTTGCTATCGGGTGCGCAGAAGCGCGTTCAGCCGCGCTCGCCAACGCGAGGAGCTCCGTCTCGCCGACATCGGCGGTCGGAACCGCCGCACAAATTTCAAAACGCCCCTCCGTCAACGTACCGGTCTTGTCGAACGCCGCGATTTTCGCACGCGATAAAACGTCTAAATGCGTTGCGCCTTTCACCAACGCGCCGAGTTTCGCGCACGCGCCGATCCCGGAAAAGTAGGTGAGCGGCACGGAAATGATCAACGCGCACGGACAGGAAATTACGAGAAAAGTGAGCGCGGATTTCACCCAACGCGTCCAATCCTTAAAATACAAACCTTCGCCTGCAATCACGCCGGACGCAAGCGGCGCAAACAACGCAACTGCCAACGCCAAGCAACAAACGATCGGCGTGTAATATTTTGCAAACTTCGTGATGAATTTTTCGGGTTTTGCTTTGCCCGATGCCGCGTTTTCTACCATATCCAAAACGCGCGCCGCCGCACTGTCTTGATAGAGGCGCAACACACTCATCTCGCACATGCCCCCCTCGTTTATGCAACCGGACAGAATTTCTTCGCCTTTTTTGACGATTTTATACTCCGATTCACCCGTCAAAAATTTAGTATCCAAAACGCCCTCTTCGCCAAGTAAAATACCGTCCGCGGGAACGCGTTCGCCCTTTTTAACAAGCACGACATCGCCTATCTGCAACTCTTCCGGTTTCACTTGTTTCTGTCCGTCCTCCGTCACCAACGTCGCCCACTCACTCTTCAGTTTCATCAATTCCGAAACCGAACGACGCGAAAAACCCACGGCGATCGCCTGCAACAATTCTCCGATTTGGTACAACAACATGACCAAAACACCTTCGCTCGTTTCCCCGATAAGGATCGCGCCAACGGAAGCTATCGTCATCAGAAAATTCTCGTCAAAAATCCTGCCTTTCGAGAGATTTTTAATCGTAGACAAAATGACGGGGTACCCGACAAGACAATACGCCGCAACGAAACAAACTCCGCAAACGATATTCAAAACCGTCCCGTCCGCAAACGTTTGTAACAACATCGCCGCCAAGAGCAAAATCCCCGACGATATAATCGTCAACCATTCTTTTCGATGGCTTTCCTGCCCCTGCGGCAAATCCTCATGATGCTCGCACTCATGCGCATGCTCATGTTCATGGTTATGTTTATGTTCATGCGCATGCAAGCCGTGGCAATGCTCGCAGGAACATTCCGCGCGTTCCGGCTTACCGCTCCGAGGAGCATCGACCACGCGGACTTCTTCAAACGTATTCGCCGTATCGATTGCGCGTTCCAGCGCGGCATCCGATTCGTATTCCAACGTCAATTTCTGTGTCATAAAAACGACTGAAACGGACGAAATTCCCTCGATTTCGGAAATCAACTCCTCCAATTCCACCGCGCACCCGGCGCAATCCAGTCCTTGCAACTGCAACGTCTTTTTCATCTTACGCCTCCGCACAATGCAAATGTTCTACACCGATTTCGAGAATTTTGCGCACGTGGTCGTCCACGATGGAATACTCCACATTCTTCCCGAAACGCTTCGCTTTCACGATTCGGTTATCTTTCAAAACCCGAAGTTGGTGACTGATCGCGCTAACGGTCGCGTCACAGGCTTCGGCGATGTGATAAACGCAAAGCTCCCCCTGCATGAGCGCGAGCATGATACGCAAACGAGTCGGCTCCGACAACATTTTATAAACAATGCACATTTCTTCCACTTCCGAAAGTGCTAACACGTGTTCCTTCGCGCGTTGCGCCGCCGCGCTATGTTTTTCTTCCTTGCAAATCATTTTTATTTTATACCTCCGTTGTTTTTTATTTCTATAAAATACTTCGTTGAATGATGAATATTTCTTATTTTCATCAAAATCCTTTATGACCTGTTGACCTTTCTTATTCCAAACGAAATACTCTATGCCCTGTTTACTCGTTTCCGCGTTGCAAACAAAGCACGCGCTTGAATGCTTGAACAGTTGTTCAATTGTTTGAGTTTATTATAGCAACATCACGTTACTTTTGTCAAGCATTTTTACTGCTTTTTATAAAAAAATTGAACATCTGAACAATCATTCAACTACTGCGCATATTCCTATGGTTTTATAGTCCCCCACCGATAACTCAACAAAAGCAATTTGAATATTTGAACAATTATTCAACTACTGCGCATATTCCCGTGGCTCGACTGACATTTTAATCCGCAGGCATTTTGGAGCGTCCGTTCACATTTCGAAACGAATGAATACAACAGCACTGTTAGTAACGACGCCGATACTTCAATATGACACTTGAACATTTAAACAACTATTCAAGTTTTTGAGCATGTTCCCGTGGCTCGACTGACATTTTAATCCGCAGGCATTTTGGAGCGTCCGTTCACATTTCGAAACGAATGAATACAACAGCACTGTTAGCAACGACGCCGATACTTCAATATGACACTTGAATATTTAAACAACTATTCGACTTTTTGAGTATATTCCCGTGGTTCAACCTACATATTTTATCCGGGCACATTTTGGAGCGAAGAATAAAACCATACTGTTAGTAAGAGCGCAAATACTTCAATATGATATTTGAATGTTTGAATAACCATTCAACTTCGCATATTCCCTACAATTCCGCGAATATTTTTTAGCTACACATTCGTTCGAGCACGAGTAACTGCAATATTGTCAACATAAACAATAATACAACAAAATGATTTGAATGTTTGAATAATAGCTCAATTGTTTGGCTTGCTCCTATGCTCTTTGATAATATTTAACTATTCCTTTCCAATCCAAATTCGGATAAAAAACAGCCGAACACATAGCTCGCTCCCCCACCAATAGCAGAACAAAAAACATTTGAACATTGAAACAATTCTTCAATGTTTGGAGTACGCCTATATTCTTTCGATACTGTTCAATAATTCCCTACAATTCAATTTAGATAAAAAACAACCGCCCCCATAGCTCCCCACCAACAATGTAACAAAAACAAGTTGAACATTCGAATAATTGTTCAACTATTGTATTTATTCCTATGATTCAAACTACATATTTTAATCCGGGCAACATTTTAGAGCGAATACATAGGTAATGTCAAGAATTTTGTGTAAACACTCTCTGAAAAAAAGACAAGAGAGTTAAAACCTTGTATAATGTTAAGTGTAAAAAAACAATAAACACAAGGGATAACTCTCTTATTTTACCACAGAACTCATAAAAAATCTGTCAAATAACGTATCCGTTGAAAAATTTTTTCGTATAGAACTTGAAGAAGCTTTCAACCAACTCCTCGAAACGGAATCGGATTGCTTTTCAGGTTACGAAAAATATTCCAAAAACGGTTATGACACGAGCGATTCTCGCAACGGCTATTACAAACGCAGGTTCCAAACCAAGTACGGCGAACTCAATCTCTCTATTCCTCGGGATAGAACAGGCAATTTCAAGCAGCACCCCCTGCCTTCTCACGCTCGCTCGGACGATTCCTTGGAGCAAATGGTTATCCTTACACCAAACGTGTTGGACGCACCTTGCAAGAAATTTATTAAAATACATAAGGGCCAAGGATAAAGCAAAAGTAATGCAAGACTTTAAACGTATTCATCAGCAAGAAGATACCGCAGTGTTCTCCCATGCTAAGCCCGTTTTTTTGCTCCAAACGCACCAACCAGTCGTTTTGCCGCTTCTTTGTCCTTCGATACGCCGAATGTATACGGATAAAACGAAACTGCCGTTTCGATTTTTGAAAAGCATTTTTCTTCCGTATTGTAATCGAGGTATAAACCGCTCTCTTCGTCCAATAAAATCTCGTCGATCAATTTTTTGCGACGCGCCGCGTAAGACTCAAACTCCTGAACTCTCGCTCCGCCGCCCGACAACGAAAACATCTCGGCAATCGTTTTTTCAACGTCGTACAAAATACAATTGATATCGACTTGGATAAATTTGCCGATATCAATTTTGCTGTATTTCGTAACGAAACGCATGTTAAAATCCAAACCGCTCTCTGCGATAGCAAGAATATCGTGTGCGAGTGCAATTTGTTCTTCCTTGTTTTCCCGAAACTCCTGCACGCGCGGCACTAAGCCGTTATACACGTCTAACAATTCCTCGCGCGTAGCACTTAGCACTGTCGGCATAGGTATTCAAACCACAGGGAAGAATGTGTTTCGTCATCCAAAAATCGTATTCTTTCAATATCGTCGGGAGATATTTCCGTATCACCGCGACGTCTTTTTTATATTCGTACAATTCGTAAACAGTTTTCGTGAACAACGGCGGTTGCGAACGGTTCGTCAGCGTATTCACATTCGGCATAAAGCCGATTTTTTTTTCGATAAAATGCGCGATATTGTCCAAATTGTTTTCCGCCTGCCCCGCATAACCGTCCAAATACAACGCCTTATTGATAAAATAGGCGTCCCAATAGTAAAAATCCAAAAACATTTCTTCAATACTTGGAGATGTATACGGGAATAGAATATTCGCCGTCGGTTTCCGTATCGTTTTATGCCAAGAACTTTTTATGTATTCGTTAATTTCTTTCACGGCATTTCTCCTTCGGAAAGCGCGATTTGCTTCCATTCTTAATGATTGTTTCTTACTATTGCGCCGTAATGCATCAGATTTTGAGAAAAACCGACGCATTATCGGCAAAATTTATAGCTATCAACCTCCGTTTTACAGGCGATACACGGCGCATTCATACGGCATATACTTACCCGACGGCTTCCTTGCTCCGTAATTCGACAATATCGACGTCCCGTCAAATTCCAAATCCAATACCGTTTCGTGACGGAAATTACATACGACGACGTAACGTTCCCGTTCGGTAAAACGCTCGTAAACGTAAATTCCTTTTCTGCCGTTCGTCAAATCTTTATATTTCCCGGTTATAAAAGCCTCACAACTCTTACGCAAACGCAACAATGCCTGATAGTATTCGTAAACGGACTTTTCCGAGTTCCTATCCGATTCGACGTTGATTTCTTGATAGCGATTATAAACAGGCAACCACGATTTTCCGCCGAATCCGCCATATTCCGACGCGTTCCAAGCCATCGGTCTTCTCGCTGCGTCGCGAGTGCCATAGTTGATATTCTTAAATAATTGCGCTCGGCTCATTTTTTTATAATTTCTTTGATAATAATTCACCGTTTCGATGTCATCATACTCTTCGATGTTCTCCGAATACGGATTCGCCGTGCCGATTTCCTGTCCTTGATAGATAAAGGGGATCCCCTTTTGCAAAAACATCATCGTCGCCATCATCGTCGCCGATTCATATCTTTTATCCGTATCGTTCGCAAACTTAGAAATGCACCGCGGTTGATCGTGATTCTCAAAAAAGAGCGTCGCAACGAGATTGTTCTCCTGCATGAAATTCTGCCACGATATCAACTTATCGCGAACCTCGTCCAATTCGAACGAAACCGGATCGAACCGTCCTCCGACGCCGTATCCGATAACAATATGGTCGAATTGAAACACCGTCGATAATTCCTCTCTTTCCGCGCCGATCAACAATTTGATATTCTTCGCGTTCGCGCCCCAACACTCGCCCACTGTAAAGACGTGTGCCGTTTCCGGTCTGCCGAACAACGTCTTGATATACTCATGCAAACGAGGTCCGTTGCCGTTTAGATTGTTATCGAAATCTTTCGAAATCTGATCCAACACATCGCACCTAAAGCCATCGACGCCAAGTTTCACCCAAAAATCTATGACGTCAACCATTTCTTGCCGAACTTTGGGATTCTCCCAATTCAGATCGGGTTGCCCGACCGCATACGAATGTAAATAATACTGTTGCGTCGTGGCATCGTACTCCCATGCAGAACCGCCAAACGCCGATTGCCAATCGTTCCGCGGTTCATCCGCCCAAAAATAATAATCCCTGTACGGATTATCTTTGGATTTTCGAGCCTCCTTAAACCACCGATGCTCGGCAGAAGTATGGTTTGCGACAAAATCCATAATCAACTTCATATCCCGTTTATGGATCTCCGCAACCATTCTTTTCCAATCGTCAAGAGTGCCGTACTCCTCTGCAATATCCCTATAATCCGAAATATCGTAACCATTATCCTGTTGCGGACTTTTGTAGCACGGCGAAAGCCATATTGCGTTCGCGCCCAGCTCCTTAATGTAATCGAGTTTTTCGATAATTCCGTTGATATCGCCTATACCGTCGCCGTTGGAATCCTTAAAACTCCTCGGATATATTTGATAGACGACTAACTCCTGCATTTTATTCTGTTTTTCCGTCATGTTATTACCTCGCAAAAAGTCTTCTCTTATACATTATACAGAAATCCATAACGCATGTCAAGTCTTTTCTTTTCGTGCATATCCGATTTTTCGCCGATAAACGCGCAAAGCACTTCAAACCGCGATTTTTTTGTGTAGTCTTACGATAGATTTGAAACGATAGTGTAAAATATTTTTTGTAAACACTCTCTGAAAAAAGACAAGAGAGTTAAAACCTTAATGTTAAATGTAAAAAAACAATAAACACAAGGGATAACTCTCTTATTTCTAATTTTACCACAGAACTCATAAAAAATCTGTCAAATAACGTATCCGTTGAAAAATTTTTTCGTATAGAACTTGAAGAAGCTTTCAACCAACTCCTCGAAACGGAATCGGGTTGCTTTTTAGGTTACGAAAAATATTCCAAAAACGGTTATAACACGGGCAATTCTCGCAAACGGCTATTACAAACGCACGTTCCAAACCAAGTACGGCGAACTCGATCTCTCTATCCCTCGGGATAGAGCAGGCAATTTCAAGCAGCAAACCCTGCCTTCTCACGCTCGCTCGGACGATTCCTTGGAGCAAATGGTTATCCTTATGTATAGCAAAGGCGTTACCACTCGTGAAATCGCCGAACTCATTGAGAAAATGTAAGGTGTTTACACAAAATTCTTGACATTACCAGGACTTCTTTAACGAACTCGCTATTTGCTTTTTATAAATTTAATTTCTTAATTTCCCAAGCGTATTTAACTTTTGGGGGTTCACTTCATTCTTGGTTGGGTGTCTTTTTGGGGCTTGTTAGGCTGCCGCGACAATCCCTTTTCATTATACCGTTTTGATAAGTTTATTCCGTTCGTAAAGCGATAACGGGATCTTTCTTCGCCGCCGCGTTTGCAGGAATTAAACCGCTGATCAGCGTCAATACAACGCTCACCGCCACCATTATCAACGCCGAACTAAACGGCAACGACGCCAATGTGTAAATGCCCGTTAATGCTCCCAAAATCGCATTGATCGCAATAGACAGCAAATAAGTAACCGCTACGCCGAACAAGCCGGACGTGAGCCCGATAATAAACGTTTCTGCGTTAAACAAATTCTTGATATCCTTCTTTCGCGCGCCGATAGATCGCAATACGCCGATCTCTTTCGTTCGCTCCACCACAGAAACAAACGTAATGATCCCGATCATAACCGAGGAAACGACGAGCGAAATCGCCGTAAACGCCACCAATACATACGTAATGGCGTTGAGCATCACTTGTACCATGCTCATCATAACGCCGACTCGATCGGTATAACTGACTTCTTTCCCTTCTTGCCCTGCGTATTGTCCGTTCCAATCGTCCAAATAAGCCAACATGCTTTCCTTGGTTTCGAAGCTCTCCGTGTACAGCTTAATGGAGGAGATACTGTCGCTCGCTCCGAGTAATCGCAACGCACTCTTTTCATTGTAATTCACGTATGCGCCGAGCGTTTCCACCGGATAGAAGTAATCTTCCAACGTTTTTGCTACCGGTTTTTCGAATACTTTCATATCACCGAACGCTGGATTGTGAATGTATCCGTCTCGCACTTCCCGAGCGATTTCACAATCAACGTTCCGCGCTATATATTCGGTAACCAGTGTTTCCGTAAAATTCAACCCCGTCGTAAGACAACCGTAGCTCAAACCGTCTTTCAAACGTAAAATACCACTGATCGTTATTTGCGTGCCGTTTCCGTCGATGGACAGATCCTTTCGTTTGCCGTTATAATCGAATACGTACGCGGAATCTTTGCTTGCTTTCGTATAAACGGCATCGTTATCGTACAACACGAACGTCTTCGACAAAATGGTATCGAAATCAATCAACATCGGTTCGTCATTTTCCGTTTCCCCTTTTTTGAACAAATTCAAAAAGTCTCCTTCATCGATAAAACCGAGCTGCGCGAGCGTCAGATCCGTCGCATCGTTATTACCGCCGATGACCAACACCGCCTCGTGACTGTTCGTCGGGAAACTCCCTGCGATCACGTCGTACTGCGAAAGTACGTATTTTCCGTAACGTGCGTCGTCGAAATCCGATGTTCCGGGCATTTTTCCGTATATAGATCCTAAATAGTCTACCAAATAGGCAAGTTGCGCATATTTCGCGTCCTGATTACTGATCTCTTCCTTGTAAAATTCTTTCAATGCGGAGAGCGACATATACTGCGTCTGTTCTCCGGCGCCTTCGCCCTCTACGCCCGTCACGATCTGCGTATACAGATTATTCGTCATATCGAATCCGTAATCGTATTGAATCGCCGTATAAAACGAAGGGTCCATCGCTTCCAGATAGGCAACGTATTCATCGGATAAATCGTTGGATACCGTCATGCCTTGCGCGATATTCGTCAAAAAAGAATTTACGTACACTTTATTATCGAGTTGCGAAAGGTCGGGCATATCCGTGGCGGAACTCATGCCGGTGATAATGGCGGTAGTATCCAACGTCGTTTCGGTAATCTCGATCGGATAATACGAAAGCATATCCTCTTCCGTTTTCAAAATGTACCGATTAAAACCGCTCGACAATGCCAAAACCAAACACACGCTGATGATGCCGATACTTCCGGCGATACTCGTAACCGCCGTCCTGCCCTTTTTTGTGGAGAGATTGCGCGCGCTGAGCGACAACGAGGTCTTAAATGACATCGAAGACTTCTCGCGTTCTGCTCTCGTTTCCTTTTTCTTGCATTTTGCCTCCGCCTTGCGAAGTCTTTTCTCTTCTTTCGTTTCTTCGAGCGTAGCCTCTGAATTAGGCGAGCCGTTCTCCGCCTCTTCCAACGCGTACGGCGCGGAATCCGAAACGACTAAGCCGTCTTGCAACCGCACGATTCGAGAAGAATACTGCTCTGCAAGCTCCGGATTATGCGTGACCATAATAACCAAGCGTTCGCCTGCAATCTCGCGGATCAATTCCATGATCTGTATGCTCGTCGCCGTATCGAGTGCCCCCGTCGGTTCGTCCGCGAGCAAAATCTCGGGATTGTTGACGAGCGCACGCGCGATCGCGACGCGTTGCATTTGTCCGCCGGAAAGCTGGTTGGGCAGCTTGAACAGCTCGTTGCCCAATCCGACTTTGCGCAACGCCTCTTCGGCGCGCTTGCGACGCTCCGCTTTGGACACGCCGCCGATTGTCAACGCCAGCTCTACATTCCCTAAAACGGTTTGATGAGGAATCAAATTGTACGATTGAAAAATAAAACCGATACGGTGATTTCTATACGCGTCCCAATCGTGGTCATCATAATTTTTGGTGGAAACGCCGTTGATGACGAGATCCCCTTCCGTATAATGATCCAAACCGCCGATGATATTGAGCATCGTCGTCTTTCCGCACCCGGACGCGCCGAGAATGGAAACAAATTCGTTGGAACGGAACCGCAAATCGATTCCTTTTAACGCATGAACGTCTTGTCCTGCCGTTTTATAAATTTTTGTTATGCCTTTTAATAGGAGCATTCGCTTTTTACCTCACTCAAGGAATCTCACGATTCGTTATTTCTCTACCCGTTTCCTTTCCTCATCTAATTTTCCCATGAAACTGTTTAACAGCTCGCACATCTGATAGAAGTTCTCTTCACCGAACTCCTCGACGACTCTACCGAGCAGCTCCTCGCTACGCGCCCTATCCTGCTTGTATTGTTCAAACATTTCGTCCGTCGTTTCGATGTAAGCGATTTTTCTGTCTATATCGTCTCCGACGCGCTTTACCGCGCCTTTCTCTACCAAACGATTGACGATCTGCGAGATTGCGGAACGCGTCAACCCGAGTCTGCGCGCGATTTCCGAAGAAATCAAACGCTCCCCTTGGCGTTTCGCTTCCAACACTTCACCAATCAAACGCATTTCCGAATCGTTAAAATTCACGTTTTGAGAAGACAAGTCCAAGCTTCCGTAGCGTTTCAACGTCTTGAATGCCAGACGAAGATACTCTTCGTTTTTGGTATCTGCTTTGCTGTTTTTACCGATTTTTTTGTTTACGCTTTTGCTCATAGAATAATACCTCTGTTTTTTTGTCTTATATTATATTTCTTCCGATTCGTTTTGTCAATAAAAAAACAATATTTTCTCGGGGAATATTTCCGTCTGTCAAAACTTTCATCTTTTCGTCATAATTCGCCTTGCACGAGGTTAATCAAACGTCGGATTTGAACCATGACTGTTCGGTACAAAATAGTATACACGCAAAATGTGAAAAGAACACTATCGAATTGTGAAAAAAACAGTTAATTTTGAATATTTTTCGTGAAATACTTGTCAAACGCGCGCAAAAGTGTTACAATGGTTAAGATGGTACGTCAAGCAACTAAAGGAGAACATGCAATGAACGCATTAAAAGAATATTTGAAAACATCTTATACGGCATATCAAGCCGTCGAAAACGCGAGAAATCTTTTGGAAGCGCAAGGATTTAAGCGTCTGTACGAAACGGACGATTGGGCACTTGCCGAAGACGGCAAATATTATGTAGAACGCGACGGAAGCTCCCTCATCGCCTTTACCGTTGGTGCGTTGGACGAATTTTCCTATAAGGTCGTGGCTTCGCATACCGACTCCCCCACGCTCAAACTCAAAGAAAATCCCGAAACGGGCGCAACGCCTTACGTAAGCCTGAACGTCGAACCGTACGGCGGCGGCGTTTGGTATTCGTTTTTGGATCGCCCCTTGAAAATCGCAGGACGCGTGATCCGTAACAACGACAACGCGCTCCGTAGCGAGTCTTATATTTCGCCGTTTTTTGTCACCATACCGTCCGTAGCGGTTCACATGAATCGCGGCGTCAACGAAGGTTTTGCCGTTAATCCGCAAGTGGATTTACTGCCGCTCTTCGGCTTGAAAGACGGCAATATGACCTTAAACGACGTACTGGGAGACGACGTCGCGACATACGACTTATTCCTCGCCCCTGCCACCGAGCCGTATACATTCGGGGCAAACGACGAATTTTTAGCCGCTCCCAGAATCGATAATCTGACGAGCGTTTACGCGTCGATTTCCGCTCTGCTCTCGCATTCGGACTGCAACGGCGTTTGCATAGCCGCACTCTTCGACAACGAAGAAACGGGCAATTTGACCGCCAAAGGCGCGGACGGTGATTTTCTGGAAACGGTTCTGCGCAGGATCGCCTATGCGTTCCGTTTTGACGACAACGAATATTACAAAGCGTTGGCAAATTCTTTCCTGTTGTCCGTCGACAACGCGCACGCGGTACATCCCAACCACCCCGAATACGCCGATCCTACCAACAAAACGACCATGGGCGGCGGCGTCGTCTTGAAAAATCATGCCAATCGCGCCTATACCACGGACGCAAGCGGCGCGGCGGTCGTGAAAACGTTGTGTGAAAAAGCAAACGTGCCCTGCCAACCGTTCTTTAATCGGTCGAACGCGCGTAGCGGCGGAACGCTCGGCGCGGCATCTCTTCGACATGCTTCCATGCATGCCGCGGATATCGGCATCGCACAACTTGCCATGCACTCCGCATGCGAATGTTTCGCCTGCAAAGACTACGATGCGATGTTGCGATTGTTGGAAACGTTCTACGACTCGGAATTGGCTTTCGTGAAAGACGATATCCTCATCCGATAAATTCTCCTGCAAACCACGCCGCTACGACGTGGTTTCCTTATGCAAAAGGCTCATCGTCGATCGATGAGTCTTTTGTGTTCCGATATTTCGTCGCATGATCTGCAAGAGTCTTTCGCTATTCCCGAAAATCCTCGATTTCTTCTTCCGTTGCGATTTTGACGATCTGTTTCACCGTAGACGGATCGTACGGCGCGGTCGAATCCGAACACCAACGCACGCTGTCTACGTACAAAATCTGCAACGTGTTATGTCTTCCCATGCGCGCCCAAACGCAATCGCCGGGTTTTACCGTGCCACTCTTATCCAAATACCAATAATTGCAACCTCGATACCCTCTCGGACTAACGCCGACAAACAAATACTCGCCGCGCGTTTTCTCCTCAGTTACCGCCGCGTCGAACTCTGCCCGAAGTCCGTTGGCAAACGTCTCTATCTCTTTTCGGTGCAACAAAAAGGAATATACGCCGCCGAGATATTTTTCGCTGTTTTGCGAACGCATCAGCAAACGAATCGCCATGACGCAATCGTTATCTCGACGTTCTTCGCGAGAAGCCTCTTCTCCGTCTTTCGTGTAGGCGTATAAATCCACCGCCATGCCCTTCTTTTCAAAAGGAACGGCATATTCGTGCGCATACGCGCCTGCCAAAAGCCGATAGAGCGAAAAAATAAACTCGTTTAATTCCTCGCGCGTAAAACGCTCGCTCCGTTCAAAATAGCGGACGAATTCGTTCTCTATCCCGATCTCCGTCGTCAAAAAATAACCGTCCTGCGCCAACGAAACGATCGAAAACGTCAACTGCGTGCCTTGTAGTTCGATTTTCGGCATATTCACCAATCCCCTTCAATTGTAGTATATTTATTATACACCCGAAGACGAAATTTGTCAATAGCCTACAACCGCTTTTTTTGTTTTCGTCGCGATTTGACAAACGACCTGTTTCGCCGTTCCCCTAAAAGACAAGCAAAGAGCTTTGATTCTCATCAAAGCCCTTTGTTGTGTTTTTATGCCTGAAGATTGTTATACCCGAGAATGACGCTGAGTCCGCCCATATTCAAGGTTATATATTCCGCATAAGGATTTGCAAATGCCGCAAGTACTGTATTTTGATCCGCCCCCGGAGCAAATCCGATGGGAGTCTCACTATTACCGGTATAATACAGGATATTCGTACCGACGTTGAACGTAGGCGCGTCGGTTGCCAAAATCGTTTTCAACACAGTAGCAAACTCCGAACCGTTCATTCTGTCAAGATAAGCGTCCTTATAGGTTACCTTGCCCTGTGTTTCGATTTGGTTCAATGCAGCCGCCGCGTCCGTCGCGTCGCGCATTACGAGTGCGAGAATATTCAACTGCCCGTTTTTCAAAATCGTTTTGCCAAACTGATTAAAAATGGCGTCCATTGCCTTGATTCGATCTACCACCGACGTAGCTTGTACGGACTTAAACCAAATTTCAGAACCGGACAAATACGCTTCCATTTCGCTGTTGTCGTCGATTTGCAACATCGGAATACGTTCGTCTGCGTTCTCTTTTTCGGGGTCGTCATGATTCATGATGACCAACGGTCCGCCGGCGCGCTTGAAGTAAGAATTGGTGATGGTAACGTCCGTATGCGCCCAAAGATACATCGCGTTTTGGAAGGAATCGTAACACTTCGTGTGATTGTAATTCGTGATAGCGTTATATTCGGAAAAATAGGAAATGAAGCAATTGTACGTACGCACGTTGTCAAAATTCGCACGTAAATGCTTTACTTTCGAGAAAATAAGACCGCCGGCAAAAATCAGATTGTCGCCTTGATGTCCCTCCGTACTCTTGTCGACAACGTATTGCTTGCTCATGTTTGCGTTGCCGCTCACGGCAAGGTTGAAGAATTTCAAACTCTCGTCCTCGCTCTCCGTTCTCGTATCTTCGTTACCGATGATCTGCAAGAACGTCGTATTGGAGAAGTCACTGCCGTAATACGCTTTATTGTCGCCCAAACTAACATTCGGTTCAAATGCCGCAACCAAGGGAACTTTCGTTAAGTCCAAGCTGAAATAGTTGCCGTAGAACGCGAAGCTCTGCCCTGCGGCTACCGTATGTTCGTAAAGCGCGTAAATACCGGCATCGTCGTCGTTGTTCCCTTTTTGTTTATCCCAAAGGAAAGTTCTCGTCAAGCCGAACGATTCGGGCGTATCGATCGTCCCCTTATCGTCTCTATAATATACCTTATAATCGTCGGGCAAGGTGTACTTCAACGAATCCGGAATACCTGCCTCCGTGAGCGTCGTGTTTTGATGCAAAATGACTCCGTTAGGCGAATAGTCGCCGCTCAATCCGAGCAGACCTTTCATGCCGTCCCAAACGCCTCTGTCGCTGTTGTCCAACACGCAGAGATCTTTTTCGTCGTAAATGTTAAACCCGTCTACCACCTTGAATTCCATGGCGACCGCACTGAAATCTTCGTATTCATACACGTTTTCGTCGGGAAGCACGGAAATCTTCAAAATCTGCCCGAGCGCATTCGACGAGAATTCGTATTCGTTCTTCTCCGCGCGTTCCGTCATATAACGGCTACCGTTATAATAATATTCGTAAACGTGCGCAGCCTCCGTGGCGCGCTTTTCGAGCGCAACGAGCGAACCGTCTACCTGCAACCAAGCGGTCGTATCCGCGACGAAATTGGTAAGCGTGATCTCTTCTTCTTTGATTACGTCGATATAGCTTGCCTGCGGCACAAACTTGAACGCGTTATCGTCGCCGACAACGTAAACGTCCTCTTCGTTTTTGAAGAATACGCCCTCAAAATTATTTGCCGTCGTATCATTCGTCGCGACGTTCAAAGAAGCTTCGTAATCGGCAAGGAATTGAGGTCTGTTAAAACTCGTGAGCTCCGTCAACGTCTTTTCCGTATCCTCCGACACCGTAATGATAATCGTCTGCGATTTTTCCACCTTGCCCGAGACATATTTGATCGTAATCGTTTTCTCGCCTGCGCTTTCGGTGATTTTTGAGAGGTTGTCCGTAATATCCACGCCGTCGAGATAGAAACGAACGTCGCCGTAGGCAACTTCTTCTTTTGTATCGTCGCTAAACTTCGCCGTCATCTGCAACGCGGATAAATCTACCGTATTGCCGATATCGTAGTTCAACACAACGTTTGCCGTGTTGACGATGAAATCGGTCATTTGATAGGAGCCGCCACAGCTGACCGCCGCCACGGAAAAACCTATCGACAAACACATTGCGATACTTGCCGCAATCAATTTTTGCTTTCTTTTCATAAACATTCTCCTGAGTTTTTTATTTTTTAGTAATGCCGCGTTTCCTAAACGCATCGCTTCCCCGAATCGGCAATTACACGCATAATAGTTATCGCGGTATTACTTTTATACGAAATGTAATTTAATTTTTACTTTGCGTCGTCGCGAAAATCGTTACTGATTTCTGCGCGTCTTGATTCGCCTTGGACTCTTTCAACGTCAACGTCAACTTAATGTTGGCTTTTAAGAAGACTACTTCGTCCGTTTCTTCGCAAAGCACGACGGCGTCGTTGTTATTCAAAACGTATTGCAGAAATGATTTATCCGCGTCTTCCGGATATAACACGTATTCGATCTTCACACGGTTGGGATTACTCGCCAAACTCTCCTCGCTACGCGTATAGCTCCCGTTTTCGCAAGGAATGAACGTGAACCAATAATACCCCAATTTTTCGCTATACGTCACCTCGTCGGTTTGTTCTGCCGTGCGGTTGGAAAGGCTCACGCCCGTAATCTCGATTCTATCGATATACACGCCCGACGGCGGAACGGTTGCAGGTGCTCCGAAAAATTGCAAAGCGACGATAGACGCCAAACATACGAGAAATATGGCAATGATGACTGTTTTTTTCATGCTTATTTCTCCTTATAATAGACTTTTATCTTCAGGAAATATACATATACCCTGAACGCCGCAAACAATATCGTGCCGATCGTCACTTTTATCCATGCCAATGTCATGCCCTCCCCGGACAGGAACAACAAAATAAACGCAACAAGGAAGGAAAGCAAGAACACCAACAACGAGGATTTGTTCTCGTTCGGATTGTTAGACTGCTCCGAAAACGTCGCATACTGCGAATACTGCGGATTCATGATGTCCGATTCTCCGCTCCAGAACAGGTGCGCGATAAACAAGGAGTATTCCGCCAACGCGAACAGAATCAGTTCGACCGCCCCCACTTCCACAAATAAGGAATACACAACCGTCGTCAACACGATTCCGACGAATCCGACGGGAATATTGACGGTCAATTTAGAAAAAAGCAACGCGCCGTACGTAGAGGGTTGAACCTTGTTCAAATACGAGGAAAAACCATCTTTACTGTACGCGCTGGCGATGCGTACGTTCGCGGAAAGCGACATGAGTGCGACGATTACGAAATTGAACGCCACCGTCATGCGTTCTCCAAAGTTATCTTTCGCCATTGCCGCGTAAACGCTGTTCAACAGCGCGATCGACAACGGCATGATTACGATCAATTGTGCGATTAACGACAAAAAGGAATTGTCGCGCAAGGAGATCAGCCATTCTTTTTTGATTGCCGATAAAATCAACGGCGTTTTGTTGTTCTCCTTCGGTTCTATTCGCATTTGTTTTTTGAATTCGAACGGCTTGGATGCCATTTTATAAAACAGCGGTTGCGAAAGCAAGAAACACAAGGCAAACAGGACGATCACGCTCCCCAACAAACCTGCCGCGATCGGCAACGTTTGCTTCGTCATCAATTTGGGATACTCGGTGTAAATGCCAATCTCGTTTTGCGTGGGCGCGTACGGCTCGCCAACCAATAATTTTGTCAACCATGCAATCGGCAGAAACGCGTTGGAAACGCCTTGCGCGAAATTCCCGATCGCCTCTCGAGGCAGACCCGTCTTAATGAAATTGATCTCCTCGGGCAATAATCCGATAACGAAAACGACAAACGCCGTCAACGCCGCGAACAAAAGCGCAATCAGCGCGTATTGCGCCACTCGATATTTTTTCACGAATTGATAAACGAACAACGAGGGCATAGACAACAGCGCAGCAAGCAAAACGGGCAACGCCGCAATGAATAAAAACAATACCAAAATCCAAAAGTAATACCCGACGTTATACCCGAGGAAGATTCCGAACGCGCAGAAAAACGGCACGAGGAAAAGGAAATTCTTCCGTAACTCGTATACATAATAAACGAGCAATTTGGATAAAAACACCAACGACGGCGTCGCGGGAAAGGTCAACAGAACCAGATTATCCTTGGACAGATAGAGAGATTTCACGAGTCCTACCGTCATAAAAAGAACGGACAACAACATCATCACCGTCATAACCGTCGTCAACACGGATACGGGAACTTTCCCCTTGAACGCGTCGAAAACTTTCAAAAGTTCCACTAACCAAAACAGCAACCAACATATCGCCGTAATCGCGGCAAACTGGATTAGAAAGAATGCGACGTGGAAAATCGTATCTTTTTTGTTTCGGAGATACGAAACGTCCATCTTTTCCTTCAATTGCATGACCGTCAACGTCTTTAAGACCGATAACGAACGCTTAAAAGATTTTTCTCCGACTTGTTCGTTATGCATGGACGCTCTCCCCTTTCGTTTCCGCTTCCGGCAAAGGAATTCCGTCAATCATATTCATGTAGAAATCTTCCAAAGCCACGCCCTGTTCCTCGATTTCTTTCACGGTTTTGCAACAAAGGATATTTCCTTTCTTGATGATTGCGATTCTATCGCAAATGCGCTCCACGACGTCTATGATATGGCTGGAGAAGAATACGATGTTGCCTTTCGCGGCATGCTCTTTCATCGCCTCTTTGACCTGGAAAATGCTTTCGGGATCAAGTCCCGTCAAAGGCTCGTCCAAAATCCAAAGTTTCGGATTATGCACCAACGCAGACATGATCGTAATCTTTTGCTTCATGCCGTGACTGTACGTCTTGATGGGATTGTCGAACGAACCGGCAAGACGGAAACGCTCGACGTATTCTTCGATCCGCGCCGTTCTGTCCTCTTTGCTCACTTCGTACAAATCCGCAATGTAATTCACGTATTCGCGCCCCGTCAAATTTTCATAGAGCGCGTAATGGTCGGGGACGAACCCCGTCTGCAACTTCGCGCCGATGGATTGATGCTCCACGTCGTAACCGCAAACTTCGATGCTCCCCGAAGTAATCGATTGAATGCCTACGATACTCTTGATGATCGTACTTTTCCCGGCACCGTTCGGACCGAGGAAACCGAAAATCTGTCCGCCCTCGATCTCGAGATTGGCGTCTTTTACGGCATAAGTATCGCTGGTTGCATATTTTTTAGAAAAATTTTTCAAAATCAGTTTATCTGTTTTTTCCATACTCAAAAGCTCCGTCACGCTCCCCCCCCTCAGATTGACCTCCAAAGCCAAACGGTCGGCGTTTATCTTTTTGTTCCTGCGGAAGATATCCGTATATAGGTCGGCGACCTGAAAACACAGCTCGTACAAGAACCACATTGCAAACGACAATATCACGTAAACCAAGAAAAACAGCGTTTGATACAGCGGATAGAATATCATCACGACGCCTTCCCGAACGTCAATCTTCAAGGTGACAAGCCGCAAATTCTTTGCCCATTGCCCCAATTTATCGGCTATGAAATCGCTGTTGATGAAAAAGAAATCCACGCTCTTATGCCAATTCGTAAGCCATGCGTTCGCAAACAGCACGAATACGAAATACGCCCCGAACCCGATCAGCGAATACAGAAATTGCTTCATCTTCGGGCGCTCGTACAATCCCAACGCGATAATGACGATCGGCATGAAAAACGCGCAATAATGGTTCAGCCAAAACCGAACGCAACGAATGCTCCTCCAGGCGACGCCCTCCATGTCGTTCGGCATCAACATCGCGAAAAACGCGCCCAGCACGTTGATAAACAACGTAAAATAGAACAATCTATCGACTTTGAACGCCAAACAAATCGGAATAATGAACATTGCCGTATTACACAAATGCAACGGCCACGCCGACATATCCGTAAACGTTTCGAACGAATAACTGTACGAATAACTGACCATCGTCGCCAAACCGATAAACAACAACGCGTAACGCCTATGATCGTAATCGAATTTCGACAGCGCAACGACCAAAATCGTCGGCAACACGAACGCTCCGTATAACACCAAACGATGCGCGAACGAAAAATCCGTCAGCTCCACCGAAAGCGCGCCCTTACCGAACAAAACCTGCGGCGCGTAAACGGGCGTAGAAGCCAGAAACATACCGCCGAGCGCGATCAGCGCGATTTTCCATCGAGCTTTCGAGCATTTCGATTTCGGAGCTTTCAACCAGCCGAGAGCAACAATTGCCATGCTGAGTCCGATTTCCACGCAAAACGCGTATCTTTGCAGGTGCGCGGATTCGTCGAACAGACGAATCAACATCGCCAACAAGCACCAATCGAGCAACAACACGATCCCCGCGAAAAATTTCACGAACGGCGTCAACAGCTTGATTTTCGACTTAAAAAACGGGTAAGTAACGAGTAGCGTATTCACCGCGTAGGTCGCCCAAATCAAAAACAGGGATAAGAGGGTCAACGCGATCGCTCCGCCGCTCGTCCCGAACGGGGAATGCACGTTTAAGCCGTGCGTTTCCTGTAACGCGACGTCGCCTGCCAAATAGCGAATTGCGAACACAACCGCCAACAAGAGCGAAAAACCTTTCAAAATCCATGATTTTTTTTCGTCGGAAGCCTTAATCGTCTTTTCCAACAGAAAATATAAGCCGAAAAACAGCAGAGCCGCGCACGCGGCGATTAAGTAATATTTGAACATTCGTCTATCTCACAGTAAGTAGTTTGCCGACAATCCGTCGATTACGCACACCGTTTATTTTACCATAAAAGTAAAAGCATTGTCAACGATTTACCCGAAAAATTCGCGCTTAAAAAACGAAAATCGCGCATTGTAAAGCTTTTTATTGACTTTTTATCCGTTGCCTATACTTACAATACATATATTAGACATCCGAAATTAGAGATTTACTCACCAAAATCGGCTATTTTTTCCAAAAAAGTAAAAGGATTCGCAAATTTTTTGCGAATCCGAATGATCATTCCGTAACAATCGGCTTTATATAGGAGCGGCGACGCTTATGCTGAACGGATTCGAAATGCTTCCATTGCGCCTGAATATTGCCGTTCGTTTCCAAATTCAAATTGGTTTCCAGATACTCGAGATTCTCCTTTTCCAACAAATCTTGCAAAATCAACATGATGTACGCGCTCAAGCCGGACATTCTGTATTTCGGCAAAATCCCGACCAGTCCGAGGTCGATGCTACGAGGCTTTCTAACCGCCTTCAACAAGCGAACGAGGGTAGCAGGTGTGAGTTTACCGCCGCTTTTTTGTAACGCTTGCCCGATCCCCGGTATGCAAACACCGAACGCCACGACGTTATCTTCCGCGTCGCAAGCCACCAACAAATATTTCTTGTTGAGTATGAGCATAAACTGGTCGATCATCTGTTGTTGCATCTCGGGCGTAAACGGCACCGTGCCGTACAGATCCCGATAGCACTCGTCAATGCATTCGAAAATCCCCTTGGAATACCTTTTGATGAAAGCGCGCTTGCTCATACCCTCACCGACCAAACGCACGCCGTAGCGATCCAACGCTCTCTGCGCGAATTTTTTCAAACGCTCGTCTTGTTGCGGCGTGGAAAACAGACGGGATTCCACCCAATCCACGTCTTTTACGAAACCGCACCCCTCGATCAACTCCGCATAATACGGATAATTATACTGTTCCTCGAAGGTTGAAAGATAATCGAAGCCTTCGATCAACAAGCCTTCCCGCTCTAAATCGCTGTAGCCGAGCGGTCCCACGACGGATTCCATGCCCTGCGACTTCCCCCACGCCTCTACGGCGTCGAAAAGCGCCTTCGCAGTCTCCGCATTGTTTTCGCAATCGAAACGCGAAAAGCGCGTTTGCTTCGTCCCGTGAATTGCATTGTATTGTTTTTGGACGATGCCTTGAATCCGCCCTACCGTTTTGCCGTCTCTGCGCGCAAGAAAAAAAACGGAATCACACGTCTTGGTGTAGATATTCTTTCCTGTGAAAACGGCTTTTTCATCCGAGTAAAGCGGCGGAACGAAATACGGGTTGTTTTTGTACAATCGTAACGGATATTCGATAAATTCTTTTCGCTGTTTTTTCGTTTCAACTTTTATAATTTCCAACATAAAACTTCCTTTGGTATCATTTATTTTACTTTTTGCAACATTCCTACATAATATTATCACAAATTCCTCACATAGTCAAGAAAATATGAAAAATTTTCAAATTTTTTCCTTAAAAATTGTTGACAAACGCAAGAATATGGTATATAATATAAAAGAATTTTCGGGGATATGGCTCAGTTGGTAGAGCGCCTCGTTCGCAACGAGGAGGCCAGCGGTTCGAATCCGCTTATCTCCACCATAACCGACACATACGGACTCAAAGTAATTTGGTTTAAGTGTGTGTTCTCAGTAAAAGTAAAATTACCGCAGAAGGATTAACGCCTTTTGCGGTAATTCTGCTTTACAAACCGCAAAGGCAGCCGCATTGTGTAGCGGTGAGAAAATCGGTAGCGTTATAAACTTTTGTAACGCTACCTCATAAAGCAAAAAAATAAGCCCCATGATCGCTTTTTGATAACGATTATGGGGCTTACGGCTTACAGTGCTTACCACTCCTTTACACAAGGAGGGCTTATATTGCGGAATGTTGCCTTACAATGCCACCTCGCCGTCGGAACATACAACTTTCGTTGCAGGTACGTTATATTTCCAAGAAGATCCTTTCGATATCTCGTTCCATTGCACAACCGTGCCGTTAAAGGTAATGCTCGTCAAACTGCTACATTTATAGAACGCATAAGCACCGATACTCGTCACACTGTTGCCTATGGTTACGCTCGTCAAACTGCTACAATTA
>CAYZOF010000018.1:0-24853 GCA_964479935.1 uncultured Clostridia bacterium | reverse complement strand
TAAAGAGTAACGGAGGCGCCCAAAGGTTCCCTCAGAATGGTTGGAAATCATTCGTCGAGTGCAAAGGCATAAGGGAGCTTAACTGTGAGACAGACATGTCGAACAGATGCGAAAGCAGGGCTTAGTGATCAGGTGGTATGAGAATGGAATTGCCATCGCTTAACGGATAAAAGTTACCTCGGGGATAACAGGCTTATCTCCCCCAAGAGTTCACATCGACGGGGAGGTTTGGCACCTCGATGTCGGCTCGTCACATCCTGGGGCTGTAGCAGGTCCCAAGGGTTCGGCTGTTCGCCGATTAAAGTGGCACGCGAGCTGGGTTCAAAACGTCGTGAGACAGTTTGGTCCCTATCCATCGTGGGCGTAGGATACTTGAGAAGGCTTGTCCTTAGTACGAGAGGACCGGGATGAACGCACCTACTGTGCACCTGTTGTCGCGCCAGCGGCATGGCAGGGTAGCGGAGTGCGGTTGAGATAAACGCTGAAAGCATCTAAGCGTGAAACTCGCTTCAAGATAAGGTATCCCTGAAGACCCCTTGCAGACAACAAGGTTGATAGGTCGGAGGTGTAAATGCAGCAATGTATTAGCTGACCGATACTAATAGGTCGTTTGGCTTGATCTCAGTAATGAGATTTGAAAGCTAACTACAAATCTTTGATTAAAGAAGAATCTATAATTTTTACGAGCTCAAGAATATGAAGAAGACAAAGCTTTTCGTAAGTTTGCTATGTAGTTGTTAATCTTCCATGAGAAGGTTAAGTTACAAACGTTGTATGTATACCGCGGTAAAGCGGAATATATAACCATAGCGGTGATGATGGCAAAGAGGATCCACCTGTTCCCATTCCGAACACAGAAGTTAAGCTCTTTTACGCCGAAAGTACTTACGGTTAACCGTTGGGAGGATAGGTAATCGCCGCTTTTCATTTAAGACTCTGTTTTGCAGAGTCTTTTTTCTTGCTGTTGCGGCTAAATTCACCGGTTTTCGTCGAAAAGTGTTTGTATTTTTGCAACAAATTCGCTGATTTTTTTGGCTCATGGCAAATGTTGGGTGTAGCAAACGGAAAAAATTAGAATTGATTTAAAATATTTGATATAGGTTTGTCAAATATATGAGACAAAATTTTTCGGAAAAACTTTTAGTTCAAAGACATTGGCATTCCCCGAATTTTATAGTAGAATAGCTATAAAAGCTGTGAAAGTGATATTTCGAACTTTTACAATAGACAAAATTTATGGGTATAGGAGAAATTAAAAATGACAAATCAAAATAGTTTTGACGGTTTTCAATACTTATAACCGATGGAAGTAATTTATACGGGAAAAGTAGAGCAAACAATCGATTTTGTTTCGGAAAGGCAATTAAAAGATAAAGCGTTATGGAAAAAGTTTGTAAATCAATTTCGCGTTTGGTTGAATATACAATAGATATGTTCGATAACCTTTAACGAGGTCGCAAAAGTCAAAACTCTATTATGAAAAACTTTCCGAGATTCTACACGGAAAATGCTCGGCATTTAGTTGACACTTGTCCCGAAATATGATACAATAAAAAAAAGTAAAATTAGGAGAAAAAAGATGGCAAGAGTATGTATTCCCGATAGCGAGTATCAGGAAAGAATTCAAAAGGCGGCGAAGTTACTTCGCGAAAGAGGTTTGGACGTCATGGTGGTGGCGTCGACGGAGAGCGATTATGCGAATGCGCGCTATTTTTCGGGATTTTGGCCTGTGTTTGAAAGAGCCGGTGTAGCGATTTCCGCAAACGGCGACGCGGCGTTGTTGGTAGGACCCGAATCGGAAGTGTTCGGCGCAGATTTCGGGAAAATCGAGAAGGTGTTCGTGCTTCGGGAATTCCGTGAATCGGCAGATCCGTCCTATCCCGAATTGACGCCGTCGACGTTCAACGACGTATTCAAGGCGATCGGCGTGACGGGAGAGCAAATCAAGATCGGTTTGGGGAGCTACGTAGAATGCACGTTGCCGATTTACGAAGGCTTAAAATCGAGCTATCCGAAGGCAGAGATCGTGAAGTGCAACGACGTGATGGTGGAGCTCCGCAAAATCAAGAGCGAAAACGAGATTGCATGCCTTAGAGAAGGCTTCCGAATCATCGAAATCGCGACGGATGAAGTCATCAAGGCATTGAAGCCGGGCGTGACGGAATTGCAGATGGTCGGAATCGCGCAAAAAGTGATTTACGAGCACGGCGCAGAGTACGAGGGGTTACCCATGTACGTGTTCAGCGAGGCGAGCACGCGTCATGCGATTTCGCGTTCGCGATACAGAGAGATTGGCAGAAACGATATCGTGCAGTTGAATTTGTCTGCGAAAATCGACGGATATTCGCCTTCGATCGGTTTGCCGGTATGTATGGGTAAATTGGAAGGCGAAAGACGCGAGTTGGTGGAATTCTGCAAGAAGATGCATGAATGGACGGAGCAGCAGTTGAAAGCCGGCGTGTATGCGGACGACGTAGCGAAGAGATTCTTGCAGATGTACAAAGACGCAGGCTATGAAAAGAACTACGTATACGGACCTTGCCACGGCACGGGCATGATCGAAGTGGAAGCTCCTTGGATGGAGACTTCGACACATTATCCGTTGGAGAAGAACATGACGTTTCAGATCGACACGTTCATTTCGGGTCCGACGTTCGGTTGCCGTTGGGAAAAGGGTATCGCGATCCGCGAAGACGGTTGCGAGAGCTATACCGATTACTTGAAAAAGGGTATCGTAGAGTTGGGGTTCTAAAATGCGAGTAGTAGGAAAGAAAAATTGGGTGATTCCGGATTGTGAGCTTCCGCCCGAAGGCGAGGGCGTGCTGAAAGGACACGAGAGCGTGATCGTGGTGAACGACACGAACAAGCCTGCAACGATCAAGGTAAAGTTGTATTTTGCGGACAAAGCTTCGTATGAGGGGATTACGTGGGAAGTAGACGCGCAGCACGTGCGTTGCTTTAGAATGAACAATTTGAAAGATATGTGCGGATTCGAAGTTCCGTTGGAAACGCAATATGCGATGAAGCTGGAAAGTACGCAAAAAATCGTGGTACAGTACGGCAGATTGGATAACAGACAAACGAATTTGGCATATTATACGACGTTGGCGTATTGATAGGACGAGAAACAGAAGTATGACGGAAAAAGAATTGATGCTCGATGGCGAATTGTATGTGGCGTCCGATCCCGAATTGACGGAATTGAGAGTGGAAAAATTTCGATTTTTAGACGCTTTCAATGCGACGAAGTATGAGGATTTTGAGACTCGAGAACGCCTCGCGAGAGGCATTTTCGAGCATCTCGGGAAGAATGCGGCGCTCAATAAGCCGTTCCATTGCGATTATGGTTGCAATATATCAATCGGCGATAATTTTTTCGCGAATTTCGGTTGTGTTTTGTTGGATGTGAACAAAATCGTGTTGGGAGACAACGTGTTTTTGGCTCCGAATGTCTGTATTTATACGGCAGGACATCCGATTGACGCGAAAATTCGCAACGAGCAGTTGGAGTACGGAAAACCCGTGACGATCGGGAACGATGTTTGGATAGGCGGAAGCACGGTAATCAATCCCGGAGTGACGATCGGCTCGAACGTGGTGATCGGTTCCGGATCGGTGGTGACGCGCGATATTCCGGACGGCGTGGTCGCGTACGGAAATCCCTGCCGCGTGCGACGGAAAATAACCAAGGACGACAGACGGTTTTGGGAGCAGGAAAAAGAAAGATACCTCCGTTTGAAAGGAACGGAAAAGGACGAAAAATGATATTGGACAAGAGTTTCCCGAGAGAAACGGAATATGTAAAAAAGAACAATATACCGCTCGTAATCGTCGGCGGTACGGTGGAGTATCACGGGGCGCATTGTTCGTACGGGTGCGATACGCTCGTGGCGGAAGGCTTGATTAAGAAATTGTCGGAAATGAAGGAGATTATGATTGCGCCGACGATTTCGTATAGTCCGTCGAGCTACGCGGTAGGCGGTCGGAAGAGCGGCACGGTGCACGTTCCCGAACGCGCGTTTGAGGATTACGTTTACTATGTGTTCAAGAGCATGTTGTATTCGGGTTTTCGAAACATTTACGTGGTGATTCACCATCAATTCGAGCAGGAGAGCGAGATGCCGATGACGCTGTGTTATCGCACGGCGGCGAAGCGCGCGACGATGGAATATCTGGAGGAGACGCTCGGCGAAGGTTGGTGGGGGAGCGAAAGCTACGCGAACTACTATGAAGAACTCGAGGGCGCGAACAATCCGTTTTCGTGGATAAAAGTCATTCCGACGATGAGTACGGCGGTGCAGAACGCGACGGGGTACGACCATGCCGGGAAATACGAAAGCTCGATTTTGATGTCGCTGTATCCCGAATGCGTGCAACTGGATCGAATCGACGACATCAAGCACTGGTTTACGGAAAGCGCGCGCGAGGCGAGCAAAGAAATCGGCGACGAAATGGTAAGCCGGTCGCTCGAATACTTAAAAAAGACAATTGTATAATGTTACCGAATATTCAAACGATACAAGAACCGGAAACTTGTTTTCCGACGAAGTGGCAAACCGTAATTTTTAGGAATTACGGTTTTATCTCTACAGAGAAGTTGGCAAAGACGTTGCGTTGCGACAAAGCGACCGTGGAGACGGAAGCTCGGCGACTGGGACTTCCCGTCGCAGAACGCGCGCGTTGGGAAACGTGGGAAAAACGAGGCTATATTACGATTATTCGCAACAATTGGTATTTGTTACCCTACGAGCAACTATTGGAATTGTTGGGAATCGATGCGCAACGGTTGGATTTTATTTTGACGAACGATGACTTTTTGTCCGTGAAGTTGGGAGGATTCAAGCCGCGTTGCGATGCGATTTATTATGCTCCGTTGACGGAAAAGCAGGCGTCGCAAACGCTTGCAATCGCCGAGGATGCGGAGCGGTTATTATCGGGTGAAGAACTGAAGCCTTTTGACTTTTTCCCCGTCAGCGAACAGCCGAAGCGAGCAATCTCCGGCGACGGACAACGCATTGTACACGGATATTTATCGCCGTGCGGCGACGCGTTTATGGAAGACGACGAGGAATATCTTCCCGATCGTCTGTTGGAAGCCTATCGCGACGACGGAGTCAACGGGCTTTGGTTTCACGGATTGTTGTCCGCGTTGTCTCCGTATCCGTTTGCTCCGTCGGCAAGTAAAGGTCATGAAACGCGCAGAAAAAATCTGCAACGTGTAGTGGATCGTTGCGCGAAATACGGCATTCGCGTATATTTGTATCTCAATGAGCCGCGCGGTCTTCCCAAAGATAAAATCGGTAAGTATGCGCATTTGATAGGGCGGACGGAAGGAAATACGGTTGCTCTGTGTTGGGCGCGCGAGGAAACGAAGGCGTATTTATATAACGCCATCAAGGATCTGTTGCAAAACGTACACGGGTTGGGCGGATTTATCACCATTACGATGAGCGAAAATCTAACGCATTGCAATTATCGTCCGTATACGAATTGTCGCGTATGTAAAAATATTCCGCCCGAGCAGTCTGCGGCGGAAGTGAATAACGTAATCGCCCGAGCGGCGCGTGACAGCGGTAGCGGCGCGGAAGTGATTGCCAACCTTTGGGGGTGGTCGCCCTTTCTGGAGTGGACGGAAGAACAAACGATGCACGGCGTGGAATTGTTGGATAAAGACGTTTCGGTCATGTGCGTCAGCGAGTATGATTTGGCAATCTCCAAAGGCGGCGTAGACGGTTGCGTGATCGATTATTCCATTTCTAACGTAGGACCGAGCGAAATCACCAAAAGGACTTTGCGAAAAGCCGGGCAAGAAGGACATAAATTGTATGCTAAGATTCAGGTGAATAACAGCTGGGAATGTTCTGCCGTGCCGTGTTTGCCGGTATTCGATCTGATTTATCGTCATCTTCGCAATTTGTCTGCAATCGGCGTGAAAGATTACATGTTGACTTGGACACTCGGCGGTTGTCCGTCCGAAGCGATGGCGTTGGTGGCGGAATATGCGGAAAAAGGCGATCGTTTTGATTTATCGGCGTGGTACGCGGCTACCTACGGAGAGTATGCGAAGTCGATACGCCGAGCTGTGACGTATTTTTGCGAAGGATTTCAGGAATATCCGTTTAGTTTGGACAGTTTATACAATTCTCCGAAAACGCTGGGCGAAGCGAATTTGTATGCGCTCGGCAAGCAGAATTTGCGTTCCACTATGGTTTGTTACGCCTTTGACGACTATCAAACGTGGACGAACCCGTATCCTGTAGAGATCTATTTGTCGCAGTACGAAAAGTTATTGCTCGCATGGGAAAAAGGTCTGCGGTTGCTTCCGAAAGACGAAGAGCGGAGTCTGTCCGATGCGATCCGCAACCTGCGTTTTTATGCGGAATGCGCGTATTTACATTTTTACAGCGATTACCTGCAAACGAAATTTTCCGTATTGAAATCGGATTTACGGAACAATGCGTTGGAAATAGAATCGATTCTTTGTAAGAGCTTGGAGAATGTCGAGCGGCTTATCGCGTTGGTGCATCGGGACGCGAAAATAGGTTTCGAAGCGTCGAATCATTATTTCTATACCGATCGGAATTTGGCGGAGAAAGTGATCAACGTCAAAGGATTGCTCCGCGCGGTGCGAAACGAATTATAAAATTCTATGGTCTTAAATCGGCGGAGCGCAGGGAATGCTTTCCGTCGAGAAAAACGAGCCTTGTCGTAGGACGAGGCTCGTTTCGTTATAACCGCTTGATTTTGACGTTTCCGCATAATACGTCGGAATAGGAGTATGCGGTTTTTCCCAAAAAGTCCTCGTCGTCGGGTTTGACGGTGAAGAGTGCGGGATAAATCCCCGATAGCACGCCCGAATAGCGTTGGAATTTATTTCTTCCGAGGTTGATTTTGACTGCAACGCGTTGTGCGGAGCAGGATTTTACCATTTGTTTGACGTCTTTGATGTTTTTGGTCGGTTTAATCATATAAAAAGTATGTTCCCAAAATTTGGTTTTTATACATATCCTTTCGAGGCGGCGCATAAGATAAACGGGAATAAAAGAAAGGAGTGAAGTTATATGAAACCGCAGTATGAAACTTATCGCTACGTCGGCGAAATTTGTCGTTTGAAGGGTCAGTCCGTGGTGGAGTGTCGGCTTCCGGGGACGGAGATCAGCGGCGTATTGGCGTTGCAGGCGAATGCGGTCGCTACGGAGTGCGGCTGTACGGACGGCGAAGTGCATTATGGGGGTAAGGTGGTGCTTGGTATCGTGTACGAGGACGGAGAGAAAAAAATCTGTCGCGCGGAACGCGGTGCAGAATTTTTCCACAAAGTCGAAGGAAAGGACGTTACGCCTGCGTGTTTTGCCAAGGCGTTGTTGTCGACGGAAAACATCAGTTACCGCAGGGAAGGTTCCGGGTTGTATGTGACGATCGTCGTAGAGGCGGAATTGCCCGTTTACGGCAATCGGCAGATAGAGTATTTATCCGGTGGCGAAGATTTGATTTGTCGGGAAGAAAAAATCGGCGTTTGCCGAACGCTTTGCGTCTCGGGAGAGACGGAGTCGGAGGACGAATTCGAAACGGAGAACGTCGGCGACATTTTATTGCATAGTGAAAACGCCGTCGTGAACAGCGTAACGGCACAGGACGGACAGATCGAGGTGGAAGGGGAACTGAACCTGCATATTTGCGTATGGAAAGAGGATAATTCCGTTTGCTCGTATGAACGTATAACGGTTTTTCGTATGCAGATTCCTTGCGACGAGGCGTTCGGCGACGTTACGGCTTGGGCGCGCGTGTCCGTGAAAAGCGCGCAACTCGAGGCAGGCGTGGACGAGGAAAAAAAACGGAGTAAAATCGTCTTTACGTATTGTCTTGCCGCCGATTGTTTCCTGTATTCCAAAGAGGAGTTGTCCGTCGTTTCCGACGCTTTTTCGCTCGAGCGCGAAGCGAATTTGAAAGAGCAAAACGGCGAAGGGCGATATTTAACGCAAACTTTGAAACGTAGCGAACGCGTCGGTGGCGCGGCGGTGCTTTCGCCGAACGTGGAGGGAGATTACGCTTTGCAAGCGTCCGTACTATCGCGCGCGGAGCTTACTTGTCGAAAAGGCGAACGCGGTATAGAGGCAGAGGGCGTGGTTTCGGCGGATGTGTTGCTACTCGGTGCGGACGGAACGCACCGCGCGGCGCGGCTTGATCTTCCCGTGTGCGTGCCCGTTGATATCGACGGGGAGGACGTTGAGGCGGATTGTATCGTCTGCGGATTGAACATACGCAGGAAAAAAAGCGGCGAAACGGAAGCGGAGGCTACGTTAAAGCTCTGTTTTAGAAGTTACGAAACGCAGAGTTGGTCGTACGTGTCGGAAGTATCGGAGGGCGAGGCGCGCGAAGAGAACGACGGAGCGTTTTCGTTGTTTATTCCGCGCGTCGGGGAAAGCCTGTGGGAGGTGGCGAAGCGGCTCGGCTGTGAGCCGGAGGACTTGGCGAAGAGTAATCCGGAACTGGAATTTCCCGTAAAAGAAGGCAATCGGATATTCGTTTATCGACAAGTTAAGTAATCGGAAGTAAGCGACAAAAACTCCCCGGCAGATAGAAAAGCAAAGGGGAGTTTTTCGCGTTTCGCGGTTAAACGCTTTCCCGACGGAGATTTTCGAGGCGAAATTGCGAAAAGTGCCTGCAAAGTATTGAAATTTTGCAAAAAATATGTTACAATAACATAGAAGGCGCGCGGTAAGGCTCTTCCTCGCCGCGTTTTTAAAAAAATGCATTATTCGATGAAGCTAAAATCATATGCAAAAGTGAATTTGACGTTGGAAATCGTCGGCGCGCGAGACGGGTATCATTTGCTGGATTCTCTCGTGTGCAGTATCGACGTATTCGATACGATTGTTTTGCGCAAGCGTAAAGACGCTCGAAGTACGGTGATGATGCATGGCTTGGGGAGCGAAAGCATTCCGCCGGAGCAGAATAACGCTTGGAAAGCCGCGGAAGCTTTCAGCGCGAAATTTCAAACGAACGGAGTGGACGTTACCGTATTTAAGGATATTCCCGTCGGTGCGGGGTTGGGCGGTTCGTCTGCGGATATTTCGGGCGTGTTGAACGGCATGGCGAAGTTGTACGGCGTAACCGATAAAAGAGCGTTGAAGTCGCTTGCCGACGATTTAGGAAGCGACACCGGATATATGTTGACGGGCGGTTTTGCTCATTTGCAGGGCAGAGGCGAAATTGTTCGTTCCGTCGATACGGACAAGCAACTGTATATGTTGTTGCTTTGTCCGCCGACTTCCGTTTTGGCAGGGGCGTGTTATCGCGCCTACGACGAGTGCGCGCGGAGCGGCGAAAAACGGACGGGAGTGACGGAACAAGCGATTGCCGCGTTATTGCAAAAAAACGAAAACGACGTGGGCAGGTATTTGATGAACGATCTTTTCGAACCCGCCGCAAGCCTGAGCGGCGACGTGAAAATCGCCTATGAGGAGATGCAGAGTTTCTCGCCGCTCGGCGCGGTGATGACGGGATCGGGCAGTTGCGTGATCGGTTTGTTCGAAAGCATGGAATTATGCCGATGGGCGCAGAGTCGTTATAAAGGGAACTATAAAGCTATCGTTGCGCGGAGCGTTTTGCCCGATTCCGGAAACGGGAGAGGTTGGCGAAATCCTTTCCGACGCGATGGCGAAGAAATAGAATAAGACAGGGAGAACGAAGCAATGGAAGAAAGAATTATCGATGACGAATACGGCAGAGGCATTCGTTTGAAGAAAACGAAAGACGGATACGTGGACGTAACGGAAGAGCTTGCGTCGGAAACCGAAGGGGAAGAAAGCGACGAGGTCGCGTTCGAGTTTCCCGAAATGGAGCAGGACGAGCAGGACGAAGATTTGATCGGGCTCACGCCTGAAGAACTCGCGGAAAAATTGCGAGAAAGGGAAGAGGAACTTGCCGAACGCAAGGCGAAATGCGAAATCCTTTGCGCAGAAGCGGACGCGCTGTACGGCGTTGGCGATTTTATCGTTGCCGCGGAGAAATATTCGGACGCCTCTAAGCTCGTTACCGAAGAGGAAGACGAGGCGTTGTCGGTGCGCGCAAGATTAGGGTATTGGAAATCGAGAACGGAGAATTTTACCAATCCCGACGAGTTCGTGTCCGACTATATCGAATACGGAGAAGAAAATTTCGAATACGACGTCGGTTACGCCGCGATGATGCAGATCAAGACGACCTACGGCGACGTTTTTCGGAAGCGCGTGGACGAACTTTGCGTGGAGGAATCTCCGCTTTGTATGCGCGTAAAGGAGAAACAGGACAAACGTCGCACGTATTTGAAACAACGCTTAAAGACGCGGTTGATTGCGTTCGCGTGCGTATTGTTTCCGATGCTGATGGCGATGGGGCTCGCGCTGTATTTCGTCGGAAAGCTGACCAGCGCGCCCGATTCGACGTACGTTGCGCCGACGATCGTTTTCGCGTTGATTTTCCTCGTGCTGTTTTTTGCTTTCATCGCGGTGGCGAACAACTTGATCAACGCTTTCCGTATGCGTAAGGCGAACGAGAATTTGGAATCGACCGAAGAGGGAGAACGCTTGGCGGAAATTCGGAACTTAAAAGAGCTTTATCGTTTCGTACTGGCATTCGGCGAGGAGGAACACGCTTGTAGCGGTTGCGGCGGTTGCGGACGTTGACGGCGAGCGATAGCGGCGAACAAATGAGACGAAAACCGTTGGAGCCGTTATCAAAAAACGAAATAAACGTGCGGAGGGAAGATTTCTTCACTCCGCTTGTTTTTTTCTTGCTTTTCCGCACGCATTCGTGGTATAATAAAAAGGATATGAAAAAAATACTTACTTATTTTAAGCCATATTTTTGGCAAAGTCTTTTAGGACCGTTATTCAAGTTGTTGGAAGCCACGTTCGAGTTGTTGGTTCCTTTCGTCGTGAGTCTGATTGTGGACAAAGGACTGGGAGAATGCATAAACGGCGCGTATCCGAATGCAAACAAGTCGTTTATCGTGCAAATGTGTATTTTGCTCGCCGCGTTCGGGGTCGTCGGCTTGTTATTCGCCGTAACGGCGCAATATTTCGCCGCTCGCACGGCAACCGGCGTTTCTGCCGGCGTGCGTCGCGATTTGTTCCGAAAATTGCAATCGCTGAGTTACAAAGATATCGATAAAATGGGCGCGTCGACGATGTTGACCCGTATGACGAGCGATGTGGACAAGTTGCAATCGGGTATTAATTTATTTTTGCGTTTGTTGCTTCGTTCTCCGTTTATCGTGTTCGGGGCGATGATTACGGCGTATTTTATCGACCCTGCGTCGATCGGCGTATTTGCCGTTGCAATCGTCGTGCTTGCGGCGGTGGTGTTTGCGGTCATGTTTCTTTGTACACCGCTTTACAAAAAATCGCAGAGTAATCTGGACGAAGTCCTGCTGTCGGCGAGAGAGAATTTAACAGGTGCGAGAGTGTTGCGCGCGTTCTGTCGCGAAGAGGAAGAACGGGAGTTGTTCGATGCTCGCAACGAAAAGTTGAATAAGAGTAAAAAGTTCGTCGGAGCGATTTCCGCGATTACGAATCCGCTGACGTATGCGCTGATCAACATTGCCATCATCGCGCTGTTGTATACGGGCGCGTTGCGTGTGGACGGCGGCAAGCTTTCGCAAGGGAGCGTCATTGCGCTCTATAACTTGATGGGGCAGATTTTGGTGGAACTTATCAAGCTGGCGAATTTGATCGTCTTGGTGACGAAGGCGGCGGCGAGCGGCGCGCGTATCGAGGCGGTTTTGGAAATGCAACCGTCCTTGACGCTCACGGAAGCGGATACTCGACGCGCGGAAGACGATTTTATCGTGTTCGATAACGTTTCCATGAAATATCTCGACGGAGCGGAGGCGGCGTTGAGCGATTTGTCTTTTACGGTTCGAAAGGGCGAAACGGTCGGCGTCATCGGCGGAACGGGTTCCGGAAAGAGTACGTTGGTGAATTTGATCCCGCATTTTTACGACGTAAGTGGGGGGCAGGTACGCGTTGACGGCGTGGACGTGCGTGAAAAGTCTGTACAGGAAAGCTTGCGTATGCGGATTGGCGTCGTGCCGCAAAAGGCGATGTTGTTCAAGGGAACGATTCGAGAAAACCTGCTCTGGGGCAAAGCCGCCGCTACGGACGAAGAATTGATACGCGCGGTGCGAATCGCACAGGCAGAGGACGTTGTGTCGGACAAGGGCGGCTTGGACGCCGTGATCGAACAGGGCGGTAAAAATTTGTCGGGCGGACAAAAACAGCGTTTGACTATCGCTCGCGCGTTGGTAAGAGATCCGGAAATTTTGATTTTGGACGATTCGTCTTCCGCGCTCGATTATGCGACGGACGCCGCACTTCGGAAAGAAATCAAAAAATTGGTAGCGACGGTCTTTATCGTTTCGCAACGCGCTTCGTCCGTTCGCGACGCAGATAAAATTATCGTACTCGACGACGGGGAGCTCGTCGGCATGGGAACACACGAAACGTTGATGAACTCTTGCGAAGTTTATCGGGAAATCTATTTCTCGCAATACAATGCGGACGAAAAAGGAGGACAAGCGGAATGAGTAAACGTAATGGTAAAGGCGCGCTTTCGCGCGTGTTGCGCTATGTCGCAAAATATCCCCTTTCTTTGACCGGGTCGATTTTGTTCGCTATGATTACGGTGGCGGCAACGCTCTGCGTACCCGTATTTTTCGGTGACGCCGTCGATTGTATCGTGGAAAGCGGCGTGCAATGGGGTGCTTTGAAAACCATCTTCGCCAAAGTGGCGATTGCGGCAGGGATCGCCGCCGTATCGCAGTGGCTGTTGAGCCTTTGCAACAATAGAATTTCGTGCAACGTGGTACGGGATATTCGGAAGGACGTCTTTCAGAAACTCGGCGTATTGCCTTTGCAATATATCGACACGCATGCGCACGGCGATACGGTGAGCCGTATCGTTGCGGACGCAGACCAATTTTCGGACGGACTTTTGATGGGGTTCACGCAATTTTTTACGGGCGTAATGACCATTCTCGGCACGATCGTGTTCATGCTCGTTACTAACGTAAAAATCGGACTCGTCGTGGTGTTGGTGACGCCCGTTTCGCTGTTCGTGGCGAAGTTCGTGGCGTCGCATACGCATAAATATTTCAAGGAGCAGGCGCAGACGCGCGGAGAGCAGACGGCGTTCACGGAGGAAGCGATTGCCGGGTTAAAGACGACGCAGGCGTTCTCGCACGAGCGCGCCAACGAGAAAAAGTTCGAGGAAATCAACGCTCGTTTGGAAAAAGCCGCGATGAACGCTACGTTTTATTCTTCTTTAGTTAATCCGTCGACGCGGTGCATCAACAATCTCGTGTACGCGTTGGTGGCGTTGCTCGGCGCGCTGGACATTGCCGGCGGCGTATTTACGGTGGGCGGTTTGACAAAATTTCTTTCGTACGCCAACCAGTATACGAAACCTTTTAACGAGATCACGGGCGTGATTACCGAACTGAAAAGCTCGTTTGTGTGCGCCGTACGTATTTTTGAATTAATGGACGAAACGGAGGAAAGCTCCGACGAGGGAAAGGCGGTGTTGACTGAAGTCAAAGGGAACGTTCGTTTGGAAAACGTTGCGTTTTCCTATCGTGCAGACAGAAAATTGATCGAAGATCTGTCGTTGACGGTGACGCCTGGGCAACGAGTGGCAATCGTCGGCAAGACGGGTAGCGGTAAAACAACTCTCATCAATTTGCTGATGCGCTTTTACGACGTGGATAAAGGCGCGGTGTTGACGGAAGGACATGACGTGCGCGACATCACGCGAAAATCTTTGCGCAGTCACTACGGAATGGTTTTGCAGGAAACGTGGCTGAAATGCGGCACGGTACGCGAGAACTTAAAAATGGGCAAGCCGAACGCTACGGACGAAGAGATGATCGCGGCGGCGAAGGCTTCGCATGCGCACAGTTTCATTCGGAGAATGGAAAACGGCTACGATACCATACTTTCCGAGGACGGGGGCAATCTTTCCGAAGGACAGAAACAGTTGCTTTGCATTACGCGCATTATGTTGGCGCAACCGCCTATGTTGATTTTGGATGAGGCGACTTCGTCTATCGATACGCGTACGGAACGGAAAATCAACGACGCGTTCGATCGTTTGATGAAAGGCAGAACGTCGTTCGTCGTGGCGCACCGTTTGTCGACGATCGTGGGGGCGGATTGCATTTTGGTCATGGAAAACGGTCACGTAGCGGAAAAGGGTACGCACGCGGAATTGCTATCGAAAAATGGCGCGTACGCAAAACTTTACAACGGGCAATTTGCATAAGGTAACGTCGCGATAAGTTAAAGTTTATGCGACGTTCCCTTAAAGACGAGAAAACTATGGAACAAGAAAGAAAAACACAACAAAAGGAAAAAATCAAGAAATTTTATAGGGATTTCGTGCAATTGATCGCCGTGGGATCGGTCACGGGCGTGTTTGCAGGGGCGGTCGTAACGATTTTTAACGTGCTTGCCCATGAGGGAGAAACGATTTCTCGTGACGTGTACGCGTATATTCGCGCAAATCCTGCGTGGATTCCCGTGTTGTTGGCGGCGTTGACGCTCGGCGCGGTGTTGCTCGGCGCGTTGACGCAGATTTCCGGAGCCATCGGCGGTTGCGGTATTCCGCAGGCAGAAGGCGCGACGAGAGGAATCATTCGTTTTAAGTGGTATCGGGATATCACGTCGATGTTCGCGGCGAGCTTGATCAGCATTTTTATGGGCTTGTCGATCGGGTCGGAAGGACCGAGCGTGTTTATCGGCGCTTGCGCCGGAGACGGCGTTTCGTCGATGTTGCGTCGCGATCAAATGATACGGAAATACCAGATTACGGGCGGCGCGTGCGCTGGACTCGCGGTGGCGTCCAATGCGCCTTTGACAGGGATGGCGTTCGCCTTTGAGGAAGCGCATAAACGCTTTACGCCCGAGGTGTTCATTTGCGCGTTTTCTTCCGTTATTTTCGGAATATTGACGCGTACGGGAATTTACGGACTCTTGCATATGGAAATTCGGAGCTCTTTCCATTCTTACGTATTTCACGAAATGCCCGTGAGCAGTTACGGTTACGTCGTGTTGGCAGGTGTCGTCTGCGGCGCGCTCGGCGTGTTGTTCTATAAGACTTGTTTTAAGGTACGTCGTCTGTTTGGGAAAATACGTCCGAAAAACGAGCGTTTTCGCATATTTTTTCGCATTTTGATTGCCGTACTGTCGGGTGGTTTGGTTTCCCTTGTTGCAACGGGTGTCATGGGCGGCGGACACGATTTGATAGAGGATCTCGGCACGTACGGCGGACAAACGTCGTCCACGATGCAGACGATGTTCGGGACGACTCTGGTATGGACGTTGGCGATTACGTTGCTCTTAAAATTTTTGATTACGACGGTGAACGTCGGTTCGGGGATTCCTTGCGGAATTTTCATTCCTATCATCGCCATCGGGGCTTGTTTGGGCGGATTGATGAACTCTTTCCTCGTTGAAATCGGTATGGACGCGCAGTATTGCGATTTGATGATTATGATCAGTATGGCGGCGTTTTTTACCACGATCGTGAAAGCTCCGATTACCGCAATCGTCATGATTTGTGAGTTTACGGGCAGTTTTGCGCCCTTGCTCCCCGTGATCATTGCGGTATCGTTGGGATATATTTGCAGTGAAATTTGTCGTACGGACGGCATTTACGAGGCGTTGTTGGAAGCGTACGAGCACGAAAGCGGCATTCACGAACGCGCGTTGAAAGAGGTGTTCGTGTTTACGATTGCTCGCGGCTCGATTGCCGATATGCGAGAGGTGCGCGACGTGTTATGGCCTGCCGGTACGCGCGTTACCGAGATTTCTCGAGGTGAGGAAATGATTTTGCCGGACGGTGATACGATGCTTTGCGCGGACGATGTGTTGACAATCGTTTGTCGCACTGACGAACCGAGCAAGATTCGCGACGAGTTGGCGCATATTGTTAGTTAAGATCGCGATATAGGTCATCGAGCAAAATTATTATACGATATTCGCTCAATTGAACGCGTACACGGGTGGGGTGTTTATTGCTCAACACACTCCTGCCTATGTGGTTTTTGATAGGTATAAACGGCTTCTTTTCGTCATATAGTAGACGGGAGGGGAGTGCATGCGATTGTACGAAGAGATCTTTAAGGACGTGGACGGCGTAGCCGGCGCGCGGTGTCTGTTTCTGCCCGGGGGCGGCGGATATTTCGAGGCCGTCAAATCGGTCGAAGATTTTTCGCCTCGGGAAGTGGTAATCGTTTTCCCGAGTTGTCGAGTACGCGTGTTCGGTACGTTTTTATCCATCAAGAAGTACTGTGACGGCGATTTACAGCTTTCCGGTCGAATATTTTCTTGCGAAGTGCTGAAAGACGGCTCGAAAATAGGCGCGCAAGTGCCGCCGACGGCGGAAGAAGGCGAGTAGCATGTCGATTTTTCGATCTCGCGAAAGGTTTTCGGTGGAGGGAATTATGCCCCAACGCGCTCTTTTAAGACTGAAAAGAGCCGGAATCGACCTCTACGATGTAAAAAAAACGCAAAAAAATCAAATACTTTTTAGTGTAAGCGCAAAAGATAGCGAAAAAGTTTTTGCAATTTATCCGAATGTATGCTATAATATATCTGTATATAGTCCGTTCACGGTCAAAAAAGTCGATAAGGAAGGTTTGGCTCGTTGGCAGGAAAAGGCGAAACGGCGCATCGGCTTGTTGCTCGGCGCGTTATTGTTCGCGGTGACGTTGTTTGCGGCAGACGAATTCGTGTTCGCGGTGGAGCTGACGGGGGCGTCGGTCTATGCGCGCGAAGCGAAAATCGCATTGGAAAACGTCGGCATAACGCCCTTTTCCCGATTTCGGGCAGACAAGACGGATTTGGTCTGCGCGCAGTTGCTTGCTTTGGAGGACGTGGAGTTTTGTTCGGTCAAAAAACACGGATTTTATGTACAGGTGGAGATTCGGAGTTCGTCGTTTGCAAAACTGCGTTTGCAAACGGGCGCGTTGAAGAGCTCGCACCGCGGAACGTTGCTCGCGCTGACGGTCTTAAAAGGGGAACCGATGAAAAAAATCGGGGACGCCGTAGAGGTCGGCGAAACGTTGGTGGCGGAGCGGCTCGTCGCAGAAAGCGGTGGGCAGGTATGTGTTGAAGTAGTTGCTCGTGCGCAAATTGCCTGCGTGTACGAAGGGGATTTCGATACGGAAACGGAAGAAGAGGCGTTGGCTTCAGCGTATTTGGAATTATCCCTTTCCGACAGAGATAAGGTCGTGCGGATTGAGGCGGTACGAAAAGGGAATGCGTTTCACGTGAAAGCGGAATATGTCGTTTGGCTTGCGATGAATTTAGGATAAATTGTCGATGAAACGGTTCGGATCGGCAAGCGCGTACGCGCATGCGAGCGCGTGCGCAAGTTTCGGGAGGAATTACGTTGCAAAAGACGGAAACTACGGTAAAAATTGCGGATATGGAGTCTGCGGACAGGCTCGCGCGGGTTTTGGGCGCGTTTGACGAGAATTTGAATTTTCTTTGTAGAGAATTGGAGATTCTTGCGTATGTAGACGGCGTAAAGATTCGAATGGAGGGGAACGCGGAACGCGTTCGCCTCGGCGAACAAGTACTTTGCGCGCTGGCTTCGCTTGCGGACAAGGGAGAGGAGATCGACGCGCGTTGCATGGCGTATTGCATCGAACTTGCCAAAGAGGGCAGGTCGGAGGAAATTTCTCGACTTTCCGAGGGTGTCGTTGCCATTACGGCGCGAGGCAAACAGATCAAATGCAAGACGGTCGGGCAGAAAGCGTACGTGGACGCTATCAAGAAGGATACGGTGATTTTCGGGGTCGGACCTGCCGGTACGGGCAAGACGTATTTGGCTGTATGCATGGCGGTGGCGGCGTTCAAAAGCAAGCAGGCGGAAAAGATTATTCTCACGCGTCCGGCGGTAGAAGCAGGAGAAAAATTGGGTTTCTTGCCGGGGGATCTGCAAACGAAAGTAGATCCGTATTTGCGGCCTTTGTACGACGCGTTGCAGGAAATGCTCGGCATGGAAACGTACGAAAAACTTATGGAGCGGAACGTTATCGAGGTCGCGCCGCTTGCCTACATGCGCGGAAGAACTTTGTCAAATGCGTTTATCATTTTGGACGAAGCGCAGAACACGACGAAGGAACAAATGAAGATGTTTCTCACCCGAATGGGCGAGGGAAGTAAAATGGTGGTGACGGGTGACGTCACGCAGATCGATTTAGACGGAAAGGAGAGCGGACTCGTCCACGCAACGCGCATTTTGGAGGGCGTGGAGGGTATATCCGTATGCAAATTGACGGCGAAAGACGTCGTGCGACATCCGTTGGTAATGCGTATCATTCACGCTTACGAGAAGGACTCGCAGGCGCGAGAAAGCGTTTCTCCGAAAAAGAAAAGGACGGCTTCGGGGAACGCGCTCCGTGGAAACGCCACGGAAGGAGAATAACGAAAGATGGTAGTGAAAACAATCCAAAACACATGGACGAAACAAACGGCGATAAAGAGTATTTTATTATTCCTGTTGCATTTTGTCCTTTTGGGGACGATAACGGGCATTGTGTTGCTCTACGATAAGTTCTCTTATTTCGAGCAGCACATGGAAGAACACGGCGCACATTATCTGTATTCGATTTTTTGCACGTTCTTGCTCATTGTTATCATGTATTTCTATTTTCTGTTTGAAAACAAGTCGATTTTGATGAGCGGAAAGAATATCGCATTGATATTCTCCGTGTTAGATCTCTACGTCATTATCGCGTATTTGATAGGCGTAAATCTGCATGTTTACGCGCGGCCGGTTGCGTTTGTCGCGTTGATGGTTTTTGTATTAGTCGGCAGGCGAGAAGCGATTTTTTTGAATATTATCAGCGCGCTGTTGATGTTCGTCGTGGATAATTTCGCCGCCACGACGGGTTTTGCGACAGAGTATTATTCTTCGTTGCTTATTTCCTTTTCCGCAGGCATGTGCGCAATCTTCTTCTGCGACATCGCCAAAACGCGCTTCCGCGTCATCGGAATAGGCGTTTTGATCGTCATTCCCATAGATTTGATCATTTTCCTTTTAGATCTTTCCATGCTTGTGAAAACGGGGGATTCTTTGACGGAAATGCCTGTTTTCGACAGCATATTGACAAACATGGGGTACGGCTTGTTCGGCGGCGTCATGTCTACGGTATTTTTCCTTGCGATTTTGCCGATTTTCGAAAATCTTTTCAACTGTTTGACGGTATTCCGCTTGCGGGAGCTGACTAGCTCGGATGCGAAAATTTTGAAGAAGCTCAAAGACGAAGCCCCCGGGACTTACAATCATTCTGTCATGGTTGCGCAGCTCGCGGAATCTTGCGCGGCGGCAATCGGAGAGGATGTGGATTATGCAAGAGCCGCTGCACTCTACCACGATGTCGGGAAGTTGCATTATCCCGAGCACTTTACGGAGAATCAAGGCGATTATAATTTGCATGACGAGTTGACGCCGGAGCTTTCCGCAGACATCATTCGTTCGCATGCGAAAGACGGCTATACGTTGATCAAAAATCATCATTTGCCCGACTTTTTGGCGGACGTCGCGTTGCAACATCACGGCACGATGCCCATACGTTATTTTTACGCCAAAGCGTTGAAATTGACGGACGGGGAATTGAATATAGAAGATTTCTCTTATCTCGGTCCGAAACCGCAGACGAAAGTGGCGGCAATCGTCATGATCGCAGACGCTTCGGAGGCGGCGGTTCGCGCCACCAATTCGCGTTCTCCGGAGGCGGCGGAAAAAGCGATTCGCGCGGTCATCGAGGAGCGTATGGATTTGGAGCAATTCGCCGAATGCGATATCACCATGGGCGATTTGACGAAGATTCGTCTGGCACTTGTCGCGACATTGACGGGAGTGTATCACCACAGAATAAAGTATCCCAATATCAAGTACAAGCGCAACGAAGACGGCGTTACGAAGGGGGAAAACGTTTGATGGGCAATTTCAGAATTTATTGCGACGACGAGAATTTCCCCACGGAAAACATTACGGCTTTGGAGTGCGCGATGGACGGATTCATCGCGTCCGATTTACCGCTCGCCATCGAGTTTTTGTTTGTGGACGGCGAGGAGATTCGACGCCTGAATCGTGAAACGCGCGATACAGACAGGGTGACGGACGTGTTGAGTTTTCCCACGCTCGACGGGATCAAGGGCGAACCGCTGTATGCAGCGGATTATCCCTTTGAAACGGACGAAGACGGGAATTTGCTGATCGGGTCGGTCGTTGTGTGTTGCGATCGCGCGAGGGAGCAGGCGGCGGAGTTCGGACATTCGTATAATCGGGAGTTGCATTATTTGTTGGTGCACGGGATTATGCATTGTTTGGGGTATGACCACATGACGGAATCGGAGAAGTTGGAAATGCGCGAGAAAGAAGAATATATTCTCGCGAAAATGGGCATTACGAGAGAAGAGTAAATCGGAGGACGAAAGAAAGTATGAAAAGCGGATACGTAGCCGTAATCGGCAGAGCAAACGCGGGAAAAAGCACGCTCATCAACGTGTTGGTAGGGGAGAAAGTGTCCATTGTATCTCCGAAGCCGCAGACCACGCGCGATAGGATTTTGGGAGTGTTGACGGAGGCGGATTATCAAATCGTTTTCGTGGATACGCCGGGAATTTACAAGGCGCATAACGCGCTTACCGATATGATGATGCGTACGACGGAAAACAGTACGCGTTTCGTGGACTTTATTTTGTACGTTCTTGACGGACATGACGGAATCGGCTCGGAGGATTTTGCTCTGATCGAGAAGTACAAGTCGTTGCAAATCCCCATGGCGGTGGCTTATACGAAGATCGACATTATGCCTAAAGAAAACATTCCAGTCGACATGGCGAAATTTTCCGATGCAGGGTTGGACGTGGACGTTTTCCCCGTTTCGGCGCGAAAAGGGAAAAATATACGTGCGTTGAAAGAATTTCTTGTGGAAAAAATGCCCGAGGGCGAGAAGATTTTTCAACAGGATATCGTGTCGGATAAAAGTGAGCGTTTTATGGTTTCCGAAATCATGCGCGAAAAGATCTTGTTAAAGTTCGACAAAGAAATTCCTCACGGTGTTGCCATCGTAATCAATAAATTCGAGCGGCAGGACAACGGCGTATTTGACGTGAATTTGGACATTGTTTGCGAACGCGCCAACCACAAAGCCATTCTGATCGGCAAACAGGGCAAGGCGATTAAGGAAGTTTCTTCGTTTGCTCGACAGGACATGGAAAAGTTTTTGGGTGCGAAAGTGTTCCTGACCACGTATGTGAAGGTCAAGGAAGATTGGCGCGATAAAGCAGGACTTTTGAAAGAATACGGCTATGAAGAATTCCGTTCGGAGTGATTGCCTGCATAAACTCGTACGAATCCTCACAAACTATCGGACGTATGAGAGATAAGCGAGAAGAGAACGGTGCCGCGAGAGCGGCTTGGAAAATGTTCGAAAAAACAGGCAGTATCAGTTATTATATGCTTTATTGCAATTTGATACGGAAAAGATAGGAAGAGAAAGGCGATGGACATTAAAACGGACGCAATCGTTTTGCAGACGGTAGATTATAAAGACAACGACAAAATATTGACCTTGTTTTCTCCGTCTTTGGGCAAAATTGCCGCAGGCATACGCGGCGTGAAAAAGCCGACGGCAAAGCTTGCGTTTTCCGCGCAACCCTTTTGTTTTGCCGAGTATGTTTTGGCGGAGAAGGGGGGCAGGTATACGGTGACGAGCGCGTATTTGCATGAGAGCTTCTTCGAGCTTCGCACCGATCTTACTCGTTTTTATGCGGCTTGCGCGGCGGCGGAGGTTTGTCGTTCCGTTTTACAGGAGAACGAACGTTGCGACGGCTTGTTTATTGCGTTTGTCGAGTGTTTGAAATCGCTTTCGCTTTCCGAGACAGATGTTGCGGAAACGTTGATCGGCTTTTTGCTGGTCGTTTTGCGAGAAAGCGGTTATCCGCTGGATTTAGGCTACTTAGAAGAATGCGACGGGAACGTCGGGGAAAAACTGTGGTTTGATTTTTCCGACGGTCGTTTTACAACATTTGATCGTTGCGAACAGGGTGCTCGTGCGAGCCTTTCTACCTATCACACGTTGCGAAAGTGTGACGGATTGACTTACGACGAGAGTGCGTCGGTAGGCGGCAAAAAACGTGCTTTGCGGCTTTTACGCGCCTTTTTAGCGGTGAAAACGGAGGAGCACATCGACAATTTGGGAGAATTTATTCGTTTGTATGAAGAATGCGCCTAAACGGCGACGGACGCTCAAGTAACGAACTCCTTCGGAATCGGGTCGGAACGGAGGTTTCGACGGATTCAAAGAACGTATTATACAAAAATAAGAAAAAAGGAAATTTATGGAAAAGAAAACAACGGAAAGCGCGGTAGTCGCGACGCGCGCAGAGAAAAAAGACGCGACGAAAAATCTCATTCGCGAGATCTTGACAAAAAAACAATACAAACATAACGATTTGATCGACGAAGTATCAAAAGCCTACGCGCAACGGTTTGGCGGAGACAACTCTGAAAACATCAATGACGTAAAAGGTCGCGTAGGGTCGGTGTTGGATATCATGAAAAAGGACGGAGACGTGCTTTACGAGGGGGGCATGTATGCGTTGAAAGAGCCGTTGCCGACGGAAATGCCGAAAAAGAGCGTCGGGCGCGGTAGAAAAAAGATCGTAACGGAACAAACGGACGACGTTGCGTCGGAGACGGACGCCGCGGTGAAAAAATCGACGAAAAAACAACCGAAAAAGTCGGGAAAATCAAAGGAAACGGCGGAGAACGTTCCGACAACGACGGAGAACCCCGAAACGGCGGTCGCCGAGATAAACGAGAAAATCGAACAGCCGAAAAAGCGCGGCAGAAAGCCGAAGCCGTCTGCTGTGTCGCAATCGGAACGAACGGCTCAAGAAGCTCCAAAGACAACGTCGGAAAATGCGTCAAACGGGATGTCCACGGTTGCGTTGACTGAAACACTCGTATCGGAAAAGTCACCCATGGTCGAGGTAAAAAGAAGCGACGTTGAAAACGCGCCCATGGTAGAGACGAAAAAAGAAACAATAGAAAAGGACGCACCCGTGTCCGAGGTGAAGACGGAAAACGCAGTGACCGTAAAAGAGAAAGGCGAAATTGCGCCTCGAAATACGGTCATGGATATCAGCTTTCTACTTGGCAACGTGAACAAAACAGCTCCGAAAACGGAAAAAAATGCGAGCGCAAACGTTGCGCGTATCGACGCTAAACCGTCGGAAGAGCGTTTTGAAAAAACATCGAAAACGAAAGCGGCGGTGGCGATAAAGACGGAAGAAAAGCCGCGCGTGCAAGCGGAGCCGCAACGTCCTGAACGCGTAACGGAAAAAAAAGATACCCAGAAACCGAAGACAGACGAAAAACGTGAAGAAATTCCCGTAGTCGAAGAGTCTGCGACCGATCAAAAATCGCTCCGCGTAAAGCGTGGCTCGATCAGTGCGCGTCGTGCGGCGAATAAGCCGAAGACGGAGGAGGAAAAACTTCGCGAAAAGTTTTTGCATAGGTTGCGTTCGCTCGGCGGCGATTATTTTGAATATTATTCGATGTATTTATTGGAGAGATATTCCAGAAAAAACGGCAGACGCATGGAGTCGTTTTGCGTGTCCGGCGGAGATCTTGACGGAGGAATCGACGGGTTGATCGAGGTGACGGATCCGATCGGGTTCAGGGAAACGATTTACATACAATCGAAGAACTGGAATCCCGACAGAGGGAACGAGAAATTCTGGGTTGTAGGAGAAAACTTGTTGCAACAGTTTCTCGGGGCGTGTTTGTGCCGAAAGGTTCGCGACGGTAAACAGCATACGCGAGGCATATTTATTACTACGTCGTATTTTACCCCCGAGGCAAAACGTATTTTGAAGGAGATGTCGGACTCCGTGGTCGGTTACGACGCGGACGACGTATTCGAAGCCGCAAAAGAATGCGAATTCGGCTTGATTCGCAAGAACGGAACGTGGCAGTTGGACGAAGAACTTCTTTCGGGCATGAAAGCCTTTTACCGCATGTCATAACGAAAGCTTGAAATGGAGTCGGTTCTATGGAAGAGTGACCGTTTCAGCGAACGCCGCGATTTTTCGCGGCGTTTATCGTTAAAAGAAAGGGGGCAGGTATGCGTTGAATGCATACCTGCCCCCTTACGTTTCGTATTATTTATTCGTTTATGATATCACGATTAAAATTCGATTTTGCTTTCGATGTAAGCGATGGCTTCGTCAATCGGCAAACGAATCTGCTCCATGCTGTCGCGGTCACGAATGGTAACCGTGTCGTTGTCCAACGTTTCGAAGTCGATCGTCACGCAGAACGGCGTACCGATTTCGTCTTGACGACGATAACGTTTCCCGATAGAACCCGTAACGTCGTACGTCGCAGGAAACTTCTTTAACATCTTGGCGTATACTTCGTCTGCTTTTTCGGACAAGTTCTTCTGCAAAGGCAACACTGCGCACTTGTAAGGCGCAAGGAAGGGATGCAAACGCAATACCGTACGCACGTCGTTCTTTTCCGCGTCAACGACTTCTTCGTCGTATGCGTCGGTCAAGAATGCGAGTACGACACGCTCTACACCGAGCGACGGCTCGATAACGTACGGAACGTAACGTTCGTTCGTTACGGGGTCGAGATAGGTGATGGGTTTGCCGCATTCCTTTGCGTGCTGGTTGAGGTCGTAATCCGTTCTGTCCGCAATGCCCCAAAGTTCCCCTCTGCCGAATGCGAAGTCGTATTCGAAGTCGGTTGTTGCCTTGGAATAGAAGCAAAGTTCTTCGGGGGAGTG
>CAYZOF010000017.1:0-25987 GCA_964479935.1 uncultured Clostridia bacterium | reverse complement strand
AACTAAAACACCAAACTTTTTACAAGGTGTTTACACAAAATTCTTGACATTATCGTTTATAAGCTAACCGTACTATAATTATATTATAAGCAATTAACAGATAAAAGACTCTATTTATGCTTATGCAACTTCTTGACGATTCGCTCCCTTTTAGCGATAGAACGTACAAAAATGCCGAAAAGCGGATAGGACTTTTCGGCATTTATTAAAAATTAATATTATTAAAGTAATAGTAAAGAATAAAAGATTAAATCTCAATAAGCTCTTGCATAAATAATGACATGCTCGGCTTTCTTACCGCAAATCGCGCAACGCTCCGCCGTTTCACCTTCTGCAAAAACACGCGCCGTTGCACCGGTTTCTTCCTTGATTTTATCTTCGCACGCACGGCAACCGCACCAACCTGCTTTCACGAAATTTCCCGTTTCCACACCGGAAAGAATCCCCTGCATATCCTCGGCATAAACGATGCGTTCGTCGCGACGTTTTCTCGCGGCTTCCAACATATCCTTTTGAACAGTTTCTAAGAGCGCTTTAATCCCTTCTGCTGCATTTTCCAAGGGCATTTCGAGCTTCTCAAGCGTATCGCGTCTTGCGCAAAGCATTTTCCCTGCTTCAATATCACGAGGTCCGAGTTCGATACGCAAGGGAACCCCTTTCATTTCCCATTCGTTAAACTTCCAACCGGGACTGTTATCGCTATCGTCGAGCGTCACTCGAACGCAGGCAAATTCCAGTTGCGACTTCAACGCCGCACACGCCTCGAGAACACCGCCTTTTCTTGCGGCAATGGGAACGATAACACATTGAATCGGAGCAATAACGGGCGGAAACACCAAACCACGCTCGTCGCCGTGCGTCATGATAATTGCGCCGATCAAACGCGTAGAAACACCCCACGACGTCGTATATGCCGTCTGCAAAACACCCTCGTTACTCAAATATTTAATATCAAACGCCGTCGCGAAATTTTGTCCGAGATAGTGCGACGTACCGGCTTGCAAACTCTTTCCGTCGCGCATCATGGCTTCCATAGTATAGGTTTCCACCGCGCCGGCGAAACGCTCCTTTTCCGTCTTTCTCCCGGTTAATACGGGAATCGCCAAACAATTCTCCGCGAACTCGCGATAGATATCCAACATCGCCATAGTTTCAGCTTGCGCTTCCTCCTGCGACGTATGTGCCGTATGCCCCTCTTGCCACAAAAATTCGCTCGTACGCAAAAAAGGTCGCGTCGTTTTTTCCCAACGCATAACGTTGCACCATTGATTCACTTTCATGGGCAAATCGCGATAGGATTGTATCCACTTCGACATCATTGTCCCGATGATCGTTTCCGAAGTAGGACGAATAGCCAAAGGCTCGGAGAGCTCTTCTCCGCCTGCGTGCGTAACAACCGCCACTTCGGGAGCAAACCCCTCCACGTGTTCGGCTTCTTTTGTGAAATAGCTCATGGGAATAAGCAAGGGAAAATAGGCGTTTTCGACACCGCGCCCCTTGAATCGCGCATTCAGTTCCTTTTGAATATTCTCCCAAACGGCATACCCGTAAGGTCGAATTACCATCGTCCCTTTCACGGGACCGTAGTCAACAAGTTTCGTCTTTAACACAACGTCCGTATACCACTGCGGAAAATCTTCATGCATATCCGCGATTTGTTCCACAAACTGATTTTCTTTTCCCATAGCACCCTCTTCTGCCGTTTTTCGATACAGCATCCAAATTATTCTTAATACATTTATTATATCGCAAATCGTTGTTTTTTTCAAGTATTTTTCAATACATTTCGTACTTTCTTCAACATAAACATGATTTATTGGCACGCTTATGCGACAAAACGGCTTCGAACTATAAAGTATCACCTATACTCGATAAAATCGTTTCCTTTTTAAGACTTAATCTTAAATTTGCCTTATTTATATTCAATATCAATAAGATAAAGCGATCAAAATCCATTAAATCTACTAAAAATGATTCTTTTTTCAACTTACTACTCGAAAAAAATTAAATCCGATCCGACGAAACGTCGGAAAAAACGGCGTTTTTCGCGCTGATCAATTTACGAAAATACCACCGTTCTAAGTCCTATTCATGTTTAGATGTAAAAAGCTAAATATCCCAAATTTACTCGATCAAAATAGTCATAGCGTTAAAGTTTTCACTCTCCGTGCATGTTGCTTATTCTTTTTAGGAATTTTGCAATCATCATACTTTCGGTATAAAACGCTATCTTAATCAAAGCATTGCATTTTTCATTATTGTCTTCGCACATTTAATCCAAGTGCCCACCATGGCGTTAAACGCATACTCGCAACACAAATATACACAGCAAATGCACTATCGCCAATATCGATAACATAAGCGAGATTCAGTGTAACCGTCAAATTGCCACAACCACAAAATACATAGAATAATTCAAAATTGCGAATGCAACCATCGCTTACAAACCAACGTCCACGTGCTAAACAGACACATAATCCGTTTCCCTCTCAGAAACGCTACGTTCCCAAAACGCTTCGCATCTCCAAAGCGACTGAGCAGTTTTTTATTGAAATTATTCGGCTTTACCGTTCTTTTTCTTGTCTTTTTTCTGTTCCGACTTCTCGGTCGTTAGCTTTTGACTCGTCGCAGACGGCGTTTTCTCTTCATTTTGAGATACCGCTTTCCCGAAACGAACGGCGAACACTTTTCCGCAAACGGGACAACGATTCAGCTTTGCCGTACTCTTTACGCGCAAACGTTTCTCGCAATTCGGGCAATTCACTTCCCAAGTCGTAGGCGCAACCATCGATTCGTGCGGATAAGAAGCCGGCGGCATACCCTCCGGCAAACCTTCCGTTGGACGAGGCGGCAAATCGCCGTTTCTCGTCAAAACATATTCATCGTAATCCACCGGCGGAACAGGAGACATTGCTCCCTCGTTCGCTTGCGGAGCAGGAGCTACCGACGCACGTGCACCACCTTGGAAACAAGGCATTTGCATCATCGGACAGCCTTTCTGTTCTTGAGGAGCATTATCTCGAGCCGAATTATCCGGATTTTGCGGTTGCTCGTTCTCCAAAAGCAAATCGTCAGATTCTTCCTCAACCTTAAGTTGTTTCGGAGCTCGAGGTTCACGAGGTTCGCGCGGAGCGATAATGAGATCCAAAACAAATCCGACTATCGCAATGATCGCAACGAAAAGATAATTGATAATCATTTCGCCGTTGAACAAATCTAACACGAACAAGCCGACGGCAGTCACGCCTGTCAATGCGGAAAAAATCCTAAACACGTTCATGCCGGGTCCGTACATACCAGACAGATTATACTCCGTACTCGAAAGGGCGTGTTTCATTAAGAATACTAACCAAACACAAGCAACCGGTTGCAAAATCAAACCGATAAACGCCATCATGTCGCCGCTCGGATTCGTCAACAAACAGTCGGACGATTTTTCCATCATCAACGCGAGCTGATAATACAAATTGGTGGCAGGCACAAAAAACAGCCAAATCGCAACCAAAACAACAACCTGTATAAGGTTACGAATCAAGAAGATAATAATTTTATCCTCACGTTGCTTCTCTTCCACCGATGCGCCGACGATAAAGATACTCACCGTACCGCCGATCGTGCCACCGACAAAATGAATCACCAACCCGACGGCAAGCGCAATCCAACCGAACAAAGTAAACGGCATTTGAACAACCGCCCCCGCCGCGTCTTTCTGCGCATACGACAACATCGTGATCAAAAAGCTAATAACGACGTAGGAAACAAGGCTCGCGGAGAACGCGTCCCCGGCCTCTTCCATAAGCAACATATTTTTATTGCAAGTCGTGACGTTTTTATAGCTTCTTCTAAGAACCCGACCGAATTTCGAAAAACACTTGAAGAAATTGATGATCGTGAAGATAACCATAAAAAGATACATCAACATGACAACGACCGCAACCAAATTGAAGTCGCCTTTGAAAATATTGATAAGCGGACGGAAGAACGTCGCAATGCTTAAACTATAATCCCCTGCGAATCTGACATTCAGCGTCGTTAAAAACACTAAAACCATCAGCGCAAGCGCGCCGAGCGTATAAAGCCCGCTAACCACTTTCGTTTTGGTATGGGTTTTTTTGATTTTCTTTCTCGATGCAGATAAATTCGAATTATAAATTCCTCTCATCGCAATCTCCTTCACGAACCTTCTACAAGCTTCCGCCGTAGTCGCTTAATTTACAAGCAAATCGATTTTTTTCTTTCTCTCAATGCAATTTTCATCTTCCCACCATGCCGAGACCGAATCTTGCGGCGTCGAAACGCCGCAACGCTCGGTTCACATGACTCTGCCTTATTCCGATAGCTACAACTCACAAAAGCGTTTTCAAAAAACATTCAAAAACGCTTTGCTTGATATCATGATATCGATTTTACACTCCGTATCTTGCTTTTAAGTAGTCCTCGTCTTCCATTTCGTCCGCATAGAACAAAATCTTGTTGTCGTCTGCCTCGCGAGGATGCACGATACAATCCACTACGAATCCAAGGAATGCAACGATTGCAACCAAAGCAATCGGCATCCAAGCTTCACTGGCAAGACCATTCACGATTCCGATTGCCATATAAGCCAACGCCGCAATCAACGTAAATATCGAGAACACTTTGAAGTTTCGCATGCCTGCTCCGTCCATTCCTAAAAGATTGAACTCAGTCATCGACGTCGCGTGCATAATCAGCATGCATAAACAGAGATACAACACCGCTTGCAATGCAATCGACACATAATCCGCCGAAGCATCTCCGGACAAAACTTTCCCCAAATCGCTATCCAACGTCATGACATTCGCAACGGAAATAATCAACCCGGCTACTGCCAACAATTGGAATAAATTTCGGAAAAAGAATACCCAAATGCTATTCTCCCGTTTTTCCTGTTTCAGCTTTCCGCGCACAACGGGAATATCCACTCCCTCCGATGCCAACATTCTGGGATCATAAATGGGATGCGGTAACTGCGCGCAAGCCGAACAGCCACTGCTCACAATCGGAGCGTCGCCGTAAAATTCCGTCACTTTTGCGCCCCACAACCCGCAAAGCAGATGCAAAACCACACTTATGCCGACCGCAATGAGCGCATACATTTGCATCGCTACGGACGGAACAATGATATAAATCAATAAATTTAAACAAACAAAAGCCGCAAACGAACGCGAAAACGACTTTCCGAGCTTTTCCATCGCCGTCTTTTTCTTGTTGATACGAGCGAGCTCGATAACCGCCGTCGCCGGTCTCGCAACCTTAAATTTGTTCTTGTACAAAGCGCCTAATTGCGAAAAACTCGCAAAAAGATTTATGAACAATATGAGCAATGAAAGGATGTAAAGCACCGTCGCAATAAGATACACCGACACACCGCCGTCAAGCAACGGCGTCCAAAATGTCGATACAGCACCTGCATCGATGTTGAAAATGCCCGTGAAAAATCCTATTTCGTTTCCGTCGTATGGCGCAGTAAAAAGCGTCACGCAAGACAATGCCGTCAAGAGCAACGTTCCGAGTAAATATAACGACCCGACAAACTTTGCCCGACGATGCACCGCACCGACTCTTTTTACTGTTCTGTTTTTGGAAGCAGAACGTCCCATGACTTCCTCCACAATAAAATTTCTTATATTTCTCGACTTTTACACCGAAAAATACAATGGTAAATTTACTTAATCTTTTGTTACTAATCGGTTACCGAATACTTTATTCGTAGAAATACCAAGTATCTCCAAGGAACGAAGCGTCATTCGTAATATAAGGATTTTCCATTTCGTCAAATCCGGAAACAGGCAATCCGTTAACATCGAATTCTACGTCTTTCAAATCTTCGGCATCATGTCCGTAGGAGCTCGGAACTTTCCGCATAAATACTTGGATAACAAACATAACGAGAGAGATACCGATCAACACAAACGCACAAGTCGCTTTCTCGCCTTCGAATGCATCCATATTCAGGAAATACATCGCCGCGCCGGCTACTAAAGTACCGAAAATAAATATTGTATAATTCTTCATGCCGAATTCGACTATACCCCAAAAGCTATATTCCGTTACACCCGTTGCATGCTTTATGAGTACAAGCCAACACAAAACAATCACCGCTTGCAACACGGCAAATATCATCTCCGGTTTCGACTCGACAGGCTCTCCTAACAAATCCTTAACGAATACGTCGAGAACGCTGACCTTGAGCAACAAATAAGGAATCATCAAAGCTACGGCAACTTGAAGCAAATTGCGGAAAAATGCGCCGAAATGCCCTTTAACGCGCTTATCTTCATGTACTCCGACGCCTTCTTCAATCGAAATTTGCGTATTTCTTCTAAGGAATATAGTATCTGCAGTATGCTCGAAATGGAACTGTTTATCGTAATTGTTCTCGTCTACTCTTTGCAGATTGAAACGATTAAGTCCTGCACCGATCAATCCGAAAAAGAAATGGAACGCAAGCCCTACGATAACAATAAGTACCATATTAGACATTCCGGGAATAAACATATTCTCAGCCAAAACACTGTCAAATGCCGAGGAATCTTTCAAGCCTTCGCCTAAATACGAACCGCCGTTCAACAATACGATCAAAAAATTGAAAATAATGATGACGGCAAACGAGCCGGAAAAAATTTCTCCCATGTCGGTCATAGTGTTCAAATTCCGATTAAAACCTGTATACTTATTACTTCTCCAACCACAAAGCGGCTTCAATTTTGTAAATAATCTGCAGACATTAATCAAAAGCGTCAACAGCATGACTATGTAAAGCACACGGCAGATGAGGTCAACACTAAGCTCTAATTTGAGGTTTTCCCAGAGCTTTATGCCCCCCCCAGTATATTTGCGCCATCTACATTCAAAGTAGGCATAACTGCGAGAGCCGTGAGAATGATTGCACCAAGCAGATAATTGAATCCGACATAACCTGCCCAGAATCTTTGTCTTTTAATGCGCCTCAACATTTGGTTAGCGGCTTTATAAAAAGTACGTGATTTTCTCATATCATAAAATAAGTTTCCTACGCTCCTCGGCGTTTTTCAGCCGAGAAGCGCAAGCAATAACTCACTCCTTTTGTTTATTTTTGTTTATGTAGATAATCTATTAAAGATCCGTGCTTTCCGCGATGAAAGTCTCCACCGAAACGATATCGGGATCGCTTTCTTCTTCCGCTGCGGAAACGGGGTTACCGTTTTCGTCAATCGTAACTTCGTCGAGTTCCGCTACCTTGTCTTCAGGACGGCAGGGAGCCTTACGCATAAGGAACTGAACGAGGAACATCACGAAAGAAATTCCTGCGATAGCCAACGCGCAAACACCTTCTTTGTTGTCAAAAGCAAACGAACCATACTTGTCGCCGTTCATGAAATACATAGCCGCACTTGCTGCCAAGGTGAAGAAAACGAATACCGTGAAATTCTTCATACCCTTGCCCTTCGCGCCGTCAAGGTTGAATTCCGTCGTAGCCGTTGCATGCTTCACAAGTACCGTCCAGAACAACACGATTGCCGCCTGCAATGCGGGAAGGGTGATGTCCGTAGGCATTTCCGCACCGTCATTTACAACCTTAAGCATATCGGCAACAAACGTATCCAATACGGTAACTTTCAATACAAGATAAGGGATTGCCAAAGCAACAACAACCTGAAGCAGGTTGCGGATCAAAGCCGCAAAACGACCTACTTCTCTCCGCTGTTCGATGATACCAACGCCTTCGTCTACGGAGAAAAGGCTGACTTTCGCGCCAAACCAACCGCAAATAAGATGGAATACCACGCCAACGGCAACGATAAGCACAATGTTTGCCGAAATCATTTCAGACAACGTATCGCCAAGGAACATATTCGAAGCCAAAATGCTGTTGAATACCTTATAATCCGTCAAACCTTCGCCCAAGAAGCTACCTTTATTCAACAACACGATAAGGAAGTTGAAAATAATGATAACGGCGAACGAGCCGGAGAAAATTTTCCCCATTTTCTGCATAGCAAAAACATTACGGTTCAAACCGAACGTTTGACTGGCTTTCTTGCTGTAAAGCCAACCGAGTTTCGCCAAAGATCTGAATACGTTGATGACAACCGTCAAGAGCATCAAAGCATAAAGCGCGCGAGTAATCGTGTCGAGGTTCAAGCCTAAACTAAGATCTTCCCAGATCTTCTTATCTTCGCCCAATACGTTAACGCCGTCAATGCCGCTGAGCGTAGGCAGGACTGCAAGTGCGGCAAGCAAAATCGTGCCAAGCAAATACAGGAAGCCGACAAACTGCGCTTTAGCGCGAGTCTTGCTAAGACGTCTCTTCGTACGACGAGCGTCTTTGGTGAGTGTGAGTTTTTCTTTCTTATCCATAAAATAACCTCCAAGGTTTTTTTTACAAATTCAGAACGCCTTTTACTTTTACCGTCTCGAAACGAATCTCGACGTCGCGAGCGAGCAGGCGAACGCTCTTTTTCGCGCAACGGGAATTTTTCGGACTTTACTATGATTGTCCTTGTCATAGTTTCGCTCCAACTTTCACTTAAAATATATGTAATTTCCCGATATGCATCTATTATAACGCTTTTCAGTTAAATTGTCAACAGCATTTTTACACTTTTTTTATAAAAACAAGAAAAAAATTTTTGGTTTTACAAAAAATGTTATTTTTTCACAAACGTGTCATAAAAATGTGAAAAAATATTATTTCCCAAACTCTTTATTGTAATTCTCGATACACTTCGCAATGATTTCCATCGCCTCGTCGCGATGACAGATCTCCTTGACGGTCGTTTGCTTGTGTTCCAAGGACTTATACACCTCGAAAAAGTGCATCATTTCCTGAAAAATATGTTGCGGCAATTCGTGAATGTCGTAATAATTGTTGTACGTAGGATCTTGGAAAGGAATCGCAATGATCTTTTCATCCAAGTCGCCGCCGTCGACCATGGTGATGACTCCGATAGGGTAACATTCCACAAGCGTCGTCGGGTACATGGTTTCGCCGCATAATACGAGAACGTCCAACGGATCTCCGTCGTCGGCGAGCGTGCGAGGAATAAACCCGTAATTGGCAGGATAGACGGTAGACGTATACAAAACGCGATCCAACCGTAAAAGCCCCGTTTCCTTATCCAATTCGTATTTCGCCTTGCAACCTTTCGGAATTTCGATATACGCCTCGAATTTTTTGGAAGTAATGCGCCCTGCGGAAATATTATGCCAAATGGTATTTTTCTTTTCCATACTACACTCCTTTTTTAAGATAATGCCGTATAATGCGGTCTGCGAGAAACAGGAAAGACTTTTATTAAGCGGATTTTCGAAGAAACGGCAAATCCCATCGCATCAAAATCTATTGCTTATCGCGACGCATGTGATTGTGTGTCGTTACTTTCTATTATTATAGCATACTTTTCAAGGAATTGCAACGGATCGATAAATATTTTTCTCTTTTTCTTAAAAATTTTTTCTCTCGGAGCCGTTTCGCCGTCGAACGGCTCCGCAATTTTGTCGAAAAAACATTTTTTAATTTTTTTTGATTTTTACCCGAAAAAGCTTTGACAATCCTAAAAAAATATGGTATAGTTATATGGCTTGTTTCGACAAGTCTGTTTTGAGCTTTGCAGAAGTACCCAAGTGGCTCAAGGGGCTCCCCTGCTAAGGGAGTAGCATCAGTGATGGTGGCACGAGTTCAAATCTCGTCTTCTGCGCCATAAACCGACAGAACTCAAATCGAGTTTTGTCGGTTTTTTCGCGGTAACGCTCCGAAAAAGAAAAAGTTGTGGGATTTTTTATTCGGAAACGCTTGACCTTCCGCATGGAATGTTCTATAATATAAGCAGAAAACCTGCTCGCAAAGGTTTTTGAATGCCATATTTCAGTAAAAACGGCAAATTGCGATAATAATACATAAAGCAACGACGCTTGCAACGAAATTTTTCAATTTTGTGCCGTTTGAATGGTATAATGAAACGTGAAATAAAATCATTGAGGTGAAACATGAAAGTAATCGTTACTGAAAATTATGATGAAATGAGCAAAAAAGCCGCCGAGATTATCATCGACGTCGTCAAAAACAATCCAAACGCCGTGCTCGGTTTGGCAACAGGTTCGAGCCCTATCGGCATGTACCGCAACATGGCTGAAGACCATAAAACGAACGGTACGTCCTACAAAAACGTATGTTCCGTCAATCTCGACGAATACGTCGGACTCACCGCCGACCACGACCAAAGCTACGCTTATTTCATGCGTACGAATCTGTTCGACCACATCGACATCGATTTGAAGAACACCAACCTGCCTTGCGGAAGCGCGCCCGATTGTCAGGCGGAATGCGACCGCTACAACGCGCTCCTCGAGACGAAAAAGCCGGACGTACAGGTTTTGGGACTCGGCTCGAACGGGCATATCGGTTTCAACGAACCGAACACCCCTTTCGACTCCGTCACGCATCTCGTCGATTTGACGGAAAACACCATCAAAGACAACTCCCGTTTGTTCAACTCGATCGACGAAGTTCCCAGACAGGCACTTTCGATGGGGATTAAAAATATCATGCAGGCGAAATCCATTCTCATGGTCGTTTCGGGCAAAAACAAAGCCGAAGCCGTACGCGGCATGGTGAAAGGCGAAATTACGCCCGCATTGCCTGCGTCCGTTTTACAGTTGCATCCGTTTGTAACCGTTATCTGCGACAAAGACGCGGCGAGTCTGCTCTAAGTCCGAATCTTCCGTTCTCGCGGAAATAAAAAACATTCAAAATCTTGAAAGAAAACGAGCGGCTGAAAAATTCAGTCGCTCGTTTGTCTAAGGAGTAAAAATCAATCTTCGTCGATACCGCTATCGACGAATTTTCTGTCTTTATAGTAATAAACCTCGTCGCGCTCGTCGATCTCGCGAAGCACTCGGCAAGGATTTCCGACGGCTACGACGTTCGCAGGAATATCTTTCGTTACGACACTCCCTGCCCCGATCACAGTGTTTTCTCCGATGGAAACGCCGGGACAAATCGTCACGTTCGCACCGATCCAACAATTGTCGCCGATCGTTACGGGATCGATATACATGTATTTCCGCATATCGGGTTTTATCGGATGTCCGACCGTCGCAATCGCCACGTTCGCACCGAACATAACGGCTTTGCCGATCGTAATTTTTCCGTCATCGATAAAACTGCAATTCATGTTGATATAACAACCTTCGCCGAACGTGATATTTGTGCCGTAACAACAATAAAAGGGCGGCTCGATCCACGCCTTCGTTTCTTTCCCGAAAAGCTCCTGCAACAGGCGAAAACGAGTTTCCACGTCATCGGGTTCGCTTCTGTTAAAGGCGGCCATTGTTTTCTTACAATGCAATCGATCTTCCGGCAATCCCTCGCAATAGTCCGTAAACAATTTCCCTTGCTCGATTCTTTCTCTCATCGTCATATCTGTATCCTCGAAACCGTAAGTTTCCCGTCGTCGGAACGACGGCGCGAAAAAGAAACTTTACACTTCTTCCTCTTCCTCTTCCTCTTCCTCGTAATCTTCCGTGTACTCTTCTTCGTATTCCTCGTCCGTCAACTCTTGCTCTTCCGCGACGTCTTCCGCTGCAACGGGTTGCTCCGATCCCACGTACTCCAATTCGTCTGCGGTCAATTCCTTCACCATTCGAGCCTCCACGCGCACGCGGAACATTTGACTACACGCGCCGCAAATGTATGCGGAAGCCGTTCCCGAAACCTTGACCGCCGCGCCGCAACGGGGACAATTCACCACGAATTCCTTCTTGCGAACAAGCTCCGCAGGATGCTCGGGTTGCACTTCCTGCGCCTCAACGGGTTCTAACTCTTCCTTGACGGAAAGATCTGCGTTTTGTTCTTTTTTACCGAATAATTTTTTGAGCCATTTCATACTTAATTACCTCGTTTACTTTATTTCCTTTATTTTTCGGCGGATTGCTCCGCTTTTTTTCATACTTTCTTTTCGTCCTCGTGCTCGCTCTCGTGCTCGTTCGAGTCGTCCTCATACTCCTCGCCTTGTTCGAAAAGACGCACGAACTTTCGATTCTTCCACGCCACAATCAGCCACGCAGCCAAAATCACCGCAGCCGCTACTGTGACGAGCAACGCGACGACCTGTATAATTCGCTTTTTGATAGGACTGACGCTCGGCGTTGCGGACGTCGTAGGCGAATCGATTCGATTCGTCTGCGCGGTCACCGTAATCGGTATATCCAAATACAGCCCGTCATACTCCACACGAACGAACGTATCCGAAGTCGTCAACCGCTCAACGGTCAACAGCGTCCAATCGGAACGCGAGACGACTTCCGTCGACAAATCGTCGTAAACGACCATCACGACCAAATAAGTTTTATCGAACACACCGCCCTCCATGTAGGACGATTTATGTTCGCTGTCCTCGGAAATCGATAACCCGACGCGTTGTACCGGCATACCGAAATAGGCTTTCACGGCACGCAACGTCTTTTCCAAATCCAACAATTTCTGTTTTGACTCACTCGGGAAAAGCTTCCGTTGCGCCTTATCCCATTTTATCGAATCGTAATACGAACGCGCGGTCTTTACCGCATCGGCAAGCTCCGAAACCGCTCGTTTGTTTTCCGTATTGATCTCCGCCTGCAACCAAGCGGAAATTTCCTCGACGCTCGGCAATTTATCCAACGCGTCGACGCAACAATTTCCCGACTTCGTCAACAACACGCCAATCGTGCTTCGAGAGCCGAAATACAACGCGTACGCGCCCTCGTCGTAGCCGACGCCGTTATCCGGATATTCCAATACCAACGCGCTCGCGGTGTAGCCGTATTCCGAATAATTGCACAATTCCGTTTCGAAATTCGCATGGCTGAACTCTTTATAAAATGCGACCGCGCCCTCCGTCATCTCTTGTGCGAAACGCTCCGCGACGCTCTCGCGATAAACCGCTTCCAACGTCGGTGCTTGAATGCACTCGAACCGATACCGCGCGATCCCGCTCGCGTAAAACGCTCGGTCGCCGATTTCGGAAACGCTATACGGAAAAACCACGCGCGTCAACACACCGTTGTTCAAATCATAAAAGGCATACGCGGCGATACGCTCCGTGCCTCTCTTTACTTCGTAGGATCTAATCTTATTTTTTATCGGCTGAACGCGTGCCGCAGGGTAGCATACCAACTCGTACGCGTCTGTTCCGCCATCTAAATATCGATACAGCACGTCCTCTTCCGCGAAATAATAATCGTTTTGTTCCGCTCGCAGAGTCGCCAATTTCCGCGCCGACGCGAATGCGCCCTCTCCGATTTCCCGAATCGTCGACGGAATTTTCACCAATTCCATATCCCCGTTAAAGAACGCGTAATCGCCGATCGAAACGACACACGGTATCAACAACGACGAATAGGAAACAAACGCTTCGCCCTCTTTGGGAACGATGGCGAACGCGGCTTTCTCCACCACGGTCGCAGACTCCAAATTCAGCTCCGACAAGCCGGCATTGTAAAACGCATAGGCGCAGAAACGCCCCACACGCTCGATGCCGTTCACCTGTTTCAGTTTCTTGCATTCCGCAAACGCGTACTCCCCGATCGTTCGAACGCTTTCCGGCAATTCGAGCTCCGTCAACGCCGTCGCGCCGTAAAACGCGCCGTTCCCGATCTCCGTCACGTTCTCGCCGAGCGTCACCGTCTTGATCGGCGTACCTTTGAACGTCCACTCGCCCGTAACGCTTGCGCTCGCGCCGAAACGCACTTCCTGCAACTTTTTCGCTCCGACGAACGTTCCGTCGCCCAGTTCTTTCACGGACGGCATAACGACCGTTTCCAGCGCAGTACAGTTTTCAAATACCGCCGCGCCCATTTTTTCCGCGCCGTCCGTCAGTTCGATCTCGCACAACGACTTGCACTCTGCGAACGCGCGATCCCCGATCTCTCGTAAATTATCCGCTTCGAAACTCGTGAGCGCGGAATTTTCAAACGCGCCGACTCCCAATTTCGTCACCGTATTCGGCAAACACACGCTACGGAGCTTGCTCCCCGAAAACGCGTAGTCGGGAATTTCTTTCAACTTCGCTTCGCCGAAATCGATCTCGGCGATCGAAGAATTTGCAAACACGTTCTTGCCCAAAGTAACCAAATTCGCATTGAGCGTGACCTTTTGCAACCGACTGCCGTAAAAAGCGTACTCTTTCACGCTCGACACGACGTTCGGTAAAGTAAATTCTCCCTTCGCGGACGAGCTCACAAAATACAACTTCGTCTTGGACGCGTTGAAAATGCCGCCGTCCTTGCTCGTGTATTTCATCGAATTCACGACAATCTTCAGCTCCACGCCCGAAAACGGCGTTCCCGTGACCTCCAGCGCGTCCAGATCGATTTCGTCGCTGAATACGAAATACGACAAACTACTGCCGGCGAACACCTCCGAACCGATGCGCCGTAACCCGTTCGTCACGGCAAGGTCGCCCAACGCCGACCCGGCAAACGCCTTGTCGCCGAGCGACACCACCTTTTCGCCGCTAAAAGTAAACGTAAACCGCTTTGTCAGTTCCGTTCCGCAATTTCTAAAAGCTTCCGCCCCGACCTCGAACTCCACCGAGCCGCTCTTCGGGGAATGCAACGTCACGCCTTGAAGCAAAACACATTCCGCAAACGCACGGTCGCCGATTTCGGCGGCGTAGATCGTCACGTTTTCCGTCAAACGACTGCAATTTTCGAACGCGCTCGGGCCGATCGAAAGGATCGTTTCGGGCAGAACGACCTTCGTCATCGTATCGTTGTCCTTGAATGCCCCCTCGCCAATATGCAAAATGCCTTTGTCGGCAGGGATCACCACTTCTGCGTCCGTTCCGTTATATTTGACGAGCGTATCCCCCGCTATCGAAAAATCCGTTTCCGCGGAATATTCCGTTGAGATTTTTTCGTCTGCGACAGCAGTCACGGAAACCGAATTGTCCTGCCTCCGCAAGCTCTGCGCCGTCATCGCCGACGAAATCGCCAGCAAAAACAACGCGCCGCATAAGATCCGCTTTACAAATTGCTTCATAGAACCCTTTTCGAACGCCGAACGTCCGTTTTCTCCTTACTAACTGATTCACACACCGATTTTTGCCACATAGATCGATCGTATACTTCTCTCACAATTATTGTATACCTAATTGTAAAATTTGTCAAGACTTTTCGGGCATTTATTCGCACATCTTCGCCGATCTCGGCAAAAAAATATTTCGGAATGCGAATCCGCTCCGCGCGGAACGCGTTTTTAGACAGGCATTCGGAATAAAACAAAACCGCCGCGGCGAGAAAATCTCGCCGCGGCTTTCGTTATCCTTTACCTTTTTCCCTTCATCCTTTTAACGAATTGATTATGGCGACACATTTGCCCGTTACAAGCGAATTGTTTGCCAACATATTGCAAACTTTATCTCTCACGGAAAGATAGAAAGTCATGATGCAACGGAACGTTGCCAATCCTCCCCTACCCCTCCTGTACACAAGGAGGGCAAGAGGAGGCGGAATGTTGCCTTACAACGTCACTTCGCCGTCGGTACAAACGACTTTCGTTGCCGGTACGCTATAATTCCAAGAATAACCTTTCGATATTGCATTCCATTGCGCAACCGTGCCGTTAAACGTAATGCTCGTCAAACTCCTACAATATTCGAACGCCCCCTCACCGATACTCGTCACGCTGTCGGGAATTACCACGTTCGTCAAACTGCTACACCAATCGAACGCATACTCACCGATACTCGTTACACTGTCGGGAATATTTACGCTCGTCAAATTGCTACATCCATAGAACGCCCTATAACCGATACTCGTCACGCTGTCGGGAATTACCACGCTCGTCAAACTGCTACAATTTTTGAACACATACTGACCGATACTCGTCACGCTGTCGGGAATGGTAAACGTCGTTGCCGTTTTACCGATTGCATATTGAATCAAAGTAGTTCCGTCTTTCGTATATAAATTGCCGTCTATGGATTTATATGCCGTATTGTTCGCCGATACTTCTATGCTCGTCAAACTGCTACAATTCAAGAACGCATCAGCGGCAACAACTTTCGTATCATTATGTATATTGTAGGAAGTGATATCCGTAGACGATGCATGTATTAAAGCTACGTAAGGATTGTTTGCATTTCCTAAATACTCTGCATTATCATATACGTTATATTCCAAACTGCTACATCCAAAGAACGCAGAATAACCGATACTCGTCACGCTGTCGCCTATGGTTACGCTCGTCAAACTCCTACAATATTCGAACGCCCCCTCACCGATACTCGTCACGCTGTCGGGAATTACCACGTTCGTCAAACTGCTACACCAATCGAACGCATACTCACCGATACTCGTTACACTGTCGGGAATATTTACGCTCGTCAAATTGCTACATCCATAGAACGCCCCATAACCAATACTCGTCACGCTGTCGGGAATTACCACGCTCGTCAAACTGCTACAATCATAGAACGCATAATTACCGATACTCGTCACGCTGTCGGGAATTTTTACACTCGTCAAACTGCTACATTCATAGAACGCACTATCACCGATACCGGTAACAGGTAAACCATTATAAGTAGACGGAATGACAACATCGGTATCCGTACAAGTGCCGATGCCTGTCACTTCATAATATGTGCCGTCTTCGGACAACGTAAATACCAAACCTTCGCTCGGCGTTTTCTCCGTTTCATCAGAACCGCTCGACGAGCTGTCCGCGGATGTACTTTCTTCGCCAGAGCTACTTTCTACCACATTCGAACTTTCTCCGCCCGAACTGCTCTCCGCCGCAGACGAGCTTTCCCCGACAGAACCACTCGACGAGCTGTCCGCGGATGTACTTTCTTCGCCAGAGCTACTTTCTACCACATTCGAACTTTCTCCGCCCGAACTGCTCTCCGCCGCAGACGAGCTTTCCCCGACAGAACCACTCGACGAAGTTCCGCCAAAGTTCCCAAAACTACACGCCGTTGCAACGCACGCGAGTGACAAAACTGCCAACACGCCCAACAAAAGCTTCTTGAATTTTCGCATTTTTCTTCACTCCTTTCTTTTTCTTCGCCGACTCTATGACGAGCCTTTGCTTAATTATTATACCACCTCTTCCGCTACAAATGTATTTTTATGGCTTTTGGCAAAATTCGAAAGTTTTTCTCACAAAAACAAGCTCCTTGCATAAAAAAATCACGGCTATTCACCGTGACTTTTCGCGTTTATTTCTTCCCCGTCGCGCGCACCGTACGCAAAATATCCGCCTTTACAATCGCTTTCTTCTGCTTTGCGTGCGTCACGACCGCCTCGTCCAAAATATCCGACAAAAAGCGTTTCGCGTCCGTCAAACGCTCGCAAAACAAATAATACGCAAGCGAACCCGGCACGGTATTCACCTCGCAAAGGTACGCCTTTCCCTCGGCGACCAAAAAATCCATACGCACCGCGCCCTGCATATTCATACGCTTGTAGAGCGTCCGCGTGTAGGAGCGGATCGCCGCGCGGATTTCACCGCTCAACGCAACCCTGCCCCCTGCCTTTTCGGAATTCAACGGCGTATCCGACTGCCGTTTGACGTACTTTTCTTCGAAGGAATAGATCCCGTCGCCGAACGCCGTTTCCGCCTCTGAAACGCAGATTTCTCCGCCGAGCTGGCACGCCGCACAATTCACGTCCGTCTTATTCGGCAAATATTTTTCGATAATCAATCGATTATCGAGCGCGAACGCTTTTTCTATCCCCTCTTTCGCTTCCTTTTCGTCGCGCGCCAACGTGATCCCGATAGACGAACCCAAGTGCGACGGCTTGATCACGACGGGGTATTTCAGCCGCGATTCGACGCTCCGCAACAAAAACGCGCCGCGCTTGCGGTAATCGGCTTCGTTGACGCGGATATAATCGAGTGTCGGCACGTTGAGCGCGCTCGCCACAAGTTTGGTCGTCGCCTTATCCATAAACACGCCCGACGAAGTCAAATCGGGCGAGGCGAACGGGATATCATTCCACGCCGTCAACGCAGACACGCCACCGCCCTCGCCCAAGCCGCCGTGACAGCAATTAAGCGCGACGTCCGGTTTGCAGAGCCGTTTGACTTTCCGTCGCGACGCGTTCCACCCGTAGAGTTCTCCGCCGTCGAAAAACACGCGCCGAAACGTTTCGACGTTCAACGCGCGAAAGGTTTCCAGTTCCGGCATTTTAGGCGACGTATACATGCCGCCGTCCGTATGAATGTACACGGGAAAAGGAATATATTTCTCCCGATCCAGCAAATGGAGCACAAAGACTCCCGTCAAGACGGAAATCTCGTTCTCGCAAGAGTTTCCGCCGAAAAACACCGCCACCGTCCGCATATAAAAAACACCTCCGCTGAATTTCTTCGCTTTGGTGTTTCTTTCGTTTACTTGACGTCAATACACGTCGGGCAGATCGTTCAAAAACAACACGCAATCGCCCGTTTGCACTTCCTTGCGCAGGATTTCGCGCGCTTCGTCGAGAGTCGGCACGACGGTGAGTATCTTCGGCTCTCCGCCGGCATCCAAATACCCCGTTTTCACGACGCCGACCAGCGTTTCTCCGATCAACAGCACGCGCGTTGCTCCGCATTGCGCGATCTGTTCGCCCAAGCGTTTGTTTACGCTTTCCTCCAACACGCCGCATTCGATGATTCCGGGCGTAACCACCCATTTCCCCCCGTCGAAACGAGAAAGCGAGTCGAGTGCCTCTTTCGCGCCGATCGGATTGGCGTTATACCCGTCGTCCAAAATGCAAACGCCGTTACTTTCCAAAAGCTGTAACCGATGCGGAACGGGAGTTACTTTCGCCAGACCGCGCTCGATCTCCTCCGTCGTCAAACCCATTTTATAGGCGAGTAACGCCGCCGCACGCATATTTTCCAATGCGGCTTTACCGAGCAATTTCGTCTGCACGCGGATCTCTTTCCCGCCTAAAACGAACACGCACGCCGTTTCTTTTGCGAAAAATTGTACATTTTTAACCTGCACGTCGGAGACATACGCCACTTTGGCGGCGTCGGCTTTTTGCCAAGCTTTCAACGCTTCGCCGCACACGACGAGCCGCTTCGTATAGTCCGTCACGCGGTTCTTTTCCTCGAATACGTCGTCCACCGAGCCGAACGTCTCGATATGCTGTTCGCATACGCCCGTAAACACGGCGTAATCGGGTTGCACCAGCGCACAGAGCTCCGCAATGTCCCCCGATTTCCGCGCGCCCATTTCCGCAAGAAAGACTTCCTTGCCCTGCCAAGCGTCGGAAAATACCGTTTTGGCGATTCCCATAGGCGTGTTATAGGACTGCGGCGTTTCCACCACCGCGTATTTTTCGGAAAGCACGGTTTTTAAGATATTCTTTACGGAAGTTTTTCCGTAGCTCCCGACGATCGCCACCCGAATAATTTTACTCTCGTCCAATACCTGCCCTGCTCGTTTTACGAATTTCTTGTTGCGCGCGTTTTCAAAAATGCCCGTAACGGCATTCGCCAAACACAGAAGCCACGGCAACAGAATCGGCATTACGGCATACGGAACAAAAGCGATGAGCTCGTAGAGCGTCGAACCGTTCAGCTCCGACAACAGCCAAAGCAACGCAATCAGGCAATAGGACACGCAAGCGGTAACGAATACGTACGCGACGAACAGGCGTTTCAACCGCCCCGTGCGCCGTACGGGGATCTTAAAGGCGAATTTTCCGTCCGCGATTCCGAATAATAGGATCAACCCTAAAAACGGCAAGGCGGATAACAACAACGCCTCACGTTTTCCCAAAAACGAAAAGCAAAGCGCGGTAACGGACGCGGATAGCAACAAACAGAGCGTCAGCACCGTCAAGCGGTTAAAATATAAATTGTCTTTACGCCGCAACCAACGCAAAAACGTTCGGTTGCGATAGTTGCTCTGTTGCATGGCTCCCGTCAGTTTTGCGGTAGATACGCAAAACAGGCACGTTGTCGTCAAACAAGCAATCACTCGCACGATTATGTCACTCATAAAAAAATTCCTCGGCTATCAAATTAAATCGAAGCGGATTTTCCGCAAACGCAAAATGTCCGCCTTGTATCTTCTGCAATCGACCGTTTTCAAAGCATTGCAGGTATGCCTGCGCCTCTTGTAACGGTGTCGTCTTATCCTCTTCCCCTTCCACGATCAAAACTTCGTTTTTCACTCGTCGCGCGCATTCCCGTAGATCTTCGTTTACGATCTTTTTATAGCTCTCTTTCATGACGGGCGAAAGCGTGCGATATTCCGCGCTCCCGAAATGCGTCTCCGCAAAGCGCGGTGCAACTCTTTTCACCAACCGATAACAACACACTTTCGTCCGATACTTCGCGCCGCGTTTCAAAATCACGCCGGCTGGTCCGGTCAGCAATAACTTATCGAAATATTCCGCGTCGTCCGACGCCAATCGAATCGCCACCCGACAACCGAACGAATGCGCGATCACGTGCGGTTTTTTAACGTCGAGCAATGCCAACGACTCTTTCGTCCACTCGGCATAATCGGCAACCGAAAACGCACTCGTCAAATACCTGCTACCGCCGAAGCCCAAAAAATCCAACGCCGTTACTCGAAAAAAACGAGAAAAATATTCCGTCTGCGCATGAAACGCTTCTTTCGAAGAAAGGTATCCGTGCAGGAATACCAGATCCTTTCCCGTTCCCTTTTGTACATAAGAAACGTCGGACAAAGTAACCAAGCCGCCTCCTTACAAACTCTTTTTCATCAGGAACGCGTCCTCGCCGTCTTCATAATACCGTTTTCGCACGCCGCAGATTTCACACCCGTATTTTTTGTACAGAGAAATCGCCGCGACGTTGGAAACGCGTACCTCCAAAAAGCACTGCGTCGCCCCCGAGCGTTTTGCTTGCTCGAGCAAAGCGTCCATCAACGCCCGAGCGACACCCCTGCCGCGGAAAGGCAAGTCTACGGCAAGGTTCGCCAAATCGGCGTCTTCGCAGGCGACGATCAACAAAGCATAACCGCAAAGCTCGCCGTTTTCTTCCGCCAAAAAGCCATGGTAGATCGGAAATTTCAATACGTCTACGAACATTTGCTCCGTCCAAGGGTCGGAAAAACAACGTCGTTCCGCCTCCACGAGCTTCGGGATATCCTCCGGCTTCCATTCTCGAATCCGCATATCGCTCACTTCCCTAAATTCAACTCGGCTGAGCTTTTTCGCACATACAACGCCGACAACGCGCCGAACGCCTTCCGCTCCGACAAGGCAACGACGGCATTTTGCAATCCCGTTACGGGATCGACGATCTTTACCGCCGCTTTTTCGGAGAGCGGTAACGCGGAACAAGCACGCAACTCGTACCCGTCCGTTGCCAACGCGAGCACCTCCGATTCTGTCAAGTACGCCGGAGCGTACAGAAGCTTTCCGTCGCAATACCCGGCGGCGTAATACGCGTCGTGCAGAGCGTCCACCAAACAAAGCGTTTTCGTGCCGCCGCTTTCTATCGCATTATATGCCGCGACGTCAAAAGAGGTTACCGGCAAGGACGGTTTATTCTCTGCCAAACAAAATCCTTTCATCGCCGAGATCCCGATGCGGATTCCCGTAAACGAACCTGCGCCCACGACGCTCGCGAAAAATTCGCATTCCGAAAGCTCCAATCGCGCTTTTTGCAATGTTTCGTCTATCGCATTCATCAACAAGGAAGATTGTTTCATCGCGCAATCGGAAAGGTACGTAAAAGACGTTTTTCCGTCTTTCGCCGCAATGACCGTCAAGTAACTACCGCTCGTATCCACCGCCAAAAAATTTTTCATAAGCTCGTCCTCCGCTTCAATACTCGATCTCGCGTTCCGTTTCGTTGCGTTTCGCAATACGCACGCGCTTTACGCGCGTCGGCAACAGCGGCGCAATGTTTTGCGCCCATTCGATCAAGCAAATGCCGCCCAAATCGAAGTAATCCGCCAAACCGAGCCGTTCCGCCTGTTCCGCCGATTCTATGCGATAGCAATCGTAATGGAACAATCGCCCGTCGTAGTCGTTCATATACGCGTACGTGGGACTGGTCACCTCTTCTCGGATTCCCAAACCGCGCGCGACGCCTTTGGAAAACACCGTCTTGCCTGCGCCCATATCGCCGTCCAACAAGACGACGTCGCCGGCGCGCAAAGTCTTTGCGTACTCCGCGGCAAACGACTCCGTTTCTTCTCTTGATTTTGAAATATAAATCGCCATGACTCTATTATAATACCTTTCCAAAAATTTTGCAAATATTTCCCGTATTTTACGTTAAATTTTTCTCTTTTTTATAAAGTTCGACAAACGTTTATACAAAAGCAACGTACAAAATCCCACCGACACCGTCTTGATGACGTTAAACAAGGCTACCGCGCCCCAAAACGCCGCAAACGCTTCCGATACCGTCAGTCCGAAAATATCGCCGTCGAATAAATACGCATACGTCGGGAATACGATAAAACGATTGGCGAGCAACGCAACGCCCGTCGCGAGCAAGCTCGACGCGCTCAACGACAGCACGACCGTTCGAAATGTCCTGCGGTAGGTATACAAAATCGAGGGCAACAGCAAATAACTGCTCGTAATCAAAAAATTGGCAAGTTCCCCCGCGCACATCGAAGAAGAACCGATACACCGCAACGCCTCTTTCAAAAAACAGACCAGAACGCCCTCCGTCGGTCCTAACAAAAAGGCAATCAGCACGATGAACACATTCCCGAAATCGAGCTTCAAAAAACTCGCGCCGAACAGTGGCATGGGGATCTCCAAAAAGCTGACAACGTAACTCAACGCCACGAACACGCCCATAAATGCCAAACGTTTCGCCGAAAAACGTTTTTTGAGCGTTGAACGCATACCTGCCCTGCCCGTTTTACTTATTTCTGCTTGCATAGACACCTCGCAAAAATTGCCCCGACGTTCTGTCGGGGCGAAAATTTCGTATAAAAAGAGCGCATCGCTCCCTTTTATCCTTTTTTCGTCCGGACTATACCGTCGGTATCGGAATTTCACCGATTCGGGGGAACGCGTTCCCTTCGCAGACTATACTGCCGGTGAGGAATTTCACCTCGCCCCAAAGAATTTTCTTCTATTATAATCCTGAAAACGCCGTTTGTCAAGCGTCCGTTGTCGTTTTTTTTAATGTTTCCACCGTTTCCGACGGAAAAATCACGTAAAACGTACTCCCTTGCCCGACTTTGCTATCCACGCCGAACGCAAACCCGTGCTTTTCCAACACCGATTTCACGATGGACAACCCCAATCCCGTGCCTTTGACGGGGCGTTTATGCATCTCCGAAGAGCGATAATATCGTTCCCAAACCGTCGACAATTCCTCGGGTTTGATCCCCTTTCCCGTATCGCGAACGGCGAAACGGAAAACGGTATCCGATTGTCTTTTCAGACTCACGTAGATGGTCTTGTCCTCGCCCGTATAATTTACGGCATTGCCGATGAGATTATACAGCACTTGCCCGATCTTCAATTCATCTGCGTACGTATACAATCCCTCTTCGATATCGGCGACGAACGTATACCCCTGCGTATCCTGCAAATAGGCAAATTTATCCAGTACTTCTTCCGTGTACGCAGACATGTCCACGAGTTTTCGCTCCACCCCGACCATTCCGGAATTGATTTTCGACAAATCCAACACGTCGTTGACGAGCGACGTCAATCGATCCGCTTCGTCCACGATGACCTGCGCGTGCTTGTTTCGTTTTTCGGGAATATTCCCCGAAATCTCCATGATCATGGACGCGTACGCCTTGATCATCGTCAGCGGCGTCTTAAAATCGTGCGAAACGTTGGCGATCAACTCTTTTTGCATGCGGTCGGTTTTCGACAGCTCGTCTCGGGCAAAATTCAGCGCATCCGCCAGCTCCACCATTTCCTTTCCGTAATCCGCACAGTGAAAGTCCACGTCGAAATCGCCGCGCGCCAACAGCTTCGTTTTGTCCGTAACCTCGCGCAAAGGCTTCGTCACCCAGCCAGACACCGCGGACGAAACCGCGAACGCCGCCACGCCGACGAAAATCGCCACGAATATCAGTCGGATGCCCAGTTTCGACGTCGTCGCCACCATCAAATCCATGGATTTTTCCATGTATAAGTAAATATCGACATTGCCGTACACCGCGACTTTCGAGCCGTACACATACGACGAGCCGTACTCATACACCACGCTGTCGACGTTCTGTGCGCGCATCTGCGCGGCAAGCTCTTCGCATTCCTCGGAAAAATCGTAAACCTTCTCCAACTGCGGCGAATTGTAATCAAACTGCCACTCATACGGGAACAACAACCGCCCGTCAAGACTCAAAAGATAAATATCAACATCGTATTTGTTCGACAAAAAGCGCAAATAACCGCTTGCATTGTCGCCGAATTCGGACGGAATCCCCTCTTTCAGCAATGCCTCGACGCGCTTGCCCTTTTGCGCGACGTCGCGCGCAGCCTCGGTCTCGTACGTATTTCTTAACATATACGTCTGACTGACCCCGAACAACAACACGACACCCAGCGAAAAAACCGTAAAAATCGCCCACAGCAGGAAAAAGATACTGCTGCTGTTTTGTTTTTTTCGATATCGATACGCGCGTTGCCGCGAACGATTCTTTTTGTCGCTCTCCGCCATAATCAGCCGTCCTCTCGCGCGATTACGCCTCGAATTTGTAACCCAAGCCGCGCAACGTCACGATAAATTTGCGATACTCTTTCAAATTCCCGCGCAACATCTTGATGTGTGTATCCACCGTCCGATCATCGCCGTAAAAATCAAACCCCCAAACATCGTAAAGGAGCTTCTCCCTCGTCAACGCAATGCCCTTGTTTCGTACGAGATAGAACAGCAACTCGTATTCCTTCGGGGTCAACTCCGCTTTTTCGCCGTCCACGTAGACGTTTCTGCCTGCCATGTCCACTTCCAACCCCTCGAACTTCAGCACCTCGTTGACACCGCTCTTGCCAGAACGCCGCTTCACCACGGCGTTGATACGCGCCATGACCTCTTTGGGCGAAAACGGCTTCGTCACGTAGTCGTCCACACCCAGCTCGAACGCGAACAGCTTATCGTACTCTTCGCCGCGCGCGGAAAGCATGATGACGGGTATGTCCTTCGTCTTTTTGATTTCTTTGACCGCCGAAAAGCCGTCGAGATGCGGCATCATCACATCCATCAAAATCAGGTCATAGTCATTTTCGCGGCAAAGCCGCACCGCCTCCATGCCGTCTGCAGCCTCAAAGGCTTCGTTCCCTTCGAACTCCACGTATTCGCGCAAAACCCCGCGAATCATTTCTTCGTCGTCCACAATCAAGACTTTCATGTAAAAATCCTCCATGCTTTTGCAAGCCCAAAAAAACTTCTCCTATATACTTATACCCGTATTTTGTCAAGTTTAAGAAGAAAAAAGGTGAAAGATTGGTGAAATTTGATATTTTTTTCATACGCGCCCGTTGACAACCGTTTGAACTCGAATTTTTGCACACGAACCCCCACGCTCGGTAGTGGTATTTTAGTACTGGAGATTAGACTCCCCCTACCCCTAAGTATTAAATTATTCTCAATTTTTGCTAAAAAATTAGTAATTTGTGAGAAAGCTTAGCTTAGATACCTGTATTTCCAATTCAAATCGGGATAATAGCCTCATCGCTTGGTTCATTGCAAAAGACGATGAGCCAACTGATGAAATTATTATCCATCAGCTTTTTTCAATACGAATTCTATCACCTTCAGTAACTTTACCAAGTGGTAATTTATATAGATTATCTTTATATTCAACCGTACCATGATAAACAGTATGAACTACGATCTCATCATTCTTCTTTTCATAATACTTTTGTAATCTTGGATATTCTTTTTTAAATAATTCTCTTGGTGATTTTTTAGTAGTAGCATTAATCATTCCATTACCATCATGATCTAATCAATCAAGAATTTCTTGATTAAGTCTATCAATACCATAAGCATTGCGTATCTGGTTTCATTGTAATGCGTATTCCTTGCTCGATAGCTGCC
>CAYZOF010000016.1:0-27047 GCA_964479935.1 uncultured Clostridia bacterium | reverse complement strand
AGCTTTCCAAGATGGAAAACTTCTATCTGTATTTCACGACGGCAATGACGGCGGAGATAACGATTACGTTTTCCAAATAACGAATAGGCAATGAAAAGAGCGGGCGAAAAACTCGTCGCCCGCTTCGAAAAAATATTTTTAGGAGTAAAAAAATGAAGAAATGTGTGAAGATAACGGCAACGGTTATGGCAGTTGCAATGTGCGGCATGTTGGGTGTCGGTTGCGGCGATTCCGGAAAGAAGAATCCCACGAACGAGATTGTCATCGAACCGTTCTCCGGGAGCGGATTCGGCTATCAATGGATCAAAGATCTGGCGGCGGAATGGATGAAAGATAACCCCGATTGGAAAATCAGCGTAAAGGAAAGTTCCGTCAACTTGTCGGCGACGCAGTTGAGCCAAATCGAGGCGGGTACCACGACGACTGACGTGTATTTCGGTTCGGAGGCAAACTACAACAGCGGTTTCTATAAGGGATATTTCGAAGACTTGACGGATATGTTGACGATGAAACCCGACGGTGAAAACGGTTTGACGATTCAGCAAAAGATTTTGAATTACGATACGTGGAAGACGGTCGCAGGGAAACTTTCCTACGATGCAACGACGAATACGTATTCCAGTAGCGGTTTGTATATGTTGCCGCACAGTGTCGCGATGACGGGACTCGTTTATAATCATTCGCAGTTCGAGTCGCTCGGTTATCTTACTTATGCGGAAAATTCCGACTCGGTGAAAAGCGCGTTGACCGCGCAGGGAATCGCGTACGAAGAATCCGGTGCGAAGTTGGTGTTCAAATCCTGTTCGCAAGGCTTGACGCATTACGAAGAGGGCGATTATATTTTGAGCGCGGGCAAGGACGGAAAGTACGGCACGTATGACGACGGACAACCGCAGACGATGGCAGAGTTCAAGACCATGGTGAACAACATTGTCGCAGGCGGCAAAACGCCTTTCGTATACGCGTCTTCCGCTACGGACGACTATGTTACGCAGTTGGTGTACGAATATCTCGTACAATACGCAGGTTTGGACGCTTACGACGCGTTGACGGCGTTCGACAGCAACGGCAAGGAAATCAAGATGCAGGACGGTTCTTCCAAAGTGATCACTTGGGACAACGGTTACGAAGCGTATAAGATGGACGGCGTCGAAAATGCGGTTGGTTTCTTGAACGAATATTTCTACGGCAACGACAACTATTACACGACGGGGAACTTCGTTTCCGACGCGCAGGATAAATTTATCAACGGCGGTGTAGACGGCGACAAATTCATCGGTATGTTGGTGGAAGGAAACTGGTTCGAAACGGAAGCTTCGGAAAGCTTGAAAGCAGCCGGCAAGAGAGATCCTGAAAAAGGCTACGGCAAGGTGGATTATCGTTTCATGTTGCTCCCCGATATCGAAGGACAGAAAGGCATCGACGGCAACGGACACGGTTCGGTGTTCTCCGCGAGCGAGGCAGGTGCGATCGTTGTACGCAAACAGAGCGATTCCGCGAAGTTGAGCGCGATCAAATCGTTTATCGCCTATACGCTTTCGGATGCGTCGTTGTCTTACACGACGGCTACAACGGGTTTGATCCGTGCGTATAAGTATTCGCTTTCCAACGAACAGCTTGCGAGCATGACGCCGTTCAACAGAACTTGTTATGAAATTTATTCGGATACGGAAAACGTGAAGATTTTGACCTCTGCGACGGATATGTTGCGCGCGCCGTTTGCTTACGCGACGTCGGGTTGGACAGCATATCAGACCTTGTTGCCGTATAACGGAACATTCTCTTTGATTGCCGCGCTCAGAAGCGGAAAGAGTGTTACGGATATCGTAAACTCGATCGGTAACAGCTACTCGGCGACGCAATGGACAGGGTATGTTGAATCCATTAAAAACAGCTTATAAGAGGATATGACAGATAATGGTAGATAGTAAGAAAAAGACCTCGAAACAGTGGGGTAGAACATTGTTCATCGTGAGCTTTATCACCTATCCGTTGCTCCTGTTTTTGATTTTTTACGTATACGTCAATCTGAATTCTTTGCGGATGTCGTTTTACGAAATCAAACTGGACGGTACGTGGATCTGGAGCGGATTGAGCAATTTTAAGGAATTTATCGGCGGTATGACGGAAGAGGGGAATATCATCGGGATCAGTATGAGTAACTCGATCAAGATGTATTTCATCAACCTTATCATCTGCATGCCGTTGTATTTGATATTTTCCTATATGTTGTTTAAGCGTTGTTTCCTGCATAAGGAGATAAGGATTGTCGTTATGTTGCCGCAGATCATCTCCGGCTTTGTAATTTGCATGTTGTTCGTAAACTTTATTTCGGGGGACGACGCTCCCATCGGATTATTGTTCGAACGGCTCGGGATCTTTTTGGACGAGAACGGGAAACCCGTCGATTTGCTGTATAGCGAGAAATATGCGTTCGGCACGACGATCTTTTACGGAATTTGGCTGTCGTTCGGCATGAGCTTGATCGTTTATCCCAACGCCATGAAGGAGATTTCGTCCGAGATCATCGAAAGCGCGCAATTGGACGGTGTTTCCAATATGTTCCAAGAAATGTGGTATATCATTTTACCGTTGATATATCCGACGTTGTCCACGTTCTTGATTACGGGACTGGCGTCGATATTCTCGGATTCGGGGTCTATTCTTGCTTTCTACGAGCGAAACGCGCCCGATTACGTCAACAATATCGGGTATTACTATTCGAAACTGGTTTTGGCCGCAAACGAGCAGAGTTACCCGATGTTGGCGGCGGGAGGCTTGTTGATGACGGCGATCGTCGCGCCACTCACGGTTTTGTTGCGGTACGTATTGGAGAAATACGGTCCGTCTACGGAGGAATGATATGTCAGAAAAAATAGAAAAAAGAGAACAGAGGAGCGTTGCGGATATCATCAGCCAAACGTTGCTTTGGATCATGTTGGCGGTACTGATTGTATATTGTATCAGTTTGTTCGTTTTACCGATCTGGATGATTCTTTCCTCCTTCAAAGATCCGCTCGAATATATCGGCAATATGTTCGGCTTTCCGCAATCGTTTAGTTTCGAAAACTATGTGAGCGTGTTCAACAAGTTAAAAATCCGCATTGACGATTATACGGAATACAACATGTTTCACATGTTCGGATTTAGCTTGATTTATTCGTTAGGAACGTCTTTGGTAAACGTATTTTTCACGACCTGTATGGCATACGTGTTGTCGAAATACGCGTTCCGCGGCAGAGATTTCATTTACAATCTCGGTATCGTAATCATGATCGTGCCGATCGTCGGTTCGTTACCGTCCGCCATGTTGGTGCGAAAAACGCTGAACGTGTACGATAATATGTTCATGCACATTATCACGTCGCCGTGCACTTGTTTTTCGGGTATGAACTTTTTGTTGCTGTACGGTGCGTTCAAGTCGTTGCCGTGGGACTATGCCGAAGCGGTGTTTATCGACGGCGGAAACGATTATACGGCGTTTTTCAAGATGTATATGCCGATGATTTTGCCGACGGACGTGGTCATTTTCGTGCTTTCGTTTTTAGGCTCGTGGAACGATTATCAAACGTTCATGATTTGGTTGCCGAGTACGCCGAATTTGGCTTACGGCTTGTATTTATTCCAAGGTGTTTCTAGAAGATTGTATAAGGCGAGCACGGTGGAAATTATGGCAGGGTTCAGCCTCGTCATCATTCCTACGGTCATTTTGTATATCTCTTCGCAGAAACTCATTCTATCCAAGTTCACGGTAGGAGGTTTGAAAGGATGATTAAAAAAACAAAAAACATCTTGTTGCTACTCGCGCTGTTTTCTTGCGCGAGTATGGGAACGGGATTGACGGCGTGCAGCTTCGGAGAAATGGACAGTTCCTCGTCCGTCTCCGTCGAGAGCAGTGCGTTGGATTTTTCGGGAGAGAAAGATATCGTTTGTTCTTTCCCAGAAACCTCGTCGGTGTATTCTGTCGTGGATATAGGCACGTGTTACGGTACTTGTAACGGTATGCGTTTTGCTTGTTCGGCGGAGATTACGACGCCGAGTGGTAAAAAGACGACGGAAACTTCAAAATATACGTTGGATGAAGAGGGTGTTTATACGATAGCGTTGACCTCGAAAATCGGCACGGAAAGCGCGCAGAAGACGGTGACGCTCACGACGGAGGGGTATTCCGCACAGGGTTTGTTTACCTGCTCCAACGCGACGTTTTTGCAGGACGGAAAGAAGTTGCCGAAAAACGTCCAGACGGACATCGCTTCCGGTACGCAATTCAAGCTGGAATCGAGCAACTCGTCCGTTTCGTTTCGTCCTGTCGTGGATTTGAATGCACTGGATGGCGGTTCGCTAATCGAATTTACGGCGAATCTCGAGGCGACCAATTTACCCGAGTTACAGGGGGTGCGCATCGTTTTGACGGACGTGTACGACAGTTCGAACACAGTCGGGATTTCGTTTACGATGAATAGCACGATTATGGTCGTTAGTAAGCAAGCGGCGTTGGAAAACGGGACGTCGGCATCTCCGTCTTTGAAAGCGGAGTGGAACGGCTATGCCATCGGCGACTCTTCCACGTATCCCGCGGAGTGGGGTAAAACGTATTTATTCGATGGTTCGATGATGCCTACGTTCTGGGAAGGAACGGAGTACGATACGACGTTTGTTCCGTTGAGCGTCTATTTCGATAACGCGGAAAACAAAGTTTATACAAAGACGAAGACCGGCGGCGACTTGCTCGTATACGATTTGGACGATCCGACAGACAGTTATACGGACTTTAAGGGTTTTACGACCGGTGAAGTTTATGTCCGCATCGAAACGACGGGGACGAGCGGTGACGTTGTAGTGACCAAGCTCGGTAATTATCGTTTCGATACCATTACGCAAAGCTCTTATCAATCGGCGAGCGACGCATTGCTGTTCGGCGGTTACGATTTCGAGAATATGGTGACGGGCGCGGTCGGATACACGTATCCGTTGGCACAATCGTTGTTTACGGAAAAAGTGACGACGGAACTGTATAAGCTCGACGAAGAAACGACGGAAAAACTGTCTTTCAACGGAACGTTCGTTCCGAGCGAAGCCGGTAGGTATAAAGTCGTATATACGGCGAAAAATCAATACGGTTATGAGGAGTCGGTGACGGGCGAATTCGAGATCCTTTCTCAGCCGACGGAAATCGAGGCGGAGGCATTGAACTTGGAGGCGAAATTGTTCGACGTGTTCACTATTCCCGAAGTGTCGTGCGGCGGCGGTAGCGGCGTATTGCAGACGAAGTATATCTTGCAAAAGGGTTTGCAGAATATCGAAACGAAACCGGGTGACGCGTTTACCCTCGATACAAAAGGCGAAACCACGGTTTTGCGTATAACGGTGACGGACGAGATCGGGTATTCGAAAACGTTCGATTATCCTATTTCGATCGATAACGACGTGTTGCGCTTCGAGCTGGTGGGTTCGTTCGACGACGTAACGGTACCGAAAGGGACTTCCGTTACCGTTCCGGATTATATTGCAATTGATTATTCGCAAGACGATACGTCGAAGAATAACGTGGAAGTATCCATTAAACGCGGTAAGCGACAAATTTTGGAGGTCGGGGATACGTTGCAGATCGATTCCGATACGATTATCAAATATTATATCGGAGAAGAAAGCGAGCCTATCAAGGAATTGACGATACGCTGTCAAGAAGCGTTCACGGCGGATAGCGACGTTTCTAAGCAATTTTCCGTTGTTAAAGGGATTCGGAACGTGACGACGGCAACGATCGGCAGTGCGTTTACGTTGGCGGAATCAAACGCTGAAATCAAAATGCCGTATGATTTGTCCGTGACGGATTTGAACGTTTCGTTCTCCGTGTTCGAGGATATGTTGAACAGTGCCGTTACCGTTCGCGTCACCGCCATGAACGGACGGGAATTGACGTATACGTTGACGAATCTCGGTTCGTTGCCTACGTTGTCGATCAACGGAAAGTCAACGTATGCAAAAGTGAGCGTTAAGAAGTATACCTACAAAGACAGCGATTTGAGTAGTTATTTCAATCGGGAATATTATACGTATTCCTTCATTGTGGACGGTTCGAAATCGACCGTTTGCAACGGAGAGGGATTACAGATCGCTACTATCGATACTTGGAATAACGGCTTGCCGTTTGACGGTTTCGAAAAAGGCGTCGCGCAGGTTCGATTCGAGATTGAAAATGCGACGGAGGGCGGAGCGTTCGTGCTCGGAAAAGTATCCAACCAAGGCATGACGTCTATCCATTTGAATCAAGGCGAGAAAATCGCGCCGATGATCGCGTTTACGGACGCGTTCCGCGCAGGATTGGTACAAAAGGATTCGAAGATAAACGTGCCTATGGCATACGCTTACGACGTGTTCGACGCGACTTCGGAGGTGAAGATGTCGCTCATTACGCCGAGCGGAAACTATTTGTTGAAAAACGTAGCCGCAACGGAATATTCGTTCACGGCGAGCGAATACGGCAGATATACTTTGAAATATGAATTGCGCGATTCGAAAGGGAACGCGGATACGATTATCTATCGTCTAATCGTCAGCGACGACGTAGCTCCCGTGATTTCGGTGGACGGCGTATATCAAGAGGAATACAAGGGCAAGGTACAGATCTTGTCCGCGACGGCAACGGATAACGTGGACGGCGCACTCGAAGTATCCGTTTGGATCGAGGACGCTTCCAAGACGGCTCGGTTTGTAACCGTCGGAGAAACGGTTTCGCTGTCGAAAGGCGTATATCGGATCGTATATTATACCGTGGACGAGAACGGCAATTTCGCGACGTTGCGTTATACGATTACCGTGAAATAAGGAGGAATGCGAAAATGAAAAGAAAGAACGGCATAGCTTTGGTTTTATCTTTGCTTCTTGTAGGTAGTTGCCTGCTCGGTAGCGGTTGTTCGTTTACAACCGAATCGTCGAGTACGGCGAAAGAACCCGAGGTGATTTGCGATATGTTGTCACAATCCACGGATTACGTGGTGGTCATTCCGGCAGACTATACGAAAACGGAAGAATACTCGGCAAAGGAAATTTGTTCGTATTTCGAACTCGTCAGCGGCAAAAGCATGTCTTACGAAGTGGAGTCCTCCGTTGTTTTGACGGAAGAAAGCACCTATATTTCGCTCGGCGACACTGCGTTGTTTCGTGTGGCGGAGAGTTGCCACGGCGCAGTGGATTTGAGCGAATCAGCGTTGAATACCGACGGATTCTATATTTTCACGTACGGGCATTCCGTGTTTATCAATGCGTTTAACGATCGAGGTATCATGTACGGCGCGTTCGAGTTTATCGAAAATACGTTGGGTGTCAAATTCTTGACGAACGAATACACGCATATTCCGCAATCGGATTCGATCGAGTTGAAGGAATACGACAAGGCGTACGCGCCGTTGTTCCGACAAAGAACGTATTTGAACACTGCGGTCGATCAGGACGATTACGAGTATACGGCGCATATGCGTTACAACACCGATTATTGTAAAATGCCCGAAAATATGGGCGGCTCTACGCAGTGGGCGAATCTCGGACCGGCGCATACTTCGTTTAGCATCGTGAAACCGTCGGACTACGCCACCGGCGAGAGCGTCGAGGGTAAACCGGGCAGTATCGTGATTAAGGACGAATACAAAGGCTGTTTTGCGCATACGGGTACGGGCAATAATCTGGCTACCACGTATATCGACGTAGGCGGATTGTACGAAGTGTTGGATCTTTGCTATACTTCCGGCGTAAACGAGGACGGTACGATGTCCGACGAGGATATTTCCACGGTGAGATTGGCGGTCGAATCGTTGAAGAAGTTGATTTTGGAGGACGAGGACGCAGAATATTTCATGTTCGGTCAGCAGGACCGCACGTACGGTTGTTCGTGCGATAAGTGCAAGGCATCGAAAGAAAAATACAGCGACAGCGGTTTGATGATTCGTTTCATCAATTGCGTGTCCGACCAGCTCGATGCATGGCTGAAAGAGGAGCATATCGATCGTTCGGTGAATTTGGTTATTTTCGCCTATGCGTATAACGAGCTCGCGCCTGTGGACTCTGACGGCAATGCGCTCGATCCCACGGTTGTACCTCGAGATAACGTTTATATCCGTTACGCGCCCATTCACGGAATCTATTATTACGCGCTCAACGACGAGCGTCAAAACGAGGAAACGTTGGGCATTTACGAGAATTGGGGCAAATTGACGGACAATCTTATGGTTTGGACGTATCATTCATGGTTCGCGGAATATTTTTGGTACTACCCGACGATTCATACAATGCGCGACACGTTGACGCTTTTGCGCGACGTGGGGACGGAATACGTCTTTGCGCAGGGCGCGTATGACGATGAAAATGTATACGAGCAGTGGATCGAGTCGTATGTATTCTCGAAACTTTGTTGGGACATCGACACGGATATCGAACAACTCCGAAACGAATTTATTTATTACTATTTCGGCGAGAGCGCGTCAACGTATATCGAGGAATTCCATGACCGAGTGGAGGATCGTTACGTGTATTTGTCCGGCGATTCGCAAATGTATTTTTTACGCGGTGATTTCATGTCGGCGGAGTATTGGCAGTATTCGTTCGTGAACGGATTATGCGATTTGTTCGATGAAGCGATCTCTGCAACGGAATCGAATGCGGCATTGACCGCCGATAGAAAGCAGGCGTACGTTTCGCATCTTCGCGAGGCGAAGCTCGTTCCGATGTATATGCGGTTGAAGAACGCGAGATCCTACGTGGAGTACACGGATTCGGACGTTGTGACGTTGGCGCAGGAATGGATCACGTTGGCGGAAGAATTCGGCGTAAGTCGTTACGGCGAAGGAACGGTGCGCTCCTTGTCCGTACTGAAAGCCGAGTATAACTTAAATTAACGTCGTACTCGTTTTCTGACGAGATGCGTTTCGTACCTACTACTATCGCCTTGCCGAGAACGGCAAGGCGAAAACAAAATTAAGCAAGAAAAATAAAGGAATTATCAATGAAAAAAGACAGATTTTTTACGGCGGTGTATTGTCCGCCTTATCCTCCCAAAAACGAGTATCCGAACCGAATTACGGATGCGGTGTACGGCGCGTTAAAGGACATCGGCGTAGACAATATTTTCGGGCATTTCGAAGACGCTTGCGGTTGGAATTATCTGACGGACGCCATGGATATTTGCGACTGTTTGGACTTGACGTATTTTCCGCGCTTGAATATCTATCAACAATATTTGGCGATTACGGGTGGTTATTCCGTGAAAAACGGCGTGACGTATACCGAGCGTTCCGAAGCAGAACAAAAACAGATTGACGAGGAATTTCTCCGACAAATCGATTCGCTCAGCACACATAAATGTTTCGGAGGTATCTATTTCGGCGACGAGAACGCCTATGACGCGATTCCCGGTATCGCGAAAGCGAAATCGCTGTTCAAGGCTCGCTATCCTGATAAGGAGTTCCACTATAACAATTTGAATTATTCCTTCGGGGACGATCACTTGTTCGGCGGCGTGTATACGAAAAACTATAAAGTATTGACGGGCGACATGGCGTGCAAGTCGGAAAATCGTTTCAATCGCTATCGGTATTTGATAGACAGATACATCGCGGAGGTCGACCCGGAATATTTAACGACCGATCTGTACCCTTTCGCGTGGACGTGGAAGGAAATTCCTACGTCCGTGCATCGCGGCTTATACGAGATCAACGGTTTTTTTGCGGAATATAAGAAAAAACGTCCCGGGATGAAATCGTTCACGTACCTCCAAGTCGGTTGCTTGGAAACGCCAACCTGTTGCCGCGTGAACACGCGTGCGGAGATGGCGTTGCAGATGAACATAACGCTTGCGTACGGACACGAAGGCTTTGCGTTTTTCCCCGGCGTATATCCCAACGATTTCTTGGGCGAATGCGAGCTTGGGAAGGGTGGTATTTGCGGCTTGATAGACGCATACGGCAGGGAAACAATGTACGCGGATATGGCGAGGAGTTTGTTGAAAGACATACAGGCATGCGCGCCCGTGATGTTGTCTTCGGAATTTCTCGGCGTAGCGACCGTCGGGGAGTTCCACGGCGGTTTTGACGGCGTGGATATCGGCACCTTGCCCGATAACGACGCGATTTATACGGGCGGTCCGCGCGATTTCGTGCTTTACGAAGGGAGTCTGCCGTTGATCGAAACGACGTCGCAGTTGTTTATCGGCGTTTTTCGGCAATCGAACGGTAAAAAAGCCTATTACCTCGTAAATAATTCCGTAGTGTCGAGCGCGAAAGCGCGCGTACGCTTAGAGGGGGGATTCCGCAGTATTTGGAACGCAACGGAAACGTCGCATGAAAGAGAAGCGAATTTCTATCTACCTGCCGGCGAAAGCGTATTAATTTACGAATAATTGCGAAGTCGGACGACTTCGAAAAAAATATAGCTTGCGGAGAAAGTATTTATTATTTTTCCCGAAAGGGAAGAGGAGGAAAAATGAAGAAATTACATTTGATATGCAATTCCCATATCGATCCTATTTGGCAGTGGGCGTGGGACGAGGGGATCGCTTCCGCAATCGCGACGTTCCAATCCGCCGCGGATTTGGCAGAGGAATTCGATTATATTTTCTGCCATAACGAAGCCATGTTGTACGAATCCATCGAAGAATGCGCGCCCGATTTGTTCGAGCGGATCCGGAAATTGGTCAAAGAAGGCAAATGGAAGATTACAGGCGGTTGGTATTTGCAACCCGATTGTAATTTGCCGTCGGGAGAAACGCTCGTGCGGCAGATCAGCGTCGGAAAGGCGTATTTTAAGGAAAAGTTCGACATCGAGCCGACCGTCGCGTACAATTTCGACTCTTTCGGACATAGTGTCGGCTTGCCGCAAATTTTGGCGAAAAACGGCTATACGGGTTACATGACCTGTCGTCCGAATCGTATGCAGTTTTCCTATCCTGGCAGATTTTTCAAATGGACGTCTCCGGACGGCAGTTCCGTCGTGGTGACCAACAGCGAATCGTACTCCACTTTCTTAGGAGGCGCGGCGAAAAAAATTAAGAACGAAGCCGACGGGATTCCGATGTGGATGCTCGGTTCGGATGCGGATAAAAACCGCGGCGTCGGTGCAGAGGACGTCGACTATTCCTTGTGGGGCGTGGGCAATCACGGCGGCGGTCCGTCCAGGAAAGACTTGCGCGATATCGCCGAGTTGCAAATTCCGAATACAGAGATTCTTCACAGCACGCCCGAGGCGTTGTTTGCGGATCATCCGAAAATTTCCGGGGAGGTCACGACTTCGCTCGTGACCTGCATGCCGGGGTGTTATTCGTCCATGGCGCGCGTAAAACGCGCGTTCCGTCGCACGGAAAACTTGTTTTTCGCGACCGAAAAAATGCTCGTGGCGGCGCGTTTGAACGGTATCGTATCGGATATGAGCGACATGAAAACGGCGGAGAAAAAACTACTGTTTGCGACTTTTCATGATATTTTGCCGGGCAGTTGCGTCGAAGAGGGGGAGCGCGAAGGACTTTGCGCGTTGTCGTTGTCCGAAAAACAGTTGCGAGATTATCGCACGCGGTTGTTTTTGCGTATGGCGATGGGGCAAAAACGCGCCGAATCCGGCACGTTCCCCGTGTTCGTTTTCAATTATCAGCCGTATGAGGTCACCGTTCCCGTCGAAGCGGAATTTATGTTGGAAAACCAAAACTGGGACGAGTCCGTTCGCTACATACCGCACGTATATTTCGACGGAAAGGAACTCCCTTGCCAGACGATAAAAGAGGAATCCACGTTGAATTTGGATTGGCGCAAAAAAGTGGTTTTTGAGGGAAAGCTGGCACCCATGTCTTTGACGAGATTCGAAATTCGGGTCGTAGGCGAGCCGAGAAAAACCATTCCGACGGCGACGCCTTGTAACTTGTCGGAGCAATTCGCAAAGCCGATTTTCGAGGTATACGACGATACGGCAGACCCTTGGGGCATGAGCGAAAAGGAATTGAAAGGCATGGGCGAAAATCCCGTTCCGCTTCGGGAAATGACGGAATCGGAAACGAAGGCGTTTTGCGCTTTATCGAAGGGGATTGCGGCGGAAAGAAGGATCGAGGACGGAGTCGTCCTGTCGACTTATGAGGGAATGTATACCAACGGCAAGACTAATGCCGTGCTGCAGGTCAAGAAGTATAAAAATCAGCCGTACGTCGATGTCAAGGCGATTGTCGAATTTGCGGAAAAGAATAAGCTGTTGCGTCTGAAATTCCCCCTGCCGAGCGGCTTCGAGCAGGGCATTGCCGTAGGCGACGGACCGTTTGTATTCGAGAAGAAACCCGATTGCGAGGCTTCTTTCCAGAAATGGTTCGGGGTGCAGAACGCGTCGGGTGAAACGTTTGCGGTCATCAACGACGGCGTATACGCGGGGAAAGTGCAGGACGGTTACGTGCATTTGACGCTGTTGCGCGGCGCAGGGTACTGTTTCCACCCGATCGGGGATTTGCAACTGTACCCCGAGGATCGCTATTTGCCGCGGATCGACGTCGGCAGGTATACCTTCGAGTTCCGTATCTATCGCGGAACGGTGAACGAAATCTATCGGCTTGCGGAGTCGTTCAATCAACCTCCTTACGCCGTGAACGTATTCCCCACGGGTAAGGAGGACGTTGCGTTCCGCGCCGTCGAATTGCAGGGAAACGCGGTGTTGACGAATTGTCATTGCAACGAACGCGGAGAGTATATTGCGCGCATCTATAATCCGAGCGAACAAACGGAGTCTTTCACCCTCCGTATCGGAGCGACGCTCGCGCAAGGCGAGGTTCGGAAAGGCGAAGTAGTTTCCGTTCTCGTGAAAAACGGCGCGGCGGAGATTTTACATGACAGTATGCCCGTATAAGCGGAGTACGATTTTATAGGAAGAATAATTAAGAGGTAAAGAATGGTTAGTTGGTTAAAAGATGTGGTAATTTATCAGGTGTATCCTACGTCCTTTCGAGATTCTGATGGTGACGGAATCGGTGATTTGCGCGGAATACTTGAAAAACTCGATTACATAAAAGACTTGGGCGTGAATACGATCTGGTTGAATCCGTTTTACGTTTCTCCGTTCATGGACGGCGGTTACGACGTTGCCGATTATTGCGACGTCGACAAAAAATTTGGAACGATGACGGATTTCGAGGCGTTGATGGCAGGTTGCAAAGCACGCGGTTTGCGTGTGATCATCGATTTCGTCATCGGGCATACTTCGGATAAACATCCTTGGTTTCTCGCGTCCGCGAAGGACGAGCAAAACGAATATACCGATCGGTATATATGGACGGATAGCAACTTCACGAAATACGCCGACAAGAGTATTCACGGCTTGTATCCTCGCGACGGCGGTTATGTGATTAACTATTACGCCTGTCAGCCTGCGTTGAATTATGGTTTTAACCGTATTGACGAAGTGAAGGAGAGTAAAGACGCCTACGACGGCGGCGAAAACTGGAAAATGCATTATAAAGACGAACGTCTGAAACCGCTTCGTGACGATCTTTTGGATATTATGCGTTTTTGGTTGCAAAAAGGCGTGGACGGATTCCGTGTCGATATGGCGAATTCGCTTGTCAAAGGCTGCGATTTCCGTTCCGATAAAGACGAGGATATCGAGGGTTTGATCTGGCTTTGGAATATCCTGATCGGAACGATCAAATCGGAATATCCCGACGCGGCTTTTTTGGCGGAATGGGGTTCGCCGTCGAATGCCGTTGGAAAATGCGGCTTTGACGTGGATTATTTAATGCACGAGAATTCCGCGTATAACGGTTTGTTCCGTTTTGAAAAGGATACCAATATCTTGCCTGCGTTCGAAGAGGGGTACAACTATTTTAGTGCGGCAGGCAAAGGTTCCGTCGATCCTTTTGTGAAACAATCGGATGATTTATATCGAGTGCTTGACGGAAAGGGATATTTCACGATTCCGAGCGGTTATCACGACATTATTCGTTTAGGCGAGAAAAAGGACGAAGAAACGTTAAAGGTGATTTTTGCCTTTTTACTTACGTATAAACACGTGCCTTTGATCTATTACGGGGACGAGGTCGGTATGACGCATATGTACGGGATTAATAAAGACGGCGGATACATTCGTACCGGTTGTCGTACGCCGATGCAATGGAATGCGGAGGACGGTGTAGGTTTTTCTTCGGCGGCGGAAGGTGATTGCTATTTGCCCCCGAGAAAAGACGCGGAACGGAACGTCGCGGCGATGGAGGCGCGTTCGGATTCGTTGTTGCGGACAATTCAGCGTTTGTTGAAGCTCCGCAAAACGCATAGCGCGTTCAACGCGGATGCGGAGTTGCGCGTTTTGCAATGCAAAAACGGCGGTTATCCTTTCGTTTACGAAAGAAGAAACGCCGAGGAAGCGTTTACGATCATCATCGGTCCTTCGGCGGAAGAAAAGCGCGTTGCAGTTCCTTGTGGAAATCTTGTTCTTTCGCAGAATTGCGAGTTGCGGGACGGGGCTTTGATTTTACACGGCAAGAGTTTCGCGATATTGAAAAACGAATAATTCGTCGTGTTTCGGGCAAAACGGCAAAGGTTTTGCGTTCGACAGCCGATTTTTTCGAAAAAATCGGCTGTCGTTTTTCGTTGAGTGCGAAATTTCGACAAAAAAATCGAATCAACTATTGCATTCTTCCATCGAAATATGTTATAATGTAAGTAACGATAAGATTCTATGAGCAAAGGGGACGACTATGTCATATAAAATTTTAGAAATCGATCCGTATCTCGCGCCGTACGAAAAAGATATTGATCTTCGTATGGACAATTACGCGCGCAAGCGTTTCGAACTCGTGGGAGAAACGGGCAATTTGAGCGATTTTGCCAACGGACACGAGTATTTCGGATTCCATAAAACGCAAGACGGCTGGGTGTATCGGGAGTGGGCGCCTGCCGCCGAAGAAGTATACCTCACAGGCGACATGACCGACTGGCGTTGGCTGGATCGGAAGCTCACGCCGATCGGCAACGGCGTATTCGAATTGTATTTGCCCGGACGCGACGCGCTGTACGACGGATGTCGTGTTCGGACGATCGTTCGGCATAACGGGGAGCTGCTGGAGCGAATACCGCTCTATATCCGCCGCGTCGAGCAAGACCCGATTACTTTTGTTTGGAACGGCGTGATCACGGACGAACCGTCGTACGTTTGGCAACACTGCGATTTCAAACCTGCAAAATCGCCGTATATCTACGAGTGTCACATCGGTATGGCGCAAGAAAAGGAAGGTATAGGTAGTTATGACGAGTTTCGGGAAAACGTTTTGCCACGGATTCGAGCACAAGGCTACAATACGATACAGATTATGGCAATCATGGAACATCCCTATTATGGCTCGTTCGGGTATCAAGTCTCTTCATTGTTTGCGTCCTCTTCGAAATACGGAAAGCCGAACGAGCTGAAGCGGCTGATCGACGCGGCGCACGGTATGGGGATTGCCGTTCTGTTGGATGTTGTGCATTCGCATGCGGTCAAGAACACCAAAGAGGGAATCAACGAATTTGACGGAACGACCTATCAATTTTTCCATGAAGGAGCGCGCGGCGAACATCCTGCTTGGGGTACGAAACTTTTCAATTACGAGAAAAACGAAGTTTTGCATTTTTTGCTTTCCAACTTAAAATACTGGCTGACGGAATTTCATTTCGACGGATTCCGTTTTGACGGCGTGACGTCGATGATCTATCGCGATCACGGATTGGGTACGGTGTTCACGAGTTATGCGCAATATTTTTCTCTCAATACGGATTTGGAAGCCATCACGTATTTGCAACTCGCGAACGAGTTGATCCGCGAAGTAGCTCCGCAGGCGATTACCATTGCAGAAGATATGTCCGGAATGCCGGGCATGTGTTTGCCGATCGAATACGGCGGAGTCGGCTTTTCCTATCGTTTGGCGATGGGCGAACCCGATTTATGGATAAAGCTTTTGAAAGAATGCAAGGACGAAGATTGGGACATGTGGCGAATTTGGGGGGAGCTTACCGGCAGACGTCCCGAGGAGAAAAATATCGGATATGCGGAGTCGCACGATCAGGCACTCGTCGGGGATAAAACGCTGATTTTCCGTCTGTGTGACAGTAAAATGTACACTTCGATGAGTAAGTTCGTTCAAGACGACGTGATCGATCGCGGCATCGCGCTGCGGAAACTGATCTACATGGCGACGATGACACTTGGCGGAGAGGGGTATCTCAATTTTATGGGGAACGAGTTCGGTCATCCGGAGTGGATCGATTTCCCTCGCGAGGGGAACGGGTGGAGTTATTTTTATTGCCGCAGACAATGGCATCTTGCCGACGACGACACGTTGCGGTACGGATATTTGTCGGCGTTCGATCGGGCAATGCTTGCATTATTGAAACGGAAAAATCTGTACACAAAAAAACCGCATTGTCTGTATATCGACAATGCGAAGAAAGTGCTGGCGTACGAACGCGGCAACGTAATTTTCGTTTTGAATTTTCATCCGACGGAGAGTTATGAAGGGTATTGGTTGACCGTTCCGACGAAGGGGCGTTATCAAGTAACGCTGACGACGGACGAAACTCGTTTCGGCGGCTTCGATCGAATTTCCGAAACGTACGTGTATATGGCGACGAAGCAAGCCGACGGAAATGCGAAATTGCAGATCTATCTGCCGGCTCGCACAGGCTTATGCATGATTCTAAAAACAGAACGAAAAAGCTCGTCGAAAGGCAAGGCCCCGACCGAGTAAAAACACCGTCAGAGCGTTAGTTCAAAGCGAATACTTGCTCGAGCTTCGGTTGCGCACCCGTTACGGGGTCGAGTACCATCTCCATGACGTCTTTCATGTATTCGTTCCAACGATCGACGACGGGGCTTTGCGCCTGCGTTTTTGCGGCGAAATCTATGCCTTTCGCGCATTCGTAATAGCCGAACAAAAGGTCGCCGTCCGTCCAAATGGTGTAGTTTTCAATGCCTGCGTCTTTCAGGACGGCAACGAGTTCGGGCCAGATTTCGTTATGACGGCGGATATATTCCGCTTTCTTACCGAGTTTGATTTTTGCTATCCAAGCATATTTTTCCATGTTTCACCTCTAAAGTATAGATAAGGATATTATATCGCAAGAAGAAGGAATTGTCAAATACTCGAAAGAAAGTAGAGCGAAAGTCTTGCAAATTTTTTTCGACTGTGGTATACTATTTCTATGATACGATTTTCCGAATATTCCCACAAGAAAATATGCGTTGCGATTTCGGGCGGTGCGGATTCCGTCGTTTTGTTGCATTATCTGAAAACGGAGCAACCGGCGTACGGCTTCGAATTATCTGCCGCGCATTGCGAGCACGGGATTCGTGGCGAAGAGAGTCTTGCCGATATGCGTTTCGTGGAGTCGCTCTGCGCGCAGTGGGGGATTCCTTTGCATTGTTTTTCGGAAAATTGCGTCGAAAAGGCAAAACGCGAAAAGTTGAGCGTAGAAACCGCCGCGAGGGAGTTTCGCTATGCTTGTTTTCAGACGTTGCTCGAGGACGGAAAAGCCGATTACGTCGCTTTGGCGCATCACGCCGACGACGCCGCGGAAACAATCTTATTTCGTTTGGCGCGCGGCACTTCGCTTTCCGGAGCGAGCGGCATGCAAGAAGCGAACGGACGTTTTTTGCGTCCCCTGCTTTCGTGGACGAAAAAAGACGTCGAAGACTACGTGCGGTTGCACGGGTTACGCTATTGCGTGGATAAAACGAATTTCGAAACGGATGCCACGAGGAATAAATTGCGTTGGACGGTCTTGCCGCCGCTCGAGGCGGCTGTTCCCGGCTCGTCGGGCAATCTGCTCCGATTTGCCTCGCTCGCGAAAGAGGACGACGAGCTGTTGTACTCGCTCGCGCAGGAGCTCTTGACGGAAGACGGCGAAGTGCTTTTCGATACGCGAAAGCCACTCTTTCGACGGGCGTGCCTGACTGCGATGCGCAAGGTCGGCACGGGAAGAGATTACACCATGAAACATCTGGACGCGCTGTACATGTTGCAGTATGCGAAACGCGGCGCGAAACTCGATTTGCCGCAAGGCATCGAGGCGGAACGCAAGGAAAAAACACTCGTTTTTCGAGTGAAAAACGAGGGGATTTTCGCTCCGCAAACAAAGCCTGAAACGTTCGGAGAAAAGCAATTCGACGGGGGCAGGTATGAGGTGACGGCTTCCTCTTCGCCTTGTGAGGCGCAAAATGCGTGGCGCGTGTTGCGGCTCGACGCCGATAAAATTCCCGAAACGGCAGTCTTTCGTTTCCGTAGAGAAGGGGACGAAATCGAGCGTTTCGGCGGCGGCAGAAAAAGTCTGAAAAAGTTTTTCAACGAAGCCAAGATCGCCCCGTGCGAGCGCGCGTATTTGCCGCTGATCGCGGAAGAAAACGGACGAGAAGTTTACGCGGTTTGCGGCGCGGAGATTTCCGAAAAAGTAAAAATTACGCAAGAAACGAAGCATATTTTTTATATTAGCATAAGAAGAAAGGAGTAAAGAAACATGAGCGAAATTCACCCTAACGTTGACCACATTATGATTAGCGCAGAAGAAATCGAGCGACGCACGAAAGAGGTCGCGGCACAGCTCGATAAGTTGTACGAGGGACGCGTTCCCGTCGTGGTTTGTATTTTGAAAGGGAGCGCGATTTTTTTCTCGGATCTCATTCGTAATATGAAGACGACGTTGACGGTAGATTTTATGGCGGTCTCCTCTTACGGAAACGGAACGAAGTCCACGGGCAAGATCAAATTGTTGAAAGATCTCTCCACGGATATTCGCGATCGCGACGTGTTGATCGTGGAAGACATCATCGATTCCGGCAATACGTTGTATCATCTGAAAAAGTTGCTCAACGAACGTTCCCCCGCCAGCGTCAATATCGTTACGCTTTTGGATAAGCCGCAACGAAGAGAAGTGCCCTTGGAGCCGGAATATACCTGCTTCGTCATCGAGGACGAATTCGTCATCGGCTATGGTTTGGATTACGCAGAAGAATATCGAAATCTTCCGTACGTTGGAGTCTTGAAACGTTCCGTGTACGAAAATGAATAAAGCTACGTGCGGTATTTTCTAACGAAAAGCACGCAAAGACGGCGCAACCGTATGGTTGCGCCGTTCAACGTTCGTTTATCGAATTATTTTGCGAAATTCGCCGACGTCAATTGATAGATCAACGTGCCGAGATTATAGGAAACAGGCGTTTCCAAACGTAACAATACGTTGCGATAGGTATTATTTTGCGGATTGACGGTCGCCGCGAACCATGCCGTCTGCGTCGCACCCGAATTTTTCTCGTCAAGGACGATGCTCGTAGGGAAATATTCAATGTTTTCCTTTACGGGCGTTCCGTTGTTGAGATAGGAAAATTCCGTACCCTCTTTCGACGAGAAAGTCGCTTTGACTTTTTGTTCGGCTTTCGTGAACGGACTGTATACCTTAAAGGTATTTGACGTGCTCGCCGAAGCTTTGATTCCGCGGAGCGCGAACAACAGTTGCTCGTTGTCCAAATAGGTATACTTTTCCACGTCGAGCTCGAATGCGTTTTCCGAGACGATCGGTTCCTCTTTGACGTTGTTCGTCACGACGCATTTGCCTTCGCCGTTGCCCGAGTAGGTCGTTTCCACAACGTAATTATATGGGGTGTAGCAGGTTTCGACGGAAGTAGGCGTTTCGGTATTCAAACCGTACGTGGGGGAATGGCTTAACACTTCCTTACGGGAAGAAATCGGGCGCAAGGTCGCGGATTGCTCGAATACGACTTCGGTACGTACGGAGTCGTTATGTTCTTCGACTTCGCCGTTGAAAATATAGACGGCGGTAATGGTTAGTTCGGTCGTATAACGATAAAATCTGTCGCCGACCGAATCGGTAAACGACGTCAATTCCGTGACGTATTTTCCGTTGGTATAATCGAGCGAATACGCGCCGTCGCTGTCGTTGGATTCATAATCGAGCGAATATTCCAATCTTTCCGTAATGTCTTGTTTTGTGGAAGAGTCCGCTCTCCAATATTCGCTGAACGAAATCTTTTGGCTCGTTCCGCAGGAGGTGAGACAGGTCGCGCTGATTGCCAACGCGAGAATCGTTTTTGTGATTTTGTGTTTCATAAAAAACTCCGTATGCATACGCATCATTTTTACTATCTTGTCTATTATACCATATCTTTTCCGATTTGTAAAAACAAAATCGAGAATTTATGAAAATTATTGTGAAAAAAAGCTGAAATTTTCGTGCAAAGTATGCTATAATAGTAGCAAGGCAACATCGCGCGATAATATGCGTCGCGATAAGCGGTGTCGTCTTGTCAACGAACAACAGGGCGCGCACGCGTCCGTTACGGCGGTTTTCGCCGTCGAAAAGAATTATTAGGGAGTGCATGGCATGAGTTTGATTTTGAAAGCCTATACCCTGTCGCAGTGTATGGAGGTCATGGCGGAGCAAGTAGCCGCAAGAGAACGCGCAGGAGAGCGAAATTTGATTTTTTGCGAGGATCGTTTGACACTTCTTGCCGAGCGCGCATTGCTGAAAGCAACGGGCGGTAGTTTTTTTTCGTCCGTGTCGACGTTCGCACGGTATTTGCGTTCGGATAAACGTACGATTTCCAAACAAGGTTCGGTTATGGCGGTCGGCGAGGTAATGACGCGGTTGCAAAGGGAGAATATCTTGCAATGTTTTACGAGCGCGACTTCCGTCGGCAATAACGCGAAATGCATCTACGAAACGTTGGCGCAGTTGTCCGCGTCCGAGGTTACTCCCGAAATCTTGCAGGAGAGCCTCGCGCTGTTGCCCGACGACATACTTCGGAAAAAAGTGCATGACTTGGCGGCGATCTACGAGGGTTATAATACCTTTTTATCGGACAACGCTTTTTTGGATGAAAGCCAATTTCTGAAATTATTGCCCGAAGCGTTGCGCAAAACGTCGGGAATCGAAAACGTCAACGTGTTTTTCCTTTGTTTCAATTCCTTTACGGCGCAGGCGGCGCGCGTCATTCAAGCGTCGCTCGAATCGGCGAAAAACGTCATCGGCATTTTCTGCGGAGGCGAGGCGTCGCTGTATACGAACGAGGCGGTCAACGCGTTTACGCGTGTTTGCGCGGAGCACGGCAGACCGGAAGTGCGAGAATGCGGTTCGCCGCTTTCGACAACGGCGGAGCGTTTGCGCCGCGGTTTGTTCGATCCCGAAAACCTGCGCGAGGAAAAGACGGAAACGGATCAGATCCGCTTGTATGAGGCAGAAGACAAGACAGCCGAGGCGGAATACGTCGCGACGCAGATTCGGCGCGCGCTCGCGGAAAATCGGACTTTGCGCTATCGGGATATTTCCGTCTTGACGAGCGATATCGGCGGATACTCTCTCGCGTTGAAAAAGGCGTTTTCGGAGTACGGCATTCCTTATTTTATCGACGAGAAAAAATCCTTGAAGCGGCATCCGCTCAGTTGCTTCTTGTTGGATTGTTTCAAAACCGTTCGGGAGCGTTTTTCGCCCTCGTCGGTACAGTCGCTCACCCAGAATTACTTTTTCGGGGAAAGCGACGACTACAGAAATTATCTTTTGAAATACGCGAATTATCGCGGCGGCGCAAAGCGCGCGCTGAAGAGAAACGAACAGATCGAGGCGTCGTTCGACGTCGCGGCGTTGGAATCGGGTCGAGAGCGGTTGTTGCTCGCCACAAAAAATATAAAATCGAAGGATAAAGGCGGCAATTATTGTAACGCCGTACGCGAAATATTAACGGCTTTTCAGGTCGAACAACGCTTGGATTCGTTAGGGGAACGCCTGTCGGACATTTCGCAAAAGGGGTATCTGTCGCAGATCTATCGCGCGCTCGAGCGCGTGTTGGAGGAGGCGGAGCTGCTGACGGTGCATCGGGAAATGACGGTGGCGGAGTTCGAAGCGGTGCTCGCCGACGGCTTAGACGCCACGGAAATTTCGCTGATTCCGTTGAAAGCGGACGCGGTGTTCATCGGCGACGTTACGGACAGCCGCATCGAAAGGTGCAAGATCTTGTTCGCGATCGGCATGACCGATGGAGTGCCGAGGATCGGGAGCGATACCGCCATTATTTCCGATAAAGAAATCGCACGGCTCGATGAAGTTCGGACGCGACTGGAGCCGACGGTTGCCGAAGTGAATTTGCGCAGCCGCGAGAGCGCGTGTCTGAACCTTTGCGCGTTTACGGATGCGTTGCATTTGTCATACTCTTTGGCGGCGGACGGGAGCGATCCCGTCGTGAGTGAAATTTTTTACTATATAGACAAGCTGTTTTGCGCGGTCGGCTCGGGAAAGAAAGGGAAGCTTGTTCGGCGTAAAACGCTTTCGGAGGAAGAGTTTCGATACAAATGCTCCGCGCCTGCGCCTGCCATTCGTCAACTGTTGATCGAGAAGGATCGTTATGAACTTTGTCGCGAAGATACGCGTAGGACGTATTCGTCTTTGTATACCGCGCTCGATAAGCTCGGTGTACAAGAAAAGGACGACTATTTGGCGGAACGAGGGGGGCAGGTATGCGTTGAACGCGGTGAAGAACTGTTTTTTCACGACGGAAAAATTTCTCCGACCGCGTTGGAAAACTACTTCGCTTGCCCGTTTAAGCATTTTGCGGAACGCGGCTTGAAACTGAAACAGCGCGAGGAAACGGCGGTGCTGGCATTGGATACGGGAAATTTTATTCATGACCTGTTGCAGGCGGTTGCGGAGCAGAGCAAGACGTTGCAAACGGACGAGGAGTTGCACGAATTTGCCTCGAAAAAGGGTGCGGAGTTGTTGGGCGCGTCTGTATACGCCGTGCAGCAGGACACCGATTCGGGCAATTTCTTTTCCGAGAAATTGCTCGCCGAAGGGGTGGAGGTCGCCTTGGCGATGTTTCGTCAGATCAAAGGTTCTTCCTTCGAGGTTGATGCGACGGAAAAAAACGTTTCTTCGGAGTTTTTCCGCGGTAAGGTGGACCGAATGGATTCCACGGACAAATACGTGCGGATCATCGATTATAAAACAGGGAGCATCGATGATAGCGCGGCTTCCTATTACACGGGGCGAAAGCTCCAGATGCAGTTGTACATGTCGGAGCTTAAGGACGAAAAAATTCCTGCCGGTGTGTTCTATTTCCCTGCGTCGGTGTCGTACAGCGATTCCGTGGAGGAAAAATTCCGAATGAAAGGCTTTTTGAACAGCGACCGCGATGCGTTGCTTTGCGGTGATAAACAGATCAAAGAAACGGAAAAGAGTCCGTATTTTTCCGCCGCGTTGAATAATCCGCGCGCGGAACACGTCATGGACGAAGCGACGTTCCGAGATTTTTTGGACTATTCGGTATACGTTGCGCGGCAGGGTTGTGAGGAGCTGAAAGACGGGTACATCGCGCCGTCACCGTATGAGGGAAGTTGCAAGTATTGCCGATACGGCGGCATTTGCGGATTCCGAAAGGACGCCATGGCGGAGCGTTCGGAAGGCGCGGTCAAGCCTGCGCAAATTGCGTCGATTGCGCGTGAACAACGAGAAGGAGGTGACGACGAATGAGTCGTTTTACGGAAGAACAACTTCGCGCCATCGAGGCGAACGGCAGAACCATCGTTTCCGCTTCGGCAGGGAGTGGCAAAACGACGGTCATGATCGAGAAAATCATTCGTTTAATCCAAGGCGGTTGCGCCGTGGACAGAATTTTGGCGGTGACGTTTACGAAAAAAGCGGCATCGCAAATGAAAGAAAAGCTTGCGCGCGCGCTAATCGAGAGCATTAACGCGGAAAGTACCCCTCGCGAACGCAAGAAAGAGTTAAAAGCACAGCTCGCGATGGTGTCGTCTGCGGATATTTCCACGATTCATTCCTTTTGCGCGAAACTCATTCGGTCGCACTTCTTCGTGGCGGAAATCGATAACACGTTCCGCGTGATCGGCGGCGATGACGCCGAGGGTGTCGCGCTCAAAAACGAAGCGTTGGACGAACTGTTGGAGGAAGGCTACGAGGAAAAAGACGAGCGTTTTCTGCATTTGCTCAACGTGTATTGGCGCAAAAAGAGCGATAAGACGTTGCGGAAGATTCTCGCGGAAACTTATACCAAGTTGCGTGACCGCGCGGATTACCAAGAGTATTTGAGCCGTTCCGCCACATACGACGAGCACACTTTCGACGCCGTTTGTCGAGATTTGCTGTCGCTGTTGCACGAAAAGTGCCGTTATTATAAGTCGATGCTGGAAAAGGAACGCTATTATTTCGAGGGTGTCGGAGCGAAGAACCAAACGGCTCTTTCGGGTGAGTTGATTGGTTATTTGGACGCGCTTTTGTCTGCGCCCGACTATTTTGCGGCGTGTCAATGCCGACAACCGACATGGACGATCAATCGAGTCCCCAAAGGCGACGAAGAAACGCGTTTTCACGCCGACCGCTTGAAAGCCTTGAAAGAGGAAGTCTGCGCGATTTACGAAAAAGAACTTTCGAAAACGCAATCGAGAGAGGAAGAATTGAACAACTTCCTTCGCGCCGGTCGAACGGCGGCGGCGCTCGCGGAGTATTTGTTGCGGTTTGACGAAAAGTATTCGCGACTGAAACGGGAACGCAACGTGCTCGATTATAACGATTTGGAGCATAAAGCACTTGCTTTGTTGAAAAACGAAGAGATTGCAACGGAGCTAAAGGAAAAATATCTTTACGTATTCGTGGACGAATATCAGGACGTGAACCCCGTGCAAGAGGAAATCGTTACGCGGCTCAGCGGCGAAAATTTGTTTTTGGTCGGTGACGTGAAACAGTCGATTTACGGTTTCCGCGGCAGTAAATCCAAATTCTTCGTAGAAAAGCAAAAGGAATTTGCGGCAACCGGCGGCAATACGCTTGCTATGACACGGAATTTCCGTAGTAGCGACGCGGTGCTGGACGCGGTCAATTCGCAGTTTTCGCTCGCGATGACTTTGGACGCCTGTTCGGTGGACTATCGCGCGGATTCTTACATGGAGAGAGGGGGCATGTATGCGTTGAACGACGGAAGAGTGCAAATTCACGTCTTGCCGAAGAAGGAAAGATCCGCTTCGGAAAAGCGCGGTGTGTATTCCGTCCGTGCGAATACGGGTGAGAAAAAATCGGAGGAAAGCGTACTCGCCAAGACGATTCGAAGCATTATCGAAAAGGAGCATTTGTCCACTTATTACAAACCCGATTCCAAGGGGGGGAAGTACTGTTCGGTGTCTTATTCGGACATCGCCGTGCTTTCCAGAAAAAAACAGGGGCAGATTGCCAGGACGGTGGCGGCGTTAGCGGCGGAAGGTATTCCCGTGACCGCGTCGGCGGCGGTGAACATTTGCGAATACGCCGAAGTGAAAACGCTCATCGATATTTTGTCGCTCGTCGACAATTCCAAACAGGACGTTCCGCTGTGTAGCGCGCTGTTGTCCGCCATGGGCAACTTGACGGCGGACGACTTGACGACAATCCGCTTGGCGTACGAAGAAGAGCCGTTTTTTCGGTCGGCGTGCGAAAAATACGCGGCGGAGCATTCGGACGCGCTTTCGGAAAAATTGAGGAAATTCTACGCGTATTTCGAGGAAGTGCGCGCGCAGGCGGCGGTATCGGATGCAGGGGAGTTGCTCGTGAAAATCTTTTCGGATACGCGCATGGAGGCTTCGCTCTTGGCGCAGAAAAACGGCGTCGCGTGCTTGAAACGCATTCATCGTTTTATCGAGGAGACTTCGTCGGTCGAGCCGCTGTCCGTGCACGCTTTTTTGGAGCGTTTGCGAGATTTAGAGTATTGCATCGAATTCAGTGAAAACGGCGGTGACGATTCCGTCAAAGTGCTGACGATGCATTCGTCCAAAGGCTTGGAATACCCCATCGTTATCGTGGACGATTTGAGCGCGAGCTTCCGCGGCGGCGACCGTGACGACGTGTTTGCTGAGGAGCAATACGGACTTGCGCCGCGCGCTTACGACGAAACGGCGATGACGAAAAGTTCCACGCTGTTACAGCGTTTGCATAACGAACGCGAGCAGGCGAACGCAGTCGCGGACGAATTGAATTTGTACTACGTTGCGTTGACGAGGGCGAAGTTCGGGTTGCATTTGCTCTTTCGGGAGCCGTTGCCGACGTTGCCGAACGTGCGCTATGCGAAATCTTTCGCGGATTTTACCGACTTTGACGTATGGAGTAAGTATTTCGTGCAAGACGAGCTTTTCGATTTGCAAAAGCAGGAGCGCACGTCGCTTGTGTTCCGTCCTGACGAAACGTTCGCCAAAGAAATCATGGACGCCTTTTTATGGAAATACGATTTTGTCGGTTACGAAAATCTGCCCGTGAAGAGTTCGGCAACCGTGCTCTTGGAGGGAGCGGAGTACCGAGCGGAGTCGGACGGCGGCATTGATGCGACGGAGACGGACGTTGAGGCGGATACGGATAGGGAAAGCGGCGTCGCCTATCACGCGTTCTTGGAACGGTTCGATTTTTCGGCTTTGAACGATGCGGATCGGCTCCCCGAGCGGATTTCCGCGCTCCGAGAAGAAATGCTTCGCGAGAACGCGGTCGGCGCGGAACAGCTCCGCGAGGAGAAACTATTCGAGATATTAAAAAATCCCGTATTCGAGCGCTTGCGCGGAAAACAGGTGTATAAAGAACAGCAATTTTTGGTTTCTCTGCCCGTCAAAGATACGTATGCGGTGAAAAAGGACGTTTTGCCCGATTTGAGGACGCGTGACGACGGGGAAGAAATGATTTTTCAAGGCGCGCTGGATTTGTTGGCGGTCGGGGAGGATGCGGAAATCATCGATTATAAATATTCGCGAAAAAACGCGTCGAGCCTACGCGAGCATTACCGTCCGCAGTTGGCGTTGTATCGAAAAGCGGTGGCAAAGATCTTGCGGCTCCCTATGGAAAAAGTGCATTGCACGATCGTGAATATCTATTACGGGTTCGAGGTAAAAATGGACGATTAAAATCGTTCGAGATAAAAAAAACGAGTCGAAAGACTCGTTTTTTTGTATAGGTAAGGGGCTGTCGCAAATTGCAAAAAATGGGAATGTCAAGCAAAGTGTGTAAGTTATTTTGCTTAAATTAAATTTTCATACT
>CAYZOF010000015.1:0-27603 GCA_964479935.1 uncultured Clostridia bacterium | reverse complement strand
TTCAAAAGCAAAAAAAGAAAGGGGCTGTACGCAAATTTTTTGCAATTTGCGACAGGCCCTTCTCTGGTGGACGCGAGAGGGAATTGGCTTACGCCAAAGTGTCGCCTACGGCTCGCGCGAACTCCGAAGCGGAGTTTCTTCGCTACTCTCTTGCCACGCAAAAACCACACCTGAAACAGGTGTGGTTTCTCTGGTGGACGCGAGAGGGCTCGAACCTCCGACCTCTACCATGTCAAGGTAGCGCTCTAACCAACTGAGCTACGCCTCCATCTCATTTATCAGCTTGCTTATTATAGCAAATATAACCGATTTCGTCAAGCGTTTTGCGGTCAAAATTCAAAACTTTTTTTGTCTGTTACATTGTTCCTATGTGCATATGTAACAAAGCAATCATCGTCACGAAATTTTTCGTTTTTCTCGACAAAAAAAATACGTCGATTTCACGTGAAACATTAAAAGAGTGTAAAAAATTCCCTCCCGACGGAATCGAGAGGGGAAAATTCGTTATTTATCGCCGTTGCCACGGGTAGAGAACAGATAGTAGAACAAGGCGAAGATTAAGATGTTCGCAAGGTATGCGATCGGAATAATCACAAACGAGAACATTTGCGCAGGGTCGGACATTTGCGCTTTGCTGTAAACGGCAACCATCGTGACTACGATGACGGAAATGACGAACAGAACCGTAGCGGTTAAGATATACGAGGGGTTTTGCTTGACTCGAGTGTGCGACTTGAATCCGTAAGCGTACAGTACGACGCAAATCAGAAAGGCGATGAAACCGATCCCGAACCCGATTGCGGGGTATGCCGGAGAGATGTTCAGCATATCTTTCAGGAAGAATACCACCAAACTCTCGAATGCCACGATGCAGAACATGACGAGTGCGGCTCGGTAGAGCGAAGCTCCTGCATTGTGGTAAACGCTCTTTTTACCGCTGAGCGGCGAGGGGATGATTTCCGATTCGTTACGGAGCGTCGGGGAATACGCCGCGCCGCGCATATTGCCGGCTGCGTTCAATTTAATTCCGTCGTTTTGCGCGCGATTGCGCAGATTGCCGTAAGGCTCGTTTTGAGGCGCTTGTTGCGGTTGTTGCGGATACGGCTGTCCGTAGCCGTTGTAAGGCGGCTGTTCGGCGTAAGCGTTTCCGTAGGGGGCTTGCAATTGTCTTGCACTGAAATCGCGCATTCTTTCGTTTAATTCGATTTCACGTCGCGTGAGCAAGCGTTCTCGTTCCTGCAATTCCGTAATTTGAATTTGCAATCCGGATTTTTCGTCCAAAGCTTTTTTATTAGCGTTCATGCGTTCTTGTTCGAGCGCGGCTTGCTCCTTGTCGAGTTGCGTTTTTGCCTCGTCGTAGGCGGCTTTGTCTTGGTCGAACGCCTTCTTTTCTTCGTCGTAGACCTGACGTTCCTTGAACAGCGCAGTGCGTTCCGCTTCTAATTTTTCGAGATTTTCATTGAACAGCTTGACCTGCGCGTTGTATGCGGCGAGTTTGTCCTCGAACTCGAATTGTTGCGCCGAGAGCACGTTTTTATGAGTAATGAAATCCATTTGCTGTTGGTTGTAAATGGCTTGGCGAGTCGCCAGATCCTTTTGTTGCTCGCGCAGGGCGTCTAAATTCGTCTGTAATTTGTCGGAGCGTTCCTGTACGGCAAGTTCGCGTTGTTGCACTTCCTCGATCTGTCGGCGCACCTTTTCGGACGTTTCCGTTGTTTGTGTTTCCGTATGTTCGAGCGCGCGTTTCTTTTCTTCGAGCGCAAGCTCCTGCTGAGTTGCTTCGTACAGTTTCTTTTCGATTTGCGCGCGTTCTTCCTGTAAAGAATTTTGTAAAGCGTTCAGCTTTTCTTTTTCCTCTTCGAGCTTGAATCTTTCTTCATCCAAAGAGTCGTGTTCTGCGCGGAGCGCGTCGCGTTCCACTTCCAAAGTCTGCAATTTGTTTTGCATTTCAGTTCGTTCGTTTTCCAAAACGGTACGGCTGTTTTCCAACAGATTTCGTTCGTCGGAGAGGGTGTTTTTCTCGTTTTCCCATGCCTCGCGCGCACGATGATATTCCGCTTCCTTTTCCGCAAGTTCTTGCTTCTTTTCTTCCAATTCGGCGAGAATGGCGGAAACGTTGCTTTCGGAGTTTTTCACGTTTTCGGAAAGTTGCGCCAAAGAGGACTCTTTGGCGTTTAATTCCAGTTCTTTTTCTTCGATGTGTCGAAGGAGTTCTTCGGCTCTTGCGGCTTTTGCGTCCGTTTCGCGTTTTTCCGCCTCGAACTTTTCGCGTTGCGCTTCGAGTTGCGCCTGTTGCGAACGGAGCTCCAACGTATGGTTGCAGAATTCCGTAGCTTTGCTTTCGTAATCCGCTTTCATAGTGCGGATAGTGTTTTCATGTTCGGAAATCTCGGAACGCAGAGCGTTGATAGTGTTTTCCTTTTCCTCGAGTTCCGCCCGAACGGCGTCCAACTCTTCGCTATGTTGCGCCAAAGTTTCGAGTTGCGTATTTTTTTCTTGCAGAGCGGCAAGGCGTTCGTCGAAATCGTTTTGTTGCACTTCCAAGCGTTCGCGCAAATGCAGGATTTCGGCATTTTGGCGTTCCAACTCGCTTTTTGCGTTGCCGATTTCTTGTTCTTTTTGCGTCAGTTCGAGTTCTTTAGCGTCGATTTCGCCCTGTTTTTGACTGAGTTGTAACTCGATTTCCGCCAACTCGTTTTTTTGCGATTCGATCTTTTCTTTCCATTCGTTGAAATCGGATTTCTGCGAGGAGAGCGAAGAACTTTGTGCCGACAGGAGCGAGCGTTCGCGGTTTAACTCGTTTTTTAGGTTTTTCAACGCGGTTTTTTCGTCTTCGAGGGCGGCTTCGCGTGCGGCGAGAGCACGTTTAAGTTCGGTTAACTCTTTTTGCTTTTCGGTAATAAAAGAGAAATCGTAGTGCGATTTTCCGTCGGAGATTAAGCTGTCGATGATCGTCCTCGAGTATTCCCACTCGGAAAGATTTTGCTCGGTGATTTGGCGTCCGAGATTGGTCAGCGTGAAATATTTTCTTCTGCCGCCGTTGGAGTAGTCGCCGTAGTAGGAATCGATATAGTGCAGAGATTCCAGACGTTTCAGCGCGCTGTAAAGCGTCGGTTGCTTTAGAGTGTACATGCCGCCGCTTTTCTTTTCAATCTCATTGATGATGTCGTAGCCGTATTTGTCGCCGTCGTATAAACTACGCAAAATGATCGTGTTGATGTGACCGCGAATCAAATCCGAGCTGATGTCGAAGATCTGTTCTTCGCCGCCGGTGAGCGATTCTTCGACGTTAGTGCTTTTTTCTTTTTCTTCCATGAGTTTCCCTCCCGTACATTCTTTGTCTGACAGAGTATTGCTTTGTCAGACAAAATTATCGATATATTCCTTAAAAGTCAAGACAATGCAAGACGTGCAAGAAATAAACTTGTCATTAAGTATTATATCATAAATATAGAGATATGTCAATAATATATATGTAAAAATATGGACGAAATTTGAATTTTTTCATAAAAAAATTTTGTAAAATTCATGGTAGACTTCTCTTGACATTTTGTTAAAAAGGGGGTATACTGTAAACATGAAGATATACGAACACAAACAATCGTTTTCGATAAAATATCGCGACGTGGATTTTAAGGACGAATGGAAGATGTCGTCGGTGCTTTCTCACTTCGAGCAAGTTGCCGCGGACAGCGCGGAAGAACTCGGGTACGGGTATTCCTTTTTGAAGCCGAAAGGCTATGCGTTTATGGTGAGCAATTTGCATTGCGAATTTTTACGTGCGGTTCGGCTTGACGAAAAGATCACGTTAAAGACGTGGCCTACGCCTCCCTCGCACGTGATTTTCGGACGAGAATATCGCGCGGATGACTCGGACGGAGGCGTGCTGTTGAACGCTTCCTCTCGGTGGTGTTTGGTGGATATGTCTACGGGGAAGGTTTTGCCCTCAAAGGTCATCGATAATCAAGATTATTCGACGTATAATCCAACGAAAGTGCTTGACGGGATTTCTTGGCAGTTGCCGAAATTTTTGCCGTCGGAAGGGGAGTTGAAATTTTCTTTGCAGATTGCCAATTCCGAATACGACCGCAACATGCACGTGAACAATGCGAAATATGCTGATTATTGCTTGAACTGTTTTTCGGTTTCCGAATTGCGAGAAAGGAGTTTGAAGAGTTTTGCTATATCCTATGCGCGTCAATGTCGCGAGGGGGATTGTTTGCATTTCTATTTGAAATCGTCGGAGGGCGGTGTGTATTTTATACAAGGTCTTAATGAAAAAGACGAGGTTGTCGTGTCCTCAAGAGTAATCTTTTCCGAGGACGAGCCATGAAAAAATTTCCGGGGAATCGTATCAGCAAAAAATTGCGAGAAGTCGACGGTGGCGTGTGTGCGCCTGCCGGATTTCGAGCCGGAGGCGCGTTTTGCGATTCCGAAGATTATCTTGTGCGTCGGACGGGTTTTTCCATGGTAGTCGCTGACAGGCGTTGCCCGGCGGCTTGCGTATATGCGAGCGGCGCAACGGTAGCCGCGCCCTTGAAGCTGACGCAAAAGCATTTGAAGTACGGTTTATCGCAGGCATTTTTCGCGAATAACGGTATAGCCAATTCGCGACAACCGCAAGGCGAGCAGTTCGCGAAAAACGTTTGCGGATTCGTAGAGCGTTGCGGCATTGCGGATGCCGCGGACGTTATGATCGCTTCAATGGGACGAATGAGCGGGCGGTTGGATCTTCCGTTGTTCGAAAACGGCGTGCGCGCGTTGAAAGACTCACTTTCCGTCGACGGTTCGTCTCGAGCGGCAGAGGCTTTAGCGGTGAACGGTAGTCCGCAACAAGTGGCTTATTCTTTTGAATTGGGAAATTATGTTTGTAAAATCGGCGCGATTTTCAAAGGCGGTGCGGAGTTTCTGTCGGATCTGCCGACGATGATGGGAGTTTTTACAACGGACGCGAATATTTCGTCTGAGATGTTACATAAGGCTTTGCAGAGCGGCTTTAACGAGTCTTTTCGTCTTTTGAACGTTAACGATGTGTATTCTCCAAACGACATGGTATGCGTCATGGCGAACGGAAAGGCCGGAAATTACAAAATCGATCGTGAGGATACGGAATATAAGAAATTTGCGTTTGCGCTCGCGGAAGTTATGAAGGAATGCTGTCGAAGGATCGTCGCGGTGGGTACAAAAAAGACGTTGTTTTGTCATGTTTGCAACGCGAAGTCCAAGTCGCTGGCGCGATTACTTGCCCGAAAGCTCGTTGGATCGTATGCGTTTAAGCTCGGCGTCGAAACGGGCGAGCTGAAAGGGGAGTGCATTCTCGGTATGTTGTCGGAGTATCGAGAACTCGAGAATAGCGCGGAGATACGCATTCGTTCCGAAAACGGGGAATTCGTTTTATTTTCGGACGGCGTTTTGTTGTCGTGTGAGGAGTCTCGTAAACGTTTTGTTCTTTCCGCTCGGATCGTAGAACTCTGTGTGTTTTTGAACGAAGGGAATTTTTCTGCAACGGCGTATGGTTGTCTATATTAGGATTTTTTAATTTTCTATAAAAAAACAGTCTTGTAAACTTGACAAACGCCATCGCGTGTGGTATAATATTCAAAACGGACAAGGTGAGCGTTATGCGTACGAGAATGAAGAACGAAAAAACAATGTGCATAAAAGCGGACGGGCAAGTTGCCGGCGGTAGTGTTGTTTTTTCTCTTTTGGTTTCTTGTTTCTATGTACTTATGCAAGACTGATTTTTTTCTAAATCAGTCTTGTTTTTTAGATTGTTCGTTGTGTTCGAGCCGATAAGAAAAAATAAACAGTGCGAAGGAATGCTTATGAAAAAGAAGAAAGTGTATTTGACGTTAGCAAACGGCGACGTGTTCCAAGGCTATCGCTTTGGCTCGTCTGGAAATGTCATGGGCGAACTCGTATTTTCTACGGGTATGGTCGGATATGTGGAAGCATTGACAGATCCCTCCAATTACGGGAAAATCGTCGTGTCGACGTTTCCGTTGATCGGTAACTACGGCGTTATGCGCTCCGACGCGGAGAGCGAACGGGCGCGCGTATCGGCGTATATCGTGCGCGAGTATTGCGAACAGCCGTCCAATTTCCGCATGGAGGAAACGCTGGACGCCTATTTGAAAGAACAAGGCGTCGTCGGAATTTACGGAATCGACACGCGAGAGTTGACGCGCGTCCTTCGCGAAGACGGAGAAATGCACGCCTATATCGGCGATACCGCAGGGGACGTGGATGTGATCGACGAGCTTGCGGAATATCGGCTCGAGAATGCCGTGCAAGCGGTTACTCCAAAAACGCAGACGACGTATGATGTCGAGTCTCCGAAATACACGATCGTCATGTGGGATTTCGGGGCAAAAAACAGTACGATTGACAGTTTAACGAAGCGCGGTTGCAAAGTGATCGACGTACCGGCTTCGACGAGCGCGGCAGATATTCTTGCTCTGCATGCGGACGGAGTCATTATCAGTGACGGGCCGGGAGATCCGACGGAAAACGTCGAGGAAATCGCGGAAATTCAAAAACTGTTCGGGAAAATTCCCGTTTTGGGTCTCGGATTGGGGCATCAAATGTTGGCGTTGTCGCAGGGCGCGCGTATTTACAGACAAAAGTGCGGACATTATGGCGGCAATCAACCCGTGAAATGCACGGAGAGCGGAAAAGTATACGTTTCCGCGCAGAATCATTGTTATACCGTCGATGAAGAAAGCGTGCAGATCGGAAAGATATCGTTTATCAACGTGAACGATCGGACGTGCGAGGGAATCGATTACCCCGAAGCTCGAGCCCTTTCGGTGCAGTTCGTACCGGAATCCTGCGACGTGGGGAATACGGAAAATCCCGTTTTTAAGAAATTTTTTGCGCTCATGCAAAAGGAGAATTGACCATGCCGAAGAGAAGTAACGTTAAGAAAGTATTGGTAATCGGGTCTGGTCCGATTGTAATCGGACAGGCGGCGGAGTTCGACTACGCAGGCGCGCAAGCGTGTCGCGTCATGAAAAGCGAAGGCGTAAACGTCGTGCTTTGCAATTCTAACCCCGCAACGATTATGACGGATAAAGCGCTTGCGGACGAAATTTATTTGGAACCTTTGACGGAGGATTCCTTAAAGCGTATTATCATAAAAGAAAAACCCGACAGTCTGTTGGCTTCGCTCGGCGGACAAACGGGGTTGACCATGGGGTGTAAACTCGCAAAATCGGGATTTTTAGAGGAGCACGGCGTAGAACTTATCGGTACGAAATTGGACGCGATTGATCGTTCGGAGGACAGAGAGCTGTTCAAGGAAACGATGGAAAAGATTCATCAGCCTTGCGTTCCGTCTGACATCGCGTATACGGTTGAGGAGTGCGTGGCAATTGCCGATAAGCTCGGGTATCCCGTGATTATTCGTCCGGCGTACACTTTGGGTGGCGCGGGCGGCGGCGTGGCGTATAACGAAGAGGAGCTGCGCTTGATTTCGCATAACGGCTTGATGCTGTCGCCGATTACGCAGGTCTTGATTGAAAAATACATCGCAGGTTGGAAGGAGATTGAATTCGAAGTATTGCGCGATAGCGCAGGAAACGTATTGACGGTTTGTTCGATGGAAAACGTCGATCCCGTCGGTATTCATACGGGCGACTCTATCGTCGTTGCGCCTGCCGTTACGCTTTCGAGTAAGGAGTACGGCATGTTACGAAACGCCGCGCTTGCGATTATAACGGAACTCGGTATCGAGGGCGGCTGTAACGTGCAGTTTGCGTTAAACCCCGATTCTTTCGAGTACTCGGTCATCGAGGTAAACCCTCGAGTGAGTCGTTCTTCCGCGCTCGCGTCCAAGGCGACGGGATTCCCGATCGCGAAAGTGACTTCGAAAATTGCGCTCGGTTATACGTTGGACGAAATCGTCAACGACGTGACGGGAAATACCTATGCTTGTTTCGAACCGACCATCGATTACTTGGTCGTAAAAATGCCCAAATGGCCCTTTGACAAATTCTTGTACGCGAAGCGAGAGCTCGGCACTCGAATGAAAGCGACGGGGGAAGTCATGGCAATCGGTACGTCGTTCGAAATGGCGATGATGAAAGCTGTCCGCGGCGCGGAAATTTCCGCAACAACGTTCAATTATAAAAAGTTTGTCGGGCTTACGAAAGAGGAATTACTTGCAAAACTTCCCGAAATGACGGACGAGCGAATTTTCGTCGTATATGCCGCTTTGAAAAAAGGCATCACGGTGGACGAAGTGTTCGATATTACGAAAATCGACCGTTGGTTCTTGCATAAATTCAAAAATTTGATAGCATACGAGGAGCGGTTGGCAACGGAGAAGCTCACTCGCGAATTGTACGACGAAGGAAAGCGTTTGGGATATTTGGATAAAGATATCGCGGCATTCAGCGGTCAAAAAATACCGTATCGTAAAAAGACGGCATACAAGATGGTAGATACCTGCGCGGCGGAATTCCCTGCGAAAACGCCGTATTTCTATTCGACTTTCGACGAGGACTCGCACGACGAAGCTAAGCAGTTTTTAGAAAAGAGCACGAAAAAACGTATCGTCGTTATCGGGTCCGGACCTATTCGAATCGGACAGGGAATCGAATTTGACTACTCGTCCGTGCACTGCGTTTGGACGTTGAAGAAACTGGGTTACGAAGTAGCAATCGTCAACAATAACCCCGAAACCGTTTCCACGGACTTCGATACAGCGGATCGATTGTATTTCGAGCCGTTGACGTCCGAGGACGTGCAGCACGTTTTGGATATCGAAAAGCCGTACGGTGTTATCATTACTTTTGGCGGACAGACGGCAATCAATCTTTGTTCGTATTTCGATTCGCATGGGATTCGCATTCTCGGAACTTCGGCGGACAGTGTAGACAGAGCGGAGGATAGAGAGCGTTTTGAGGCATTGTTGGAGAAATACGCGATTCCGCGGCCGAAAGCTTTAACGGTCATGACCAAAGAGGACGCGTTAAAGGCGGCGGAAAGACTCGGTTATCCCGTTTTGCTTCGCCCGTCGTACGTGATCGGCGGTCAAAATATGACGATTGCCTTTACGCAGGAAGACGTGTGTCGTTATATGGACGTCATTTTGTCTCAAGGGATCGAGAATCCCGTGCTTTGCGATCAGTATCTCATGGGAACGGAGTTGGAGGTAGACGCCATTTCCGACGGAAAAGACGTTTTGATTCCGGGTATTATGCAACACATAGAACGCACCGGGATCCATTCGGGCGACTCGATTGCCGTGTATCCGCCTTATAATTTGGAAGATACTATTTTGGAGCGTGTCATCGAGGTGTCTACGCAGTTGGCTCTCGAATTAAAAACGAAAGGACTTATCAATATCCAGTATTTAATTTATCGCGGTCAATTGTACGTGATCGAGGTGAATCCTCGTGCTTCGCGTACCGTGCCTTATATTTCAAAAGTCACGGGCGTGCCGATGGTGGAGCTCGCCACGCGAATCATCATCGGTGAGAAGCTGAAAAAACTCGGCTACGGCACGGGATTATATCCTGCTTCGCCTTACGTGGCGGTGAAAGTGCCGGTATTCAGCTTTGAAAAGCTCAACGACGTCAATTCTCAGCTCGGTCCGCAGATGAAGTCCACGGGCGAGGTACTCGGTATCGGCAAAACAATGGAAGAGGCGTTGTTCAAGGGACTTGTTTCGGCAGGCTTTAAGATGTGTCACCCGTCTGAACGCAGACCGGTCGGCGTGTATATGACCGTAAACGATAAAGATAAGCTGGACGTATTGACGATCGCGAAGAAGTTTGGGGATTTGGGGTGCACCATGTACGCGACGAAAGGTACTTCTAAGGTGATTTCCGACCTCGGTTTCGAGTGCGAAATCGTCGACCGATTGTCGGCTACCGATACTGTTATCAAGCTTATGGACGAAGGGAGAATCGACTATATCGTCTATACGGGCAAGACTGATATGGAATCCATCAACGACTTCATTCGTTTGCATCACCACGCGATTTTGCTCGGTATTACCGTATTGACGTCTTTAGATACGGCAAACGCTTTGGCGGATATCATCGCCAGCCGCTTTACGGAAAACAATACGGAGCTCGTCGATATCAACGCGCTCCGTAAGGAAAAATTAAAGTTGAGATTTACCAAAATGCAATCCTGCGGTAACGATTATATCGTCTTTGATAATCGTGACGGTAAGATTACTTGTCCGGAATCGATTGCGGTCAACTACGTACAACCGCATTACGGAATCGGTGGCGATGGAATCGTTTTGATAGAGGACTCGGCTACGGCGGACGCCAAAGTGCGTATTTTTAACCGAAACGGGAAAGAGGTTGCAATCGGCGGCAACGCAATCCGTTGTATCGGTAAATATTTATACGAAAAGAATATTATTCGCAAGACGGAAATGCTTATCGAGGCGAAGAGCGGCGTATATCCCTTGAAAGTTTATTCTTTCAGCGGCAGAGTGAATTCCGCCAGTGTGAATTTGGAACAAGTGAAACTGGACGGACGGTCCGTTCCCTGTATTTGGGACGATGCGAAGATTATCGATAAAGTCGTGACGCTCGGTTATCAAAAATACGTGGTTACGGCAGTGAACGTCGGAAAACCGCATTGCGTGATTTTTACGGACAAAGTAGACGTCGCGGACGTGGGGAAAATCGGTTCGACGCTGGAAAACAGCGAATATTTTCCCGAAGGAATCAATACGGAGTTCGTCAGAGTCGTCAATAGAGTAACGTTAAAAATGCGCGTGTGGGAACAAGGCAGCGGCGAGACTTGGGCGTGTGGCACGGGAGCTTGCGCGGCGGTGGTTGCGGCGGTACTCGGCGGCTATTGCGATTACGATACGAACGTGACGGTGAAACTTTGCGGCGGAGATCTTACGGTCAACTATCATTCGGACGGAAGCGTGGAGTTGATGGGGAACGTAAAGACCGTTTACGAAGGGGCTTTGGAAATATAATAACAGGAGGCAGAAATGGACGCTTCTTACGGAAGAGATATAATTTACGAGGAGAGTTCCGTTCCTTTGCAGGCGAAAAAAGGAGAGCGGAAATATAAAATTTTGCACGTCGCATCGGTTGTTTGTTTGGTGCTTGCGATTTTATTGCTTGTGTACGGCGTATTTTCGATACCGACGAGTAATTTCGACCAAATAACGGACGCTACGGAATTGGAAAATGCGCAGGCGGCATACGGAATGATGAAATTCCTGTCGACGTTCTGTTTGCTGAACGGCGTTCTGTTTTTAGGCTTTTGGTTTTTGTTGTTCAAGTGGAAAGCTCGCGTGAACGTCAGTTACGATTACGTGTTCGTTTCCGGAGAATTGCGTATTTCCAAGGTTATCAATATCAACCGCAGAAGGCTGATTACTCGGTTCGATGGCGAGGAGATTTTGCAACTTGGCGACGTGGACAATCAATCGTACGATCTTTTGAAAGCCGATCCTACGAACAAGGAAGTACTCTGTACTGCGAATTACGAACCGACGGACGGGAAGTTCTTCATGTATATCCACGTCAATGATAACGGCAAGAAATTGTATATTTTGGAATGTCGCGAACAGATGCTGGTGAACATCTTAAAATTCGCCAAGCGTACAGCGTTGGAAAAAGATTACGTCATGCAGGAAAAGAAACAAAAATGATATATTTGGATAATGCGGCGACGACGAAACCGTCCCTGACGGCGTTTTCGCGCGCACAAGAGTACGTTACGGAAAAATTTTATAATCCGTCCGCGTTATATCGGAACGGATACGAATTGCAGAGCGAGCTGAAAAAGGCACGTTCTGTCCTTCTTTCCGCGGTAGCCGACGAAACGTTTTTTGAGTTGATTTTTACTTCTTGCGGAACGGAGTCCGACAATCAGGCGATTTTTTCGTTTGCTCGTCGCGGAAACGCCGTTACGACGGCGGGGGAACATTCCGCCGTTTTGGCGAGCTTTTACGAGCTGAAGAACAGAGGCATTGCCGAGCCTCGTTTTGCACCGCTCCTTTCGGACGGCAAGGTAGACGTCGATAAATTGCTGTCGCTGATAGACGATAAAACGACATTGGTGTCGGTGATGCACGTAAACAACGAAATCGGTGCGATCAACGACGTAAACTCCATTGCAAAACGTGTCAAACAAAAAAATCCGCGTACGATTTTTCACGTGGACGGAGTGCAGGCGTACGGGAAAATTCCCTTTCGAATGGCGAAGGAGATCGATCTGTATTCCGTCAGCGCGCATAAAATTGGCGGTTTGAAAGGCGTCGGGGCGTTGATTAAGAGAAAAACGCTCGTTTTGCCGCCGTATATCATCGGAGGCGGTCAGGAATCAGGGCGGCGGAGCGGCACGGAAAACACGTTTGCGATCAAACAGTTCGAATACGCGGCAGAGAAAAAATTTGCCTCCCTAAAAGCGGATTATGCGCGTTTGACGGAGTATCGGGAGTTGTTATGGTCGTATTTGGATAAAGACGTTTATACGCGTTTGTCGGTGAAAAACGGTACGCCGTATATATTAAGTGTGTCCGCCGTCGGTTTGCGTGGAGAAGTGTTGTTACATATGGCGGAAGATAAAGGCTTGATAATCGGTACGGGATCGGCTTGCTCATCCAATGCGAAAAAACACTACAGTAGGGTGATTTTGGCTTGCGGTTACGACGAAAGGACAGCGGACGGCGTTCTGCGCCTGAGCTTCTCTTCACAAACGACAAAGGAAGAAATAGAGGAATCGGCGAAGATTTTGAACGAAATCGGTCGGGATTTGCAACGCAGAATGAAATAAAGGAAGAATATTATGGAAAGAGTAATTATTATCCGCTATGCGGAAATATTTTTGAAGGGAAAAAACAGGGGATTTTTTGAAAAAGCATTTGAAAAGAATTTGAACAGAGCCTTGCAGGGGATCGATTGTGAGTTGGTCAAACAAAGCGGTCGTTATCTCGTGCAGAATTTTGCCGAGTACGAAACGGACGAAATCGTAGAAAGATTGAAAAAGGTGTTCGGTTTGCATACGCTTAGCGTGGCGTACGTGACGTCTTCGGATATGGATTCCATATTCGAGGCGGCGAAATTGCTGTTGCGCGACAGCGGAACGTTTAAGGTCGAATCGCATCGCGGCGATAAAAAATATCCTTTAACGTCGGTGGAGATCAGCCGAAAGCTCGGCGGAATGATTTTGGATTATACCAAAGGCGCGTTGAAAGTGGATGTGCACAATCCGTCGTTCACCGTGCGCGTTGATATTCGGGAATTCGGTCGTGCGCTCGTATTCGGAGAATTTATCGAGGGAGCAAACGGAATGCCCGTCGGTACGGCAGGGAAAGGCGTTTTGCTTTTGTCGGGTGGTATTGACAGTCCCGTTGCAGGACATATGATGGCGAAACGCGGCATGTTGGTCGATTGCTTGCATTTCCACAGTTATCCGTATACGAACGTGCAGGCGAAAGAAAAAGTCGTAGAGCTGGCGAAGATTTTGTCGGAGTATACTTGCGGAACGATACTTTGCACGGTAAGCGTTACGCATATTCAGGAAGAGATCCACGCGAAGTGCAAGCCGGAGCTTATGATCACGTTGTTACGGCGTTTTATGTATCGAATTGCAGAGCGGCACGCGCTCCGTATCGGCGCGCAATGTTTGATTACGGGCGAGAGCCTCGGTCAGGTTGCGAGCCAGACAATCGAAGGCGTGACGTCGTCGAATTCCGTGGTGGAAAAATTGCCCGTACTTCGTCCGCTGATCGGGTTCGATAAAAACGAAATCATTGATCGTTCCGTGAAAATGCGTGCGTATGAAACTTCGATTTTACCTTTTGAGGACTGTTGTACGGTGTTCTTGCCGGATTTCCCTGCGACGCGCCCGAAACTTGCGGATATTTTGCGTGAGGAATCGAAATTGGACGTAGAGGCGTTGATAGACGAAGCTTTCACTACTATTGAAAAAATTGAAATTTAAGAGAGTGCCGTTGCGATAAGCTTCTATCGACGGCGGAAAAAAGACTACGCATCTTGACAAATGCGTAGTCTTTTTATGAAATAGGCGAAAACGCGTTACCGATTCCACCAGTCTTTTTCTAAAATAGACGGAGGGGAGCTGCTTGCCGACGTGACGCGCGGCAACGTTACGGTAACACCTGCATGATTTTGATAAAAAGGAGTGATGCTGTATTGATAGACGATATCGTCTTGAATATTTTCATCGATGAACTCGGAGAGATACTCGCCTGAATAAAGAGTACTATGTTTGACACAATTACTATGCGTGGCGTAATCCACTCGCTCGATTTTGTAATGATAACTATGCGTGAAATCTTCTTCGAAGGATAGGGTAACTTTCCCGTCTTTAACGGAAATTTTCGGCTCTGCAATGCGCGGATTGCTGAATGCAGTGCTTTGTTTTTGCGGAATCGCGGATGTTTTGAACCATTCGGAAAATTGGTATTCTTTTGGAGACAACTCGTCTGCCAACTCTAATGTATGTGTGTCATAGTAGGCGTGTTTATCTAAACGTACTTTTCGCACTCCGTTCGGTACAGGAAACGGATCGGGCGTTTGCGTATCGTATAAGAATCGATTCAATGCTAGCAAGACGTCGCACGGTTTTCCGCCGCCCGTTTCTTCGATTGTGCCGTTGTCGCGCTTTCCTAAATGTACGCCGATGCAGTCCTTGGACGTAAAAGACAGGGCGTAGGCGTCCGTGTTTCCGACTTTGGTTCCTACCGTTCCCGTTTTTGCGGCGATATCGAAGTCGAATCCGCGTAATTTTTTTGCCGTTCCCTGTTTAGCGGCGGTACATAGCATGTCGGTCATTAAATAGCTCGTGTCTTTTCCGAAAACGCGCTGCTCTTGTTTTTCTTTGCGATAGACCGTCGTTCCGTTGATGACGATTTTGTCTATGAAGCCGACGGGCGAGAATTCGCCTTCGTTCGGAAAAACGCAATAGGCTTGTACCAAGTCGGCAAGCGAAAAACCATTTTTCATGCCCCCGAGCGCGAGCGACAACGAAAGGTCGTCTTCCGGAACGGTTAATCGCATCTTTCGGAGATATTCCGCGCTTTTTTTCGTGCCTAACGCCGAGAGTGTTTTTACTGCAGGAATGTTCAAACTTTTCGCGACGCATTCTCGAACGTTGACGTATCCGTGATATTTTTTGTCGTAATTTTCGGGACGATAGCCGTGATAGTCGACGGGGGCGTCTAAAACGGGCGTCGCCGGCGAGAGCAATCCTTCTTCCAACGCCGGCGCGTAAACCGCTAACGGTTTAATCAACGATCCGGGTAAACGGGGAACGTTCCCCAGGCTTGAGTAGGCGGCTTTGAACCCGCCGCGTTCGGTGTCGGCGATAAGTACGGATATGTCCGTACCGCCGACATTTTTTGCAATGTTTTCCGTTTCTTGCTGCAAGGATTTGTCCAAATAGGTATAAATTTCGATGTTGCCGCCGACGGTAAAGTTTTTCGTTTCGGCGATTTCCGTCAATTCGTCGAATACGAATTGCAGGTACCCGTCGTTTTGCGCAACCGCCGAAGGGGAGCCGGGCAAAGCTTCCGCCGTTGCCGTCGCTTTTTCTTGAGCGGTAATGCTACCGTTGCGTTGCATCGCGGTTAAAACTCCGATTTTCCGAGAAAGACATTTTTGCGGATTTTTGAAGGGGGAATAATTGTTCGGGGATTTTACCAATCCGGCTAAAACGGCGGCTTCGCCGAGCGTCAACGCGTCGGGCGATTTCCCGAAATAGAATTCGCTCGCGGAATACAATCCGAAACAATTGTGCCCGAAGTAGATCGTATTCAGGTATTTTTCCAAGATTTCGGTTTTGGAATAGTTGAGCTCTAATGTTCGCGTTAATTTCCATTCTTGCAATTTGCGTTTGAGCGTTTTTTCTTGACTCAAATGCGTGTTTTTAATGAGTTGCTGGGATATGGTGGACGCTCCTTCTTTGAACGAAAACGTTTTTGCGTTATTCAAAAACGCTTTCGCGATTCGTTTGTAATCGAATCCGTTATGCGTAAAAAAACGTTTATCTTCCGTATCGACGAACGCGTGGACGGTGGTGTCGGATAATTTGTCCAGGTTGACGGTTTGGTCGAAACAGACAGAAACGCCTTGGATGCGTTCGAGGTCTTTATCGTAGAGTGTAATATTTTTTTCGCTTAAAAGGAGTTTTTGCGGTGCGAGCGCAACGTCTTTCGTTACGGCAAAGTAATATCCGAACGCGACGAGCGTGCCGGCGAGAATGAGTAAGAATACGATATATAAAAGTTTTTTCAACGTTCTCATTGCAAACAGTATCGGCTTTTTTGCTTTTTTTATCACAAAAAGCTTCGAAAAATCCGTTGGAAAGCTTGCAAAGACTTGATAAAAGCGAAAAAAAAGTGTATAATGTAGAAAACAAAAAAACGGATAAAAGTGAGTTTATGGCAGAAAAATATCATATCGTGACCTATGGTTGTCAGATGAACGTACACGAATCGGAAAAGATTGCGGGGATTTTGCGCAGATTGCACTACGAACCCGGCGAAGGGATCGACGAGGCGGACATCATCGTGTTCAACACTTGTTGTATTCGCGAGAACGCGGAAAATCATGCGTTCGGGAATATAGGCGCGTTGAAAAAATTGAAGAAGCAAAAGCCGCATTTGTTGATTGCGGTCGGCGGTTGTATGACGCAGGAAAAAGGGAAAACGGAAGTGTTAAAAAAGAAATTTCCGTTTATCGACATCATGTTCGGAGCGTTGAACGTGGAAGAATTGGAAACGCTGATCGAACAAAAAAAGCGGCAAAAGAAAAAAGTAATCAAAATTCGAGAAACGGAAGGTGATATCGTGGAATTTCCCGACGCGTATCGGACGAGCTATCCGAATGCTTGGGTGAACATCATGTACGGTTGCAATAATTTTTGTTCGTATTGCATCGTGCCGTATGTGCGCGGCAGGGAGCGTTCGCGGAAGTCGGAATATATTCTCGAAGAAGTAAAACGGCTCGTTCAAGACGGTTATAAGGAGATTACGCTACTCGGGCAGAACGTGAATTCCTATGGTACGGACGGTACTACGGGTATGACGTTTGCGCAACTTTTGGATGCGGTGGCGTCTATCGAAGGGAAATTTCGCGTTCGTTTTATGACGAGCCACCCGAAAGATTTTAACGAGGATATCATAAAGGTAATGGCGAAGCATCGCAAGATATGCAGGCTTGTGCATTTGCCCGTGCAGTCGGGGGCGAACGCGGTTTTACGGGCGATGAATCGTCGTTATACGCGAGAAAAATATCTTGAAGAAATCGCAATGCTCAAAAAATACTTTCCGGAAGCGGAAGTGACGACGGATATCATCGTGGGGTTTCCCGGGGAGACGGAGGCGGACTATTTGCAGACGGAAGCTTTGGTGAAAGAAGTGGATTTTGCGTCGGCGTTTACGTTTGTTTATTCGCCGCGGAACGGAACGAAAGCCGCCGAGATGGAGGATCAAATTCCCGAAAGCGTGCAGAAGGAGCGTATCATGCGGCTCGTGGAGCTTGTGAATAAGCAGACGAGGGAAAAATCCGAAAAATACGTCGGCAAGACGGTGGAGATTCTTTGCGAGGATTTCGACGAGAAAAAAGGCTTGTATATGGGGCGAGACGAATTCGGTCGAATGGGGTATTTCGAGAGCAAAGAAAATTTCGTAGGACGGTTTGTGTCCTTGAAAATAACGAGAGTAAACGGGATTTCTCTGTTTGGAGAAATCGAAGCGATAAACGCGTAAAAGAAAAAGGCAGGTAAAATATATGGCACTTACACAAATGATGCAACACTATCTTTCCGTGAAAGAAAGATACAAAGATTGTGTTTTATTTTATAGACTCGGCGATTTTTACGAGATGTTTTTCGATGACGCCGTTAAGGTTTCGAAGTTGTTGGATTTAACGCTTACGGGCAGAGATTGCGGCTTGGAAGAACGCGCGCCCATGTGCGGGGTTCCTTATCACGCCGCCGATTTATATATCGGGAAGTTGGTGGCGTGCGGTGAAAAAGTTGCGCTTTGCGACCAGCTGTCCGATCCAAAAGACGTCGGAAAAGGATCGTTGATGGATCGCGATGTCGTTCGCGTGATTTCGGCAGGTACGTTGATCGAAGACGAGATGCTGGACGAACGTCGCAACAACTATATCGCTTGTCTGTTCAAGTCGACGGACGGCGTGGCGATTGCGTGGACGGATATCACGACGGGAGAATTTTTCGCCGAAGATTTCGTTGGCGAGACGTCGGTAGAGGACGCTGTTGGACGATTGGTTAAGCTCTCCGTTGCGGAAATTATTTGCAACGAAGAAATGCTGTTGGCGAGCAAAAACATAAAAGAGGTGAAGCATAACCTTTTGCCTGCGTTTTCCTGCTATATGCCTTGGGCATTCAACGTAAAGCATGCGGAAAAGAATTTATTGGAGCAGTTCGGCGCGCATTCCTTGGCGGCTTACGGTTTGTCATCGAAAGAAGACATGATCGCCGCGGCAGGCGCATTGATCGAATATTTACGGGAAACGCAAAAACACGCGCTTGCCAATATTACGACGATTCGAGCGATCAATAAAGACAAATATATGGTATTGGACAGCGTTGCCGTCCGCAATTTGGAATTGGTCAGAAATAATACGGAGAATAAAAAGTACGGTTCGCTGTTGTGGGTATTGGATAAAACCAAAACGGGCATGGGGGCGCGAATGCTCAACCGCATGGTGCTTTCTCCGTTGAAGGACAAGAAGGAAATCGAGTATCGCCAAAATGGCGTAGAGGAGCTTGTGTCGGCTTCGGTCGTGCGCATGGGTTTGTCGGAAATTTTGCGCGACGTGCGCGACGTAGAGCGTTTATCCGGAAAAATTTCCAACGGAAATTTTTTACCGCGAGATTGCTTGGCTCTTGCTGCGTCATTGCGCGTTTTGCCGACGTTAAAATTCCAATTGTCGGGGTTCTCTTCCGAGATATTGAGCGATATCGATCGCGGACTCTTGGATATGAAAGCGTTGACCGATTTATTGGAGTCGGCTATTTCCCCGGATGCGCCGGCAATGATGAAGGACGGTGGTTACATTCGTGCCGGGTTCGATGCGGATTTGGACGAACTTCGAATGGTGGCGGAGAACGGAAAGGAGCTTGTAAAAGGGGTTGAAGAACGCGAAAGAGAGAATACGGGTATCAAGAATTTGAAAGTAGGGTATAATCGCGTTTTCGGCTATTATATCGAGGTAACCAATTCATTTAAGGATAAAATTCCCACAAATTATATTCGTAAACAAACGTTGACCACGGGGGAGCGTTATATTACGGAAGAATTGAAAATTTTAGAAGAAAAAATCTTAACGAGCGGAGAAAAGGCACTCAAACTGGAATCGAGTATTTACGCTCGATTGACCGGGGTGTTGTCCGAGCAGATCGAGTCGTTGAAAACGATTGCACAATCGTTGGCGACGCTCGATTGTTTGGTTTCGCTCGCTACGGTCGCTAAGGAACGTCGTTACGTTCGTCCGACCATGAAAGAGAGCGGCGCGCCGCTTTCCGTTACGGACGGTAGACATCCCGTGGTGGAAGCGATCTCGAAGGAGCGATTCGTTCCCAACGATACGCTCTTAGACAACGAAGAAAATCGTTGCGCTGTCATTACCGGACCGAATATGGCAGGGAAAAGCACGTATATGCGACAGGTGGCGTTGATTGTGTTGATGGCGCATATCGGCTCGTTTGTACCGGCTCGCGCGGCGGAAATACCGTTAACCGATCGTATTTTCACGCGCGTAGGGGCGAGTGATAATTTGATTTTCGATCAGAGTACGTTTATGGTGGAAATGACGGAAGTTGCAGGCATTTTGTTGCACGCGACCAAAGACAGTTTGCTCGTGTTGGACGAAGTGGGACGCGGTACGAGTACCTACGACGGTTTGTCCATCGCTTGGGCGGTTATCGAATTTTTAACCAAGCAGATCAGGGCAAAAACTTTGTTTTCTACGCATTATCATGAACTGACGGAGCTGGAAAAGACGTTAGAAGGAGTAAAAAATTACAAAGTCACGGTAAAAGAGTTGAACGGCACGGTTGTTTTCTTGCGGAAAATTGCTCGCGGCGGCGCGAACAGGAGCTTCGGTATCGAGGTTGCTGCGTTGGCAGGCGTTCCGAAAGAGGTGACCGTTCGGGCAAAGTCGATTTTGAAAACGTTGGAAAAGAACGATATCGCGCGCGGAAAATTACAGATTGAAGACGTCGAAGAAGAAGACGAGCAATCGACGTCGCGTGAGCTGTCGGAAGTGGAATCGATTTTGGCGGATACGGACGTGAATACTTTGTCGCCGATTCAGGCGTTAATGCTGTTGGAAGACTTAAAAGCAAAAATAACATCGGAGAATTGATATGGCAAAAATAAATATTCTGCCTGCAAAAGTGTATAATCGAATAGCCGCCGGGGAGGTCGTTGATAGACCGTACTCGGTCGTAAAGGAGTTGGTTGAAAATGCCATCGACGCAGGGGCGACTGAAATCGAAATCAACATCGAAAGGGGCGGTAAACAGTTGATTCGCGTGACGGATAACGGTTCCGGTATCGCGCGTGAGGATTTGCAATCGGCGTATTTGCCGCATGCTACTAGTAAGATTGCTCGCGCGGAGGATTTGGACAGCATTATGACCTTGGGATTCCGAGGCGAGGCGGTCGCTTCGATTGCCGCAGTCTCCAAAATGACGATCACTTCCAAAACCGCAGAGGGAAAGTGTTATCGACTTGCGTGCGACGGCGGTGAAACGGGTGAAATTACGGAGGCGTCGAGTAGCAACGGAACGGATGTTTGCGTGGAGATGCTGTTTTACAATACGCCCGTTCGGCTCGGTTTTTTGAAGTCGGACAGGGCGGAGGAAACGGATATTACGAATTTCGTCTCTCGCTTTATTTTGAATCGTCCGAACATTGCATTCACTTATTCCGTCAACGGAAAAAAGGTATTACAATCGTTCGGCGGTGGAGAGGAAGAGGCATTGGCGAGCGTTTACGGAGCGTCCGTTTTGTCGAATTGTTTCAAAATCGACGCGTCGAAGCACGGGATTCGCGTTCGCGGTTATATCGGGAACCAGAATTTTTCGAAACCGAATAAAAGTTATCAAAGCGTGTTTCTAAACGGTAGATATATCATCAATGCGACGGTTTCCGCCGCGATTTCCAATGCGTATAACAGCTATTTAATGAAACGTCAGTATCCGTTTTACGTTTTGTATATAGACGTACCGACGGAGATAGTGGATGTGAACGTGCATCCGAACAAAGCGGACGTGCGTTTTGCGGATAATCAAATTATTTACGGTTGCATTTATACGATCATTTCTGCGATATTGGACGGGCAAACGAAAGCACTGGAATACATCGTGGAACAGCCGAAAACGCCTTATGCGGAAGAAGTTAAGCCGATTTCGGAGCAACAGGGAATGAAGACTCTCGAAACGCCTACGCAAAGTTCTTCGTTTGCAATCGGTTCGCTCACGTATGAGGAGGCGCAAAAAGAAATCGAGCAGGCGACACCTGCTTTCGTGGCGAAGAAGCAGGGCGCGGACGTTCCGTTCTCGGAGGTGTCGGAAGCACGTAAAGGGTTTATTCCCAATCACGAAATCGAGGATTTTATTCCGCCGATAAGCCACAGGAAAAAGGTGAAGGTGCCGTCGACAAACGAAAGGAACGAAGCCGAAAAATTGCATGAAAAATATCCGGATTTGTTTTTTGAGCGAAATATACTTCGAGTGAATGATCCTGCGTACGAGCAGGCGGCGGCGAAGGGAGAACCGTTGGACGCGTTTGAAGAAAATAAGCGTTTTCTTGCGGAGTTGGACGGGAAAGCTAAACAAAATAAAATCGACGTTTCCGATTGCGTATATGCCGGGAAGTTGTTTAATACGTATTTGTTGTATGAGCGGAAAGAGGACGTTTTTATCATCGACCAGCATGCCGCGCACGAACGATTGATTTTTAATCGCATGAAGGAAAAAATGCAGAATCGTTCCATCGTGCAACAACCGATGCTCCTCCCGTATGAATTGAAATTGAACGCATTCGAAGGAGCGTTCATCGCGGAGCAGTTGCCGACGATTCGCGCAATGGGATTCGAGATTTTGCAGGCGTCGGATACTCGATTCGAGGTGTCGGCAGTGCCGATCGATTTGCAAGATATCGATTTAAGCGTATTTTTTAACGATATTTTAGGCGATATCAGCGGTTATCGTGCCATTAAGTTGGAAGAGCTATTGAAAGATAAGCTTGCGACGGCGGCATGCAAGGCGGCGGTGAAAGGCGGTATGGATTTGACTCGCGAGGAAATCGACGCACTGTTTACGTTGATGGACGGCGACATGGGGTTGAAGTGTCCGCACGGGAGACCGGTTGTCGTAAAAATGACGCGTACGGAACTTGAAAAAATGTTCAAGAGGATCGTCTGATGCCCAAGGTTTTGGTAATATGCGGCGCGACCGCTTCGGGCAAAACTTCTTTGGCGATAGAATGCGCAAAAAGATTAAATACGGAAATCATTTCCGCGGATTCGTTGCTTGTTTATAAAGGTTTGAATATCGGCACGGCAAAGCCGTCTGTGGCAGAAATGGACGGAGTCAAACATCATCTTATCGACGTTGTAGAACCTACGGAAAGTTTTTCCGTGAGCGATTATGAAACTCTGGCGTTGCCGATTTTGGAAAACCTGTTGTCGCAAGGCAAAACGCCGATTATTTGCGGCGGTACAGGTTTTTATATCAATTCTTTGTTGTATAAGAGTCAATTCGGCAACGTCGGAGCGAATGAAGAGATTCGATTGAAGTACGAACGCTTGGCGCAGGAGTTCGGAAAAGAATACGTGTATACGATTTTACGTGAAAAAGATCCTGCGAGTGCAGAGAAATTGCATTATAACGACGTGAAACGTGTAATTCGAGCGTTGGAGATCTACGATGTTACGGGAAAAGCAAAATCCGAGCAGCATGATAAACCGATCCCTCGTTTTGTTTTTTCGGCATTTTCCGTAGCCTATCCGAGAGAAACGCTGTATGCGCGTATCAATCTTCGGGTGGAGCGAATGTTCGAGCAAGGCTTATTGCAGGAAGTACAAAACTTGTTAAAAAGCGGCGTGACGGAAGATATGCAATGTATGCAGGGGATCGGTTATAAAGAAGTTGCTGAAGGTTTAAAAAACGGATCGTCCGTTGAGGATATGAAGGAAATTATTCAAAAAAACACGCGAAATTATGCCAAACGACAAATTACTTTCTTTAAGCGTATGGAAAATCATACTTATTTGTTGGCTGAAAAGGCAACTTGTGAAGAAATATTAAAATCACTATAACTATGTCAGGCACAATAATTATGTATGACATAATAGTCGGAGAAATAAAATGACTGTAGAACAATTGATAAAAGAAAGCGAAAAACAATTAAGCGCGCAATTTCAATTTGCGGATGAAATTAGCGAATACAACCAAGAAAAAGTCTTAAAAGCGTTTAATAAGCATTCGATAGCCTTGCGTCATTTTAACCCGACGACGGGTTACGGATACGGTGACGAGGGGCGTTTTGTACTCGGCGACGTGTTTGCGGCTTCACTCGGCGCGGAGACAGGCATCGTATCCCCGGCGATTTTGAGCGGTACGCACGCGCTCACGGTGGCATTGTTCGGCGTTTTGCGGACGGGGGACGCGGTGTTATCCGTTTCGGGCATGCCGTACGACACCATTCGAGGCGTGATTTACGGCGAAGGAAACGGTTCGTTAAAGGATTTCGGAATTTCCTTCGACTGCACGGAATTAACGTCGGACGGAAAATTCGATTTTGCTCAAATCAAAGCGGATATGGAGCGTATTGGCTCGCGTTTGCGTATGATTTATCTGCAACGTTCTCGCGGATATGAACTTCGCGACGCGTTTACCGTGGCGGAAATCGGGGAGGTTTGTCGGTTCGTTCGCGCGCTTGGCTTCAACGGTTGTATTTTCGTCGATAACTGTTACGGGGAATTCGTTGAAAAACAAGAACCTTGCGACGTCGGCGCAGACGTTGCGGTCGGTTCGCTCATCAAAAACCCCGGTGGTGGACTTGCCCCGACGGGCGGTTATATCGTCGGCACGGAAGAATATATCGATAAAATCGGCAGAAGATTGACGGCACCGTCTATCGGCAACGAAGTCGGCTCGTATGCGTACGGCTATCGTTTGTTCTATCAAGGCTTGTTTATGGCCCCGCACACGGTCAACCAAGCGATTAAAGGGAGCTTACTTATCGGGAAATGTATGGAAAATCTCGGCTACGAGAATTTCCCGAAACTCGATAAAACGCCTGCGGATATCACGAGAGCGATCCGTTTCGACACGGCAGAGCAACTCTGTGCGTTTATTCAGTCGGTGCAGGAGGCTTCTCCGATAGACAGTTTCGTCACGTTGGAGCCGTGGGATATGCCGGGGTACGACAGTAAAGTCATTATGGCGGCAGGCTGTTTCGTGGAAGGAGCGTCTATCGAACTTTCCGCCGACGCGCCTGTGAAAGAACCCTATACGGCATATTTCCAAGGCGGTTTGACGTACGAACATTGCAAATATGCCTTAAAAAAGATATTGAGCAAATTGATCTAAAGAAAAGATACGGTACTATATGACCGCGGCGTGGTTGTTCCTGTATTTTTTTTCGGGGAACTTTCAAAACAACGGTGCAATGTAGGATAACGATAGATATGAAGCGAAAGGTATAAAAAAGATGGCGAAAAGTTTTTCTTTAATGTACCAAACGGGTTGCCGCGTAATGCGACAACCCGTTTGCAATTGATTTCAATCCGACAAATTCCAGTCAACGGGACTCAACCCGTGTTCGGTTAAATACTCATTCGTTTTGGAAAAATGCTTGCAACCGAAAAATCCGTTATAAGCCGACAACGGCGAAGGGTGCGCGCATTCCAAAATGCAATGCTTGGTCGTATCGATCAGGCTTTTTTTGCTTCTTGCGTTTCCGCCCCAAAGAATGAAAACGACGTTTTCTTTTTGGTCGGAGATGAGTTTTATAACGCTGTCCGTGAACCACGCCCAGCCGCATTTGGAATGGGAGTTCGCTTGATGTTCCCGTACGGTTAGAGAAGTGTTCAAAAGCAGTACGCCTTCTTTCGCCCATTTGGTGAGCGTTCCGTTTTTCGGCGGTTCGAAGCCTAAATCGCTTTTCAATTCCTTGAAAATATTTTCGAGCGAAGGCGGCTTCGGAATGCCTTCCTGCACGGAAAAACACAGTCCGTGCGCCTGTCCGACGTTGTGATAGGGGTCCTGCCCGAGTAAAACGACTTTCAAATCGGCAAATTGCGTGTATTTGAAGCAGTTGAACAAGTCGTACATATCGGGGTAGACGACATAATTGCTGTATTCTTCGATTAAAAATTTGCGAATTTTAAGATAACGCTCGTCGTTGAAAAGCGGCGCGAGCCGTTCGTTCCAATCTCCTAAATCGACCATAATGCCACCTATATTATAACGAGCCGAAAACATCGGGTAGAGCAGCTTTTAAATTTTTTAAGGCTTTATTCCGATTTTGCAAAAATTGTTCGGTTGTACTTCCGCTACCTGCTATGTCTGAAATAGATTTGACCATATATACGGGCAGATTGGCGGCGTAGGCAGCTTGCACGACTGCCGCGCCTTCCATATCTCGAATATCGGCGTTCAATTCTTCCGTGAGTAATTTGTAATCTTTCGGATCGTCATTGAAACGGTCCGCTGTTCCGAGTTTCCGTTTTGGTAACGGGAGCGGAAGCTCGCATATATTCAAATAATTTACTTCGTATTCGTTGAGCGTACCGATCTTCGTGCCGTTGATTTGCACGAGGTCGAAATCGAATTGCGTAGCTGCTTCGATTTGATAAGCGGCACAAAGCTCCGTGCTTTTATTTAAGCCGCCGGCGACGCCGAAATTGAGTAATTTATCGACGTCGAATTTGTCGATGAGCAACTGCGCACCGAGCGCGGCGTTGACTTTTCCGACTCCGCATACGCAGAGTGCGATTTGTTTGCCGTATGCGTCGCCGATGTGCACGGCTTTTCCGCATATTGTAACGGTTTGTTCGGTTCTCATCTCTTTGAGCAAGATATCTGCTTCGCTTTGCATTGCAATTACTATGCCAATCATAAATATTCTCCTGTAAATGTAAAATCCTTGTCTTTTTTCGGACAATGTGTTATAATAATTATATTATACCGAAAGGAGCGAGAAATGTCAAGGGCAGAGAGGGCAAAAGAAAATTTTTTGAAAGGATATGCTTGTTCGCAGGCAGTAGCGTTGGCGTTTTCGGACGTTATGGGTTTGGACGAGGCGACGATCGCGAAGATAATGTTACCCTACGGAGGAGGGTTGAGCCGTTTACGGCTCACCTGCGGAACGATGAGCGGCATGGCGGCTGTCGTGGGCATGGTGTTCGCGGAAGCGGAAGTTTCTGCGGAAAATAAAAAACGTACGTATGCGATTATGCAGGAACTATGCGCCCGATTTCAAAAAGCAACGGGGAGCTTGATTTGCGCGGATCTATTAAAGAAGATGAATGTTTCCGTCGAAGTTGGCGGCGAAGCAGAGGCTCGTACGGAGCAATATTACAAAAAACGCGCGTGCGGCGACGTTGTTGCGCTGGCGGCGCAACTTTTAGAAGATTACTTAAAGGAAACCGGCGTGTTGCCGATTGAGTACAAGGAGATGACTTTTGGAGATAATTTATAAGCCTGCGGATTTGACGGACGTCGAACAAATTTTTCAGTTTAATAAACGTTTGATCGATACGTATGAAACGCTTGAAAACATCGATTATGAAAAAGTTCTTGGTTGGGTTCGTCGTAAAATAGAAAAATGTATCGATGACTACACGGCTGTTTTTGTAAACGACGAGAAGGTCGGGTATTATCATTTTTATAAAAATCAAGACGGAGAATACGAGCTTGACGATTTGTATATTTTCTCGGGGTTCCGAAACAAGGGGATTGGTTCGGCAATTATCGAGAAATGCTGCTCGTCGGGCGACGGGGCGGTTATGCTGTATGTATTCATCAAAAACGAAAGGGCTGTCGCGCTCTATAAACGACTCGGTTTTACGGTCGTGGAAGAAGTGAACTGTAGCAGGTATATTATGAAAAGGGAAGATGCGAATATATGAAATTTATAATCTCTTTTTCAGGCAGACGGAACGGAAATTGTGACCGCATTGCGCGTTACGTGGCGGAAGCGGACGATAAAATCGTTAGATTCGGCGATTTGAATATGCACGCTTGTTCCGATTGCGATTACGAATGTTTTAACGGAGTGTGTAAATATCGCTCGGACGATGTGTATGTACTGTACGACGAAATGTCGCGTTGCGATCGCGTGATTTTCGTTGTTCCGATGTATTGCGGTAACCCGTCGTCGCTGTATTTTACGTTTAACGAGCGGTGTCAGGATTATTTTATGCATAACGATACATACGAATCGATTGTCGAAAAACTCTATATTATCGGCGTATACGGCAAAAAAGAATCCTCGCCGGATTTTCTTCCTTGTCTTGAAAAGTGGTTCGACGGATTTCCGTATGTCAATCGAGTGCTGGGAATCGAGCGACATTTATACGGACAGAAAATGTCGGA
>CAYZOF010000014.1:0-29111 GCA_964479935.1 uncultured Clostridia bacterium | reverse complement strand
TACATATTTAAAATTTTTTCATAAAATTAGTCTCATATGTTTGACAAACCTACATTTTTTGTCAAGTTTCTTTCGTTATTACGTTGACATGAGCCGTCGGGTATGTTATAATATTATCGTTATTGTATAAAAATCGGTTCGTTTCGACAGCGTTCGGGGCAGAACGACGATATTCGGAGGGTCGGATATGAAAGATTCGCATAATATAGGCACAAAATTTTTATGGATGCTGGCGGACGTGATTTTGGTGCTTTTGGCAGGAATCGCGGCGTATTGGATGACAACTTGGTTGGACGCGCAGACATTGGTTTTGCCGTCCGTGGTTTGGCTGTGGCTGGCGGTGAACGCGGTCGTCGTAGTCGCAGCGAACTCCGTCATCGGCGTGTATTCCATGGCGTCTTCGTCGGTGGGAATACTCGACGCGATTAAGATTACGTTTGCGGCTTTCTTAATCGGTTGCATCAATATTATTTTTGCGACGTTCTACGGCAGGGAGTATCATCTCGGTTACAGCGCGACGTTGATTTTTACCGTGTTTTTGTATTTCGGAACGCTCGTTTTGCGGTTTGCTCGCCGCGCGTATCATTTGCTTTGTCGGCTGTATCAAAAGGATAACGACCAAAAACGTCGCGTCATGATCATCGGCGGCGGCGACGCGGGGGCGGAGCTGATTAAGGAGATGATTTCCAGCGAGAAGAGCAAGAATAAACCCGTTTGCATATTGGACGACAATCCGCATTTGCAGGGTAAGATTATTTACGACGTGCGCGTCGTAGGGACGACGTTCCAAGTCGTCGAGATGGTGAAAAAGTACAACGTCGAGGAGATTTTCGTCGCGATGCCGTCCGTGGACAGCAAGACGCGGAGCGAAATCATCAAGCGTTGCAGCGACAGCGGTTGCCCCGTGAAAGTTTTGCCGGGGATTTATCAGCTTGCCAACGGGCAGGTGACCGTATCGAAGCTCCGTCACGTGGAGATTCAAGATTTGTTGGGCAGAGCGCAGATTCAAGTGGATCTGAACGAGGTCATGAGCTATATCAAAGGGAAAGTCGTCATGGTCACGGGCGGCGGCGGATCGATCGGGAGCGAGTTGTGTCGCCAGATTGCCATGAAAGAGCCGAAGTTGTTGATCATTTTGGATATTTACGAGAACAACGCGTACGATATCGAGCAGGAATTGCAACGTGCACATCCGAATTTGGCGTTACTGACGCTGATTGCGAGTATTCGTGACGAGAAGAAAGTGCGCGACGTATTCCGAAAATTCCGTCCGCAGATCGTGTTCAACGCGGCGGCGCACAAGCACGTTCCCTTAATGGAAACCAGCCCGAACGAGGCGGTGAAAAACAACGTGTTCGGCACGTTGAACGTGGCGCGTGCGGCGGACGAGTTCGGTGTAGAGACGTTCGTACAGATTTCTACGGACAAAGCCGTCAATCCCACCAACATTATGGGCGCGACGAAGCGTATTTGTGAGATGATCATTCAGACCATCGGCAAACACAGCAAGAACACGAAGTTCGTCGCCGTGCGTTTCGGGAACGTTTTGGGTTCGAACGGCTCGGTGATTCCGCTGTTCAAAAAGCAGATCGCGGAGGGCGGACCCGTCACCGTTACGCATAAGGACATCATTCGATATTTCATGACGATTCCGGAGGCGGTTTCGCTCGTCTTACAGGCAGGTGCGTACGCGAAAGGCGGTCAGATTTTCGTTTTGGATATGGGTGAACCCGTCCGCATTTACGACCTTGCCAAAAACCTTATCAAGCTTTCGGGGTTAGAACCGGACGTCGACATCGAGATCAAATGTACGGGCCTCCGTCCCGGAGAAAAACTGTATGAAGAGCGGTTGATGAAGGAAGAGGGGTTGCAAAAGACTCCGAACGGGTTGATTAATATCGCGAAGCCGATCCCGATGGACGAGGACAATCTTTGGACGACGTTGGACGCTTTGTACGAGGCGGCGTATTCCGAAACGGATGCCATGAAAGAGTGGGTGAAACGTTTGGTGCCGACCTATACCATCGATACACGAGAGAGCCGCGTCGGGGAGTATATCAAGGAAGCCGAGGCTCGGACGGCGAACGAGTAACGCGGAGCGTTTTACAATCGGCGAGAAAAAACAAACGAGAGGGAACGGTGGAGCGTTCCCTTTTTTTGTACGGTTGCGGCGTTTGGGCGGCGAAAACTTTTTTTATAAGGAAAAAGGCAAGAATCGCGTAAAAATACGTCAACGGCGTTACAAAATTCTTGCTTTTGCAAAGCGGTTGTGGTAAAATAGTATTTAATCGATTATTCAAATCGATGAAACGGGTTCATTCGATTTTTTCGTTTGCAGGAGGTGTAAAAATGGAGAGAGTATTTAATTTTTCGGCAGGTCCTTCGATGTTGCCGAAGGAGGTATTGCAGAGGGCGGCGGAAGAGATGTTGTGTTATCGGGACAGCGGCATGTCCGTCATGGAGATGAGTCATCGCTCGCCCGAATATGAAAAGATCATCGACGATGCGGAGGCGTTGCTCCGCAAGATTATGCAGATCCCGGACAATTACAAGGTGTTGTTTTTGCAGGGCGGCGCATCGATGCAGTTTGCAGCCGTGCCTTTGAATTTATTGCCGGAGGGAGGTAAAGCGGATTACGTTCTGTCGGGACAATTTTCTTCGAAAGCTTATCGTGAGGCTCAAAAATACGGCGACGTCGCGGTGGCGGCTTCGAGCGAGAGCGTCGGTTTTTCGGCGATTCCGCGCATCGAGCGTTCCGCTTGCCGTCAAGATGCCGCGTACGTGCATATTTGCTATAACAACACGATTTATGGCACGAAATTTCCCGAAATTCCCGACACGGGCGATATTCCGCTGGTTGCGGATATGTCTTCGTGTATTTTAAGCGAGTCGTTCGACGTTTCGCGGTTCGGATTGATTTACGCCGGAGCGCAAAAGAATATGTCGGCGGCAGGGCTCACCGTGGTCATCGTTCGGGAAGATTTACTCGGGAAAGCGCGGAAAGAAACGCCGACTATGCTCGATTATCGAGTCATGGCGGAGAATCGTTCCATGTATAATACACCGCCGTGTTATTGCATATATATAGCAAAGCTCGTTTACGAATGGATCGAATCCGTCGGCGGTTTGGACGCGATGAAGGCGCGCAACGAACGCAAAGCGAATTTGTTGTACGATTATCTGGACGGGCAGGACTATTATATCGCTACGGCAGAAAAACGCAGTCGTTCGCTCATGAACGTGACGTTCGTCACGGGGGACGCGGCTTTGGATAAAAAATTTGCGCAAGAGGCGGCGGAATGCGGTTTGAAGAACTTGAAAGGGCATCGGGCGGTCGGCGGTATGCGCGCGTCCATTTATAACGCTATGCCGTACGAGGGCGTGGAGGCGTTGGTTGCGTTCATGCGCGCGTTTGCGAAAAAGAACCCGAAAGGTTGAGGTGACGTAAGATGTTAAAGGTAAAATTGTTCAATAAAATCGCAAAAGTCGGCATGGACGTTTTGTCGGCGAATAAATACGAAATCGGGACGGAGTTGCAAGGCGAAGACGCAATTATGGTGCGTTCCGCTTCTTTGCACGAAACGGAGTTTCCACCCGAGCTTCGGGCAATCGCGCGGTGTGGCGCAGGCGTCAACAATATTCCAGTGGAGCGTTGTACGAAGAACGGTATCGTCGTATTCAATACGCCTGGAGCCAATGCGAACGCCGTAAAGGAGTTGGCGATTGCAGCGCTGATTTTGGCTTCGCGTGACGTGATCGGCGGCGTGGAATGGGCGAAAAGTCTTTCGGGCGAAACGGACGTCGCGAAAAAAGTGGAAGCCGGAAAATCCGCCTTCGTTGGGCAGGAATTGGCAGGGAAAACACTCGGTGTTATCGGCTTGGGCGCGATCGGCGGCATGGTTGCGAACGCGGCGATTTCGCTCGGCATGAAAGTTTTGGGTTACGATCCGTATATCACGGCGAAAGCTGCGTGGAGTATTGCTCCGTCCGTGCGTCAGGCATCCGATTACGCGGAGATTTTCAAGAATAGCGATTATATCACGTTGCATGTTCCCGCAACGCCGCAAACCAAGCAGATGATTTGCGCAAAAACGCTCGCGCAGATGAAAGACGGCGTACGAATCTTAAATTTGTCGCGCGCCGATCTCGTATGCGCCGAGGACGTCAAAGCGGCGTTGGAAAGTCGAAAGGTCGCCGTCTACGTTACGGATTTTCCGACCGAGGAGACCGTGGGGGTAAACGGCATCATTACCATTCCGCATTTGGGCGCGTCCACGGTGGAATCGGAAGATCATTGCGCGGTGATGGCGGCGCAACAGTTGGATGAATTTTTGACCTGCGGAAATATCCGAAACAGCGTGAATTTCCCGACTGTCGGGTTGCCGCTGTCCGAATTGCCTCGCGTGTGTATTATGAATAAAAATATTCCCAACATGCTCACGCAGATCACTTCTGCGTTTTCGGCAGAAAACATCAACATCGAAAATTTAGCGAACGGCTCGAAAGGGGAAGTCGCCTATACGATCGTGGAGACCAATGCGAATATCGACGAAAAAATCGTGCGGAAGCTTTCCTCTATCGAGGGCGTTTTCGGTATGTGTTGCTTCGGCGGAGGAGCTTTATCTTGATTGCGATTGTTGATTACGGTGTAGGGAATTTGTTTTCGTTGTATTCCTCCTTTAAGCGCGTCGGTGCGGACGTGATCGTTACGTCCGATAAAAAGAGCATTCAGGACGCGGAAAAAGTGCTACTCCCCGGAGTGGGCGCGTATGCCGACGCCGCGAAAAAACTCACGGAATCGGGAATGGACGAAGTGATTCGCTCTGAGGTGCGAAAAGGCAAGTACGTCATGGGTATATGTTTGGGTATGCAATTGTTGTTCGATAAGAGTTTCGAATACGGCTTGCACGAAGGGTTGGGGTTGATTCACGGCGACGTGATTCCCATGCGCGGATATATTCCAGAGTCTTTGAAAGTGCCGCATATCGGTTGGAACAAGCTGAATATCGAGAAACCGCATTTCTTGTTCAAGTATTGCAACGAAGATTCGTACGTATATTTCGTGCATTCGTATTTTGCGACGAACTGTCGGGAATATGTTATTGCAACAATGCATTACGGAGAGACGTTGACGGCTTCGGTGGCGAAAGACAACGTCTTGGGGTGTCAGTTCCATCCGGAAAAGAGCGGCGATTGCGGCTTGAATATTCTGCGCGCTTTTTGCGAAGCGTAAAGGCAAAGAGGTAACGATGATAACGAAAAGAATTATTCCTTGTCTGTACGTCAAAGACGGGAAAATCGCAGAAGTTTCTCGACGCGAGGGCGCGGACGACGCGCTTTCTCCGCTCGAGTTGGCGGCGTATTATTCCGAACACGGCGCAGACGAGTTGATGTTTTACGACGTGCGTGCCGCCGAGTCGTTGCACGCGTCTTTTTTGCGCGTTTTGCGCGAAGCTGCCGGGTCGGTGTTTATTCCTTTGACGGTGGGCGGCGGAATCTCGTCGCTCGACGATTTCGAGCGCGCGCTTTCTTGCGGCGCGGATAAGGTATGCGTCAATGCGAGCGCGATAGAGAATCCCGAATTGATTTACGATGCATCCAGAAAATACGGCGCGCAGTGCGTCGTGCTTTCCGTGGACGTGAAACGCGTCGACGGCGTTTATCGCGTCTTTACGAAAGGCGGCTCGGTGAATACGGGTCGGGAAGCGACGGAATGGATTCGCTATGCCGCGGAGCGCGGTGCAGGAGAGGTCGTCGTCAATTCCTTGGACGCGGAAGCCTCGAAAAACGGGTTCGATCTTTCGCTGGCGGCGTCGGCGTGCAAAGCGGCGAACGTCCCCGTGATTGCTTCGGGCGGCGCGAGTTGCGGTCGGGATTTCCTTTCGCTGTTTTCGGAAATCCCCGAAATCGACGCAGGACTCGGTTCGACGGTCTTTCATTCCGGAACGGTCGAAATCTCGGAGTTGAAAAAGTCGTTGCGCGAGCGTGGCGTCAACGTGCGTTTATAAAGGGAGGAGCATTGTGACCAAATTTATAACGTCGTCGTATGTTTTTCAAACGAACGTGAAAGAGCGCGTGAAGTTTGCCTTTGTGTCCGATTTGCACGATTGCGCAAACGATCCGATCCTCGCGGCGTTGCAGGAAAACGCCGTGGACGCCGTTTTGGTCGGCGGAGATTTTATACACGATTACGCCGCATACGCGCGCGGACTCGAGTTTTTGCGGCGCGCTTCGGAGCGGTTCCCCGTTTTTTGCGTATTGGGGAATCACGAACTTCGTTTCGGAAGGGATTTGTTCCCGATGCTTCGTAACATTCCCGTTACGCTGTTAGGGGATAAAGACGTGATGTATCGAGGCGTTCGTCTCGGCGGAATCGATTCCTCGGAAGGGTGTACGGACGAACAAAATTTTTTGAATTTCCGTTTTTTGCAATCGTTTTCGCAAAAGGACGGGTTTAAGATCTTGCTCTGTCATCATCCGGAGTATTACGAACCCTATTTGCGGCGGCATAAGATCGATCTGATCTTGTCGGGGCATGCGCACGGCGGACAGTGGCGCGCGTTCGGCAGAGGACTTTATGCGCCCGGACAGGGAGTGTTCCCGAAATATACTTCGGGATTGTACGAGGAGCGTCTGTTGGTAGGCAGAGGCTTGGGAAATCATCATCGGATTCCGCGAATCAACAACAAACGGGAGTTGATTACGGTTACGATAGAGCCGTTCGACAAAGGATAAGCCGTCCGCATTTCCGCGGACGGCTTCAAATCCATTGGCCGATATTATATCGGAGGGCTTAATTATGGCGTTTTGCTAAAATTTTTCCCGTTTGCGCGTTGAGCAGAAAGGCATGCGAATTGCCGTTTCTGTCCATGACGCCTATGTAGTAATAGGGGGAATCTTCGTACAGCAAACGAATGTAGATTTCTCCGGCAAAGCCGTATTGATCGGTGAGTTCGGAAAAAAGCTCGGGTTCGGCGGTCAGGAGCGTTTGCAACGCGTCTTGCGGAGATAAAACATCGGGCGTCAAGACGGAGCACGCCGTCATTTTCAGGCGGCTTTCCCCGTAGATAATCTCGCATTCGACGACGCTCAGCGCCGAGACGTCTGCGGAACAGAAGAAGTAGTACTCTGCGCGCACGTTGTCGAAAGACATTTCTCCGCCGTATTTTTTGTCGTTCACGGTGAAATACAGTTCGCAATTTTTTTCACCGGAAGGTGCGACGAGAAAGACTTCCGCGCGACGGGAAGTTTCGCGTTTGACACCGTCCGGAGAGTAGGGCGTTTCTTTGTCCGAGGAATAAACTCGAAGAGAGAAATCCTCGTTTTGCGCGAGAAATATGTTGTCGCGAAGCTCGGATACGTAATCGAAATACGTAATCGAACGCGCGCAACTCCCGAAAAAGAAGAGTAGCGGCAGAAAAAGACTGCAAAGAAGACGTGGTTTGATCGTTTGAAAAATGTTCATACGATAGTATATTAAAACATAACGCAAAACATGCCGATATTTTTTTACGCCCACGAACGATCGTGAAAAAGGCAGCGGAGCCGCCGAAAGGGCAGCTCCGCCACGCGTGATTCGAAAGGGTTCGAACGTTAGTTTTTTTACAAGATAAGCGATGTTACGAACGATTATTCGATGTCGATATAGCTCGTTTCCACTTGTTTGGGTTGTTCTTTGGGAACGACCAAGGTTAAGATACCGTTGTCGCATTTTGCTTTGATCGAATCGCGCGAAACGCTTTCGCCGACGTAATAGCTTCTTGCGCAGGATTCGCAGATCTCCTTTCTTCTGTATTTGCCGTTCTCTTCCTGATCGCGTTTGTTGCAAACGACGGAAAGATAACCGTTTTCGAGAGAGATTTTGATCTGGTCCTTTGTGTAGCCGGGGACTTCGATATCCAATTCGTATGCGTCGTCTTTTTCCCGAATATTGGTTTTCAGACAGCTGGTTTCTTCGGAAAACGCAGGGCGGAAAAAGTTGTCGAATACGTCGAAAATGTCGGTGGGTTCATAGTTGTTTCTTTTTGTTAAATAGTTTCTCATAATACTAACTCCTTAAAAATAGATTTCGGACGGCAAATCCCTTTGCCTTTCGTTCATTTATGTTATAACCGATTTTTCGGCAAATTAAAACGATGTTTCGGTGAAAAAAATAACGTGAAAATTTCACGAAAACAGCGTTTATTTCGTCACGATTTTCGTTTATAAATAATAAATGGGCTTTGTTCGCTTTTCGTTAAAAAGATTCCTTTGAAAAGCAATGCGGCGTATTTTTCGACATGGTGGCTTATGAAATCGAAATGGAAAATTTTACAGAAACTTCCCGAAGATAAACGGGAACGTATTTTTTTAACGACTCGATGGGGGTTTTGGGCGAACATCGCTTTCGCCGTAGCGCACGGCGTTTTCGGCGCGGTGACGCGTTCTTGGTGGTTTTTGACGCTCGCCGCCTATTATATCCTGCTCTCATCGATGAAATATTCTACGATTTTATACGAGCGAAAACATCGAGATGCAAGCGTGCAGGACGAAGTGCGAGTCAAACGCTTTGTCGGGATACTGCTGTTGGCGTTGACGCCCGTCATGATAGGAACTGTGGTGCTTACGATAACGCAGGGCATCGGGACGAAATACCATGAGATCGTTATGATCGCGATGGCGACGTATTCTTTTACGAAAATTACGTTGGCGATCGTCAATTATTGTAAAACGCGCAAAAATCATTCTTCGTTACTCGTGGCAGTTCGGTGCATATCGCTCGCCAACGCGTTCGTTTCGATCTTTGCGTTGCAACGTTCTATGTTGGTGACGTTCGAGGGCATGACGGCGGAAAATATTCGGTTGATGAATCTTTTGACGGGAATAGGGGTGTGTTTGATCCTTTGCGCACTCGGCGGACATTTGCTTAAGAAGGACGTAAATATCGAAAATTCGCCGAAAACGGCATTCGATGACAACAAAAACGACGGAGTCGGCATATAGTGTAGTATGAGGTTTCCTCAAATACACAAGAAGGACTTAATATACTATGTGTACGACGTATTATAATACAAACGGTTGTTCATGCGGAGGTTCGCGGTCGTCCAACGGGGCATTTTGGTTCTCGGTCGGAGGCGATTGCGGCGGAACTTGCGCGCAGACGGATACTTCCTGTGGTTGTTCCGCCTTTTGGGGCGGTTCTTATCAACGTATGTGCCGCGGTAACGACGGAACGATTTACGTACGAAACGGTAGCCAAAACAACGGCGGTTGCGGAAATCGATGCCGTTGTTCGTCGGCGGTGTGCGTCGCGTCTTCGTCGCTTTCGACGTTGTCCGGCGAAGCCTATTACGAACGGCTCTACGGCACGGGCAGGAGCGGTTGCGGTTGCTATTCCGCGACGTAATAAGCCAAGGAAAAGAGCGGCGGGAAAAAACCGTCGCTTTTGATTTTTTATCGTAGGATTGCGCATACTCTCGTCATGAAAAGGTTGCGTCGTTGGTATAAAAAGTGCAAGAAAAAATATCTCTTTCTGGCATCGAAAAAATACACTACGCTGGCAGGAACGCTGGTGTTTTTTTTCATTATGTCCGTCATGCCGTTTTCTTTTTGGCTGTCGATGCTCGTGGCGAAATTGCCCGTGAATACCGATTTAATCTTGGAATTGCCCGTATTCGATTCCGTAAAAAACATCCTTTTGTACGTCCGACGAGAAGCGTCGAACGCCACGACGGGCGTTTCGATCGTTTTACCGATCACGACGTTGTATTCGGCGACGAATCTGTTTTATCAAATGCGACGTAGCGGCGAGATCATTTACGAGTATCGCCGTCCGAAGCACGTATTGAAGTTGCGTGTAGGCGCGCTCGTGCTGTTGGCGATCGTGTTGGCGATGATTATAGTATTTTTGTTCTTTTTTGCGTTCGGCGCATTGGTGGTATCGAAAATTTTTTCGGAAACATTGGGTAGAATTTCGGACTACGTCTTGCTGGTAGGGTTATCTTTTTTGCTCGTAATGCTGTTGAACGCATATATTTGTCCCTATCGAGTACCGTTTCGCCGTTTTCTGCTCGGTTCGTGCGTGACCGTGGCTGCATGGGCGGCGGCGGTCATCGTCTTTTCCGTCTATCTTAAAATCGGCAATTTGAGCCGTTTGTACGGTGCGCTCAGCGCGGCGATTATTTTCCTTTTATGGTTATATCTATTGATGATCGGTTTTATCGTCGGGGTAATCGTCAACAGCGAAAAAATCACGAAAGAACAACGCGTTCGCCGAACCAAGAAAAAATAAAATTTTGAGAATCGCGCATACTTCTATCATGAAGATACAGTTAAAAAGTTCGATTTTGTCAAGCCTTTGCGCATTCGTGACGTTGTTCGGATGCGGTGCGTCGCTCAAATCCGTGGCGAAACCCTATTTGGGAGAATATGAATGCAAACGAGCCGTATTCGGAGAAAGGGAATTGTTGGACGGTTACGAGTATATACGTCTCGAATTGCGCGCGGACGGACGGTTTACGCTATCGTATCAGGCGAAGAACGAGGACAAAAAACATACCGTCGACGGAGCATACGAGTACGACGAAACGAGCGGTTTGCTCACGTTGATTTCGGAGGGAGGAGCGACCATTCGGCGAAAGTTCCCGTTGCAACGTGGCGTGTTGACGGTGGCGACGACGCTCGGCGGAGAGCTTTTGTTGTTCCGTTTCGAGCAAAAATAACGAAAAAATCGTTAATTTTCGTAAAATTTCTAAATTTTTACAAAAAATTAAACAAATGTTCGTAAAAATTGTTGCAAAAAGGAAAAGAGTGTGATACAATATAAGCAACATGGAAACGGTATTGACGTCCGATCAGGAACAGGCGAAAAAATTAATAGCGGAATGGTTCGAGAACACCGACAACCAAGTATTCGTCTTGGCAGGCTATGCAGGGACGGGAAAGACGTTTCTCATCGATTACGTCGTGCGGCACGTGTTGCAGTTGGAGATCGGTTCGGAGGCGGTATTTGTTTCTCCGACGGGGAAGGCGGCGGCGAATCTCGTGAAAAACGGGACGGTTGCCGGCACGGTGCATAGTTTGATTTACGTCCGCGACGAGGAAGAATTCGACGTAGACGAGAACGGGGAGATCGTTGAAAAAAAGGAACTTACCTTCGTAAAGCGTGAAAAAATCGACGAAAAAATTCGTTTAATCATCATTGATGAGGCATCGATGGTCAACGAAAGCGTTTTGCGCGATTTGCTCAGTTTTAACGTAAAATGCCTTTTCAGCGGCGACGTGGCGCAGTTACCGCCGGTCAGCGGAACGTGCCCGTTGATGCGAAATCCGAATTACGAGATGACGGAAATCGTACGGCAGGCGGCGGACAATCCGATTATTCGCGTGGCGACGATGGCGCGCGAAGGACAGACCATTTCGTACGGCAATTACGGCGATAAGGTTTGCGTGATACGACGTAACGCCTTGTCTGCGAAAGAGCGACAACGCTTGTTTTTGAAAGCCGATCAGATTATATGCGGCAGGAATAAGACGCGTACGGAGATCAACGCCGAGATACGGCAATATAAGGGGATCGCGGCGGAAAAGTTGCTCCCGACCGAGGGCGAAAAGGTGATTTGTACGCTCAACGATTGGGAAAAGCCGTTGGACAAGCATAAGAAGTTTTATCTGGTTAACGGCATTATCGGGCGCGCGCACGACGTTCAAGAGAGCTTTGACGATTTGGCTACCATGCAGTTTCAGACGGATTTTTCCGACAACGAGGTGAAGGTGCCGTTCGACACAGGAATCTTTACGCAAAACGAGTACAGACATTTTTACGGAGAACGTGCCATGACGCTGTCGAACGGGACGGTGGTGCACGAGGGAAATTTTGCCTTGTTGCATAAGTTCCGCGTGGTGTCGGAAGAACCGATCTGTCGGTTCGAGTTCGCCTATGCGATCACATGTCATAAGGCGCAGGGTTCGGAGTTCGATTTCGTCATCGTGTTCGATGAATCGTGGGCGTTTTCGGAAGAGAAAAATCGTTGGCTGTATACGGCGATTACGCGCGCGAAAGAAAAATTATTGATTATACGTTAGGAGAAGCGTATGGCTAAGCAGTTGGAACGTTATCGCGAGATCGAACGTTCGTTGATCACGACCTATAGAAAGACGATTTGGTCGCCGTTTGTATTGGCGGTGAAAAAGTATCGACTGATCGACGCCGGCGATAAGATCGCCGTTTGTATTTCGGGCGGTAAGGACAGCATGATCTTGGCGAAACTCATGCAGGAATTGCAACGTCACAGCGACGTGCCGTTCGAGTTGCTGTTTTTGTCTATGGATCCCGGTTACGACGAGGCGAATCGTCGAAAAATCCGCGAGAATGCGGAACTTTTGCAGATTCCTTTGACTGTGTTCGAGAGCGACGTTTTCGAAGCTGCGGAAAGCGCGAACGCGCTCGCTCCCTGCTATTTTTGCGCACGTATGCGGCGCGGTCATTTGTACGCAAAAGCAAAGGAACTCGGGTGTAATAAAATTGCTTTGGGACACCACAAGAGCGACGTGATCGAAACGACGCTGATGGGTATGTTGTACGGCGGACAAATGCAAGGCATGTTGCCTCGGATCAAGAGTAGCAATTTCGAGGGCATGGAGTTGATTCGTCCGATGTATTGCATCGAGGAGCGCGATATCGTGCGTTGGAAAGAATATAACGATCTGGAATTTATTGCGTGCGCGTGCAAATTTACGCAAAACGTAACGGGCGGCGACGAGGATACGTTTTCGGCGCGTCGGAAGGTGAAACAGCTGATTGCCGAGTTAAAAAAAGAAAATCCAAATGTGGAGAACAATATTTTCCGGAGCATTCATAACGTGCAACTCGATACGATGGCGGCGTACAAACAGGACGGCGTTCGGCATTCTTTTTTGGAAAAATTCGACGAGAGAGACATATAATTTAGAACCGCGGCATACGATAAAGTATGCAGGAAAATAAACAATCGGTTTTGATAGAACAAAGGAAAAATATTACCGTCAACGGCGTGGAAAGCGTTGCGGCGTTTTCCGAAACGAAAATATCGCTCGCGCTCGCAGACGGCGAAAGATTGAGCGTAACGGGTTCGGGGTTGAAGATTACGGGTTTTTCCAAAACGAGCGGCACCTTTACGGCGGAGGGCACGATCGGCGGAATCGTTTACGGAGGCAAGAGTCCTCTTGCGAAGATTTTCAAATAGTATGGACAGTCGAAATCAATGCGCCTATTTTTTATGGAGCGTGCTGATCGGATTTATCGGGGCGTCGCTGTATGAAATTTTTTCCTTATTGCGCGGAATATTCGGTTGCAACAGAGGGAAAAACAAGCCGATGGGAATCGTTTTCGATATGTCGTTTTGCGTACTTTTTGCAATTTGGTGTATTTTTGCTGCCTTTTTGCTTCATTTTCCCTCTTTTCGGGTATATATGAGTATAGGATATCTGACGGGCGGAATAATATATTTGAAGATTTTGCATAAAACGGTTGCAATTTTTAAAAAAGTATGCTATAATATACTCACCAAATTGGTGAAAAAGGTAAAAGAAGCAAGAAAAAACTCTTCAAAAGAGGTGGATATATAATATGACACAGGAAAAATTGAGAAAAATTATTACGGCAAGCGTAGCTGCGGCAACCTTGTTGCTTGTGTTCTTGTTTTCTTATTTGATTTACCAATGGATTACGATTGCGGTTTTAGACAAACGTATCGAAAAAATCGAGGCAGAAAACGCGCGCTTGGAGGAAGTCCTCGATAGCAAGGAAAGCGATTTGGCGTATTACGAATCGGTTTTCGGTAAGGAATGGCTCGCTTTCAATAAGGGTTTCGTTTACCCTTCGGAGGATAAATAAATGCATAGATTTGCCGTGATTGACATCGGCTCGAATTCCGTTCGCCTCATGTTCGTGGCGGACGGAAAAGTTTTATATAAAGTCGTAAATACGACTCGTTTGGGCGAGGGGATCGCGCAGACTCCCGTTTTGAAAACGGAGGCGATCGAACGCTCCGCGCAGGCGGTTGCCGCATTTTATCGTCAAGCGAAAGGCGAGGGCGCGGAAGGCGTGTTTGCGTTCGCGACGGCGGCGGTGCGTACGGCAGAGAACGGAGCGGCGTTCGTCGCTCGCGTGCGAGAACTTTGCGGCTTGGCCGTCGAAGTGATTTCGGGCGAATCGGAGGCGGAACTCGGTATTACGGGCGCGCTCGGCAATGCGGACGGCGCGGTTCTGGACATCGGCGGCGCGAGTACGGAACTCGTCGTGCGTCGCGTCGGCGAAGTGATTTATAAAAGGAGCGTCGACGTCGGCGTCGTGCGATTGAAAGATCGTTGCGGAAGGTCGGAAATCGCTCTGCGCGAAGCTGCCGAACGAGCCGCGAAAGATTTCGGGGAAGTTCCGGAAAATATGCGCTTGCACGTTATCGGCGGCACGGCAACGACGATCGCCGCGCAGATTTTAAGGTTGGCAAAATACGATTCCGAAAAAATTACGGGGGCGGAAATTCGGCTGGACACTTTGCGCGAAAAAACGCAAGAATGGTTGGCTATGCCCGTGGAACGCCTCGCGGCTCTGCCGTGTATGCCCTCGGGCAGAGCAGACGTTTTTGTTGGGGGCGCGATGTTGTTGACTGTGTTGCTTGAAAGGTTCGGGTTGCAGGCGTGCGTTGCTTGCGATCGAGATAATTTGGAGGGGTACGCCGTGAAACGCGGCTTAGCGGATCGCTTATGAAAAGGTTTTGGACGACCGCGTACGCGGTCTTTTGTACGGTAGCATTATGCGTGAGTTTTCTCGCCGTTTTCTGTTTCGCATGGAAAGGAGATACGCAAGATGTAGTCCGTTGCCTGTGCGGTTTCGTATACGGCTTTATTGCCGCGCCGATCGCGCACGAGCTGGGGCACGTGGCGTTCGGATTGGCGGCGAATATGGAATACGTTTACGTGAAATGCTTTTGCTTGAAATTTTACGTTAAAAACGGAAAAACGCGTTTCGGCTTCGCGTCGCCGTTTGCGGCGGATCAAACGCAGATGTTGCCGAAATCGGGCGGAAATATGCAGAAACGCGCGATTCGCTATACGCTCGGCGGCGAAATTTTCGGCGGCGCATTGTTCGCGCTGTTGTTCGTTGCGGCGGTGTTGCTGACGGCTTTCGTTTCCGCTCCGTATAAGTTGTGGGGAATGTTGCCGTACGTCGGATATTTGTTTTTTTTGAATCTGCCCCCGTTGGAATATGCGAGTGGTAAAACGGATATGTGTGTTTATCGAGGCTTGAAAAAGGGGAAAGCGGCGGAAAAAAACATGCTCGCCGCGATGGAGATACAGGGTAGGCTGTACGAAGGATACACCTTCTCGGAGGTGGACGAAAAGTACTATTTCGATCTGCCGCAATTGCCGGAGGACGAGCCTCTTTTCGCCGTGATGGAGGATTTGCGTTATCGGTACTTTTTGGAAAAAAACGATTACGACAAGGCGGCGGAGCGGTTGAACCGCTTGGCGCAAGCGCAGGCGTATCTCTCCGCGGAGGAAACGCAACGCTTGGCGGCGGAGTTGGCGTACATGCATTCGGTCGGCGGCGATATCGAACGCGCGGAGACGAGCGCGAAACTCTGCGCGGGATACTTAAAAGGGGAGTCCGCGTCGGTCAAGCGCGTTTTGGCGGCGTATGCGAAAGCGACGGGAAACGCCGAAGGCGTGGCGGTCTTGTTGCGGCAGGCGCGCGAGGCGATGAAAAAAGAACGCATTTCGGGCGTGCGCAAAGCGGAAGAAATTTTATGCGCGAGGATAGAAGAGGCATAAAAAGTTCGAAACGGGAAACCCTAATAGCGAAAGAGGAGTTTTTATGAAAGACACGAAAAATAAGCAACGGAATCGGCGCAGAGCGGGCATTTTGATGCCCGTTTCGTCGTTGCCGTCCGAGGAAACGATCGGTACGTTGGGGAAAGGCGCGTACGCCTTCGTCGATTGGCTGGAATCGGCAGGTATGCGCGTTTGGCAGGTGTTGCCGTTGCTCCCGACGGGGTACGGCGACAGTCCGTATCAGTCCTGCGCCGCAGATGCGCTGAATTTTTATTTTATCGACTTGGAAACGTTGAAGAACGAATCCCTGTTAACGGAGACGGAAATTTCAGCGACCGAGCGCGGAGAAAATCTTCGCAGAGTCGATTACGGACGTCTGTTTGCACATAAAGCGGATATTTTGCGAAAAGCGTTCGCGCGGTTTGATCGCTCGGATGCGGCATGGCGGACTTTTGTGGCAGAGAAGCAATACGAAGATTTTGCGGTTTTCATGGCACTGAAGGAACGGTTCGGTTACCGCCCGTGGCAGGAATGGGAAGAGCCGTTTCGCGTTTATCGAGCCGAAACGATAGACGAGTATATCGCACAAAATCGTGAGGAAATCGAGTTTTGGCAATTTACGCAATTTTTGTTTTTGAAGCAATGGAACGCTTTGAAAAGCTATGCGAACGGCAAGGGCATAGAGATCATGGGCGATATGCCCATTTACGTGGCGTACGATAGCGTAGAGGTGTGGAAATATCGTAAAGAGCTTTTCCTGCTCGACGAGACGGGCGAGGTACATTTGCGCGCAGGCGTTCCGCCTGACGCGTTTTCCGAGGACGGACAGTTTTGGGGCAATCCCGTATATGATTGGGAAAAGCAGAAACAAAACGGTTATGCTTGGTGGCAGAAAAGAATGGTGCATGCGTTTTCGCTGTTCGATTGTATTCGTATCGATCATTTCCGTGCGTTCGACCGCTTTTATGCGATTCCTGCGGACGCGGAAAACGCAAAAGAGGGCGTGTGGCTGGACGGACCGAAATTCGATTTGTTCAAGGCGTTGCACGTAAGAAATATCGTGGCGGAGGACTTGGGACTGATCGACGAAGGCGTGCAAAAGCTCCTGAAAGCAACCGGATTTCCGGGCATGAAAGTATTTGAATTTGCCTTTGACGGAAATCCCGAAAACGAATATCTTCCGTCGTTGTACGGAAAAAATTGCGTGGCGTATACGGGTACGCACGACAACGATACGCTGGCGGCGTTTCTCGAGAAAATGGACACGAAGGAGCGCAAAGCGTTCGAAACCGCGTTGGAGGCAGAATGTCTGGCGGCGAACGTGGCATACGTGACGGAGAGTATGGAAACGGAATGCGCTTCCGTCGTGGAGTTGCTGTTTGCGTCAAAGGCGGATACCGTCATCGTTCCGATGCATGACGTGTTGGCGTTCGGGGACGAAGCGCGCATGAACGCGCCGTCCACGGTGTCCGAAGGGAACTGGACGTTCCGTTTTACGGAAGCCGACTTAAAACGCCGCCGAGCGGCTTGGCTGAAAGACTTGGTCGAAACGTACGACCGATAAAAAAATTGCATATTCTCGTATGAAAAATCTTAAAGTTGTCAAACTTTATGGGGAGGAGCGCGAGAGTATGATAAATAAAACGAAATTGAAAGAAGATTTTGACTGCTTGTTGCGAGCGACTTGTCGCGACGCGACGCATAGGGACGTGAGGACGATGTACAATGCTTTTTCACGCGCGGTCATGGCGAATCTTTTTGACGATTGGGAGAAAAACCGCAACGCGCAGAAAAAACGTTGCGGTTATTTTTCTGCGGAATTTTTAATCGGTAGGACGATTTTTTCTAATTTACTGAATTTGGGCATCTTGCAAGATTGCAAAACGCTGTTGGCGGAATACGGCGCGGATTTATATGCGTTCGAGCAGATCGGCGACGCCGCACTCGGTAACGGCGGATTGGGACGGTTGGCGGCGTGCTTTTTGGACAGCGGCGCGTGCGTCGGACTCCCGTTGGACGGGTACGGGTTGCGTTATCGCTACGGATTGTTTCGACAGAAATTCTCGCGCGGTTTTCAAAAGGAACTTCCCGACGATTGGTTGCTGTTCGGAGATCCTTGGAGCGTGCGTAAGGAAGAAGAAAAGGTTCGTGTGGATTTTGCGGATTTTTCGGTATGCGCTGTGCCTTACGACATGCCCGTCATCGGATATAAAAACGGAGCGATCAATACGTTGCGACTGTGGCAGAGCGAACCGCTCGAGCCGTTCGATTTCGACGCGTTCGATAAAATGGAAGGGGAGAAGATCGCGCTGAAAAATTTTGCCGCGACGTCCGTGACGGACGTCCTTTATCCGAACGATAATACAGAAAAGGGGAAATTGTTGCGATTGCGGCAACAGTACCTTTTGACGTCGGCGTCTTTGCAAGATTTTTTTCGAAAATACGATCGGTCCGGCGCGCCGTATGCCGAACTCGCGGAGCGGCAGGTGTTCCAGTTGAACGATACGCACCCCGTATTGGCGATTCCGGAATTTATTCGATTGTCGGAATTGCGCGGCGTCTCGTTCGAAGAGGCGGTGGCGACGGCAAGCAAGGTGTTTCGATTCACGAATCATACGATTATGGGCGAAGCGTTGGAACGGTGGCAAACGGAAACGTTGGGCGGCGTTTTGCCCGAGGTGTACAAGGTCGTTCAACGGTTGCAAAAACACTTGGAACGCGAGAACTTGCCGAAAGATCGATATTATATCGTGAAAGACGGAGCGGTGCATATGGCGAATCTCGCGGTCTACGTCTGCGAAAAAGTCAACGGCGTCGCGGAGATACACACGGGGATATTAAAAAAAGAAACGTTTGCGAATTGGTACGCGCTATATCCGAATAAATTTTTGAACGTGACCAACGGCGTCACGCCGAGACGATGGTTGATTTTGAATAATCCGAAAACGGCGCGACTCATAACGGAAAAAATCGGTGCGGAATGGGTGTCCGATTTGACGCAATTGCAGAAGTTGACGGCGTATATCGACGATACCGATTTTCGGCGCAGGTTCGCGGAGATCAAGCGCGAAAACAAAGAAAAACTCGTTGAATATATTCGTATGCGCGAGGGGATGGAGCTTCCTGCCGATTTCTTGTTCGATACACAGGTAAAGCGTCTGCACGAGTACAAACGACAACTCATGAACGCGTTTTCCGTTTTGTATATTTACAACGCGCTCAAACGCGGCGAATTGTTGACTTTCCGTCCTACCGTTTTTTTGTTCGGCGCGAAAGCCGCGCCCGGATACTATAACGCGAAGGCAATCATCAAATATATCAACGAAATCGCCCGAAAAGTCAATTCCGACGAGGATATTCGAGGGAAGCTCCGCGTGGCGTTCGTGCAGAATTACGACGTGTCGTATGCGGAAAAAATCGTTTGCGCGACGGATATATCCGAGCAGATTTCCATGGCAGGCATGGAGGCAAGCGGTACGAGCAATATGAAATTTATGCTAAACGGAACGGTGACGTTGGGAACGATGGACGGCGCGAACGTGGAAATTTGCAAGGAAGCCGGCGAAGAAAACAATTTCATTTTCGGGGCGAGAGTGGAAGAAATTCCCGAAATCAAGCGCGCGTATTCTCCGAAAGCGTTGCTCGCGCGCAACGACAGACTCCGCGAGGTCGTCGAGAGCTTAAAAGACGGAACGTTCGAGGACGACGGCACGGGCTTTTTCGAGAGCTTGTACGCGAGCTTGACGGAGGGTAAGGACGCCGATCGCTATCTCGTGTTATACGATTTCGAGTCGTATTTGGAGAAGAAACTCGTCTGTAACGCGGAATACGGCAAAGAGAGCTTTTTAACGAAAAGCCTGTATAATATGGCGCATGCGGGGAAGTTTTCTTCCGATCGTTCGATACGAGAATACGCGAAAAATATTTGGGACATAGAGGAAGAAAATCGTTTTTCCGTATAAAAAGCGCGAAAAACAGAAACACTATAATAAGAAAAGTCACTCGAAAAGAGCGAAGGAGGAGAGTATGAAAAAGAGAACGAAACTCATGGCGTGCGGCGCGGCGTTTTTGGCAAGCGCGCTCAGCGTCGGTTGTTTTATGACCGACGAAGCCGATACGATAAAATTGACGGTATGGGTGTCGGAGGCGGATAAACCGTTCGCGACGACCGTCGCAGAAGAGTTCAAAAAACAAAATCCCGATAAAAAGTACGAGATTGTCATCGATATTCAAGGGGAGAACGACGTGGCGACGAGGGTGCTGAACGACGTGGAAAGCGCGGCGGACGTGTATTCTTGCTTAAACGACCAATTGAGTAAGTTGATCAACGGCGACGCTTTGGCGCGGATCGCCGGGGAGCGTTTAGAGCGCGTCGAAAAAGTCAACGACGAGGCGGCGATAGATTCGGTGACGTTGACGGTGAACGGGACGGAGGGCGTGTACGGTATGCCATATACGGACAATACGTTTTTTCTGTATTACGATAAATCCGTGTTTACCGAGCAAGACATAGCGTCCATAGACGGGATTTTGGCGAAATGCTCGGAAACTAAGCAGTTCGCGTTTCCCATGACGGACGGTTGGTACACGACGTCTTTCTTTTTCGGCAAAGGATTGGGGTACGAAGTGACGTACGACGATTCCCTTGCGGAAACGAATATCGCTTGCGATTTCGATGGAGAAGAAGGACGGGCGGTCACGCAGGCGATGTGGACGCTCGCGAAAGACAAACGCGTAAAAGCGGACGCTAACGATTCCAAAATCACGGCAGGTTTTCACGACGGAACGGTCGTGGCGGCGGTTTCGGGAATTTGGAACAGAACGACGATCGAGGCGTATTTGGGGGAGAATTTCGCCGCGGCGAAGTTGCCGACGTACACCTATCGAAACGGAGATTCCGAGGAACAGGTGCAGTTGGTGTCGTTTGCCGGCTATAAGTTGATGGGCGTAAACAATTATTCCAAAAATAAAACGGACGCACTGGATTTTGCAGAATTTTACACCAATCGGGAGAATCAGGTGAAACATTTCGAGGAGCGCGGTTTTGTCCCGACCGACGCGGAGTCTCGTGCGGACGAAAAAGTGCAATCGGATATTTGCGCGAAAGCGATCACGCAACAACTTCGATACAGCAAAACGCAAAAGGGAGTTCCGTCCACGTTATGGACGCCGATGGAAGGGTTAGGTTCGGCAATGGTTACGGGCGCGCAAAGCGGTTCGTTTGACGTAAACGCGCAGTTGAAGGCGTGCGTGGCGGCGATTACGAAAATCGGGAAGTAACGAAGTAAAGAAAAGGGGGAACAACGTTGGGAAACGAGCAAAACGAAAGGCAAACGAAAGGTATCAAAGGCTTGTTTTACGCGGTGAAATACGGCTCGGTATGGACGCGTTGTTCCCTTTTTATTATGGGATTCGGACAGATCGCGCGAGGGCGAGTCGCGAAAGGCGCGGTGTATTTGTGCTTGCAGGCGGCGTTTTTGCTGTATATGATCTTTTTCGGGGGAGAGTACGTCGCACATTTGTTTTCGGGAAGTCTCGGCACGAAAAGTTCCGCGGAGCAATGGAACGAAGCTTTGCAGATTTTTGAAAAAATACCGGGCGACAACAGCTTTTTGATTCTATTGTACGGCGTCGTGAGTTTGGTCGTTATAGGATTTTTCTCGGTTGTTTGGGCGATGAACGTGAAGGACAATTTTTACAGCGATTTGTGTCAGCGTACGTCGAAACCGCTCCCCACGTTTCGGGAGGAATTGCGCGCGCTGTTTAACGAGCGGCTTTACGCGCCGCTTTTATTGTTGCCTTTTGTTGGAGTATTGGTGTTTACGGTGATGCCGCTCGTGTTTATGATCCTCATCGCCTTTACCGATTACGATTACGCGCATATGCCGCCGGGAAAGCTTTTCCACTGGGTGGGATTGGCAAATTTCAAGACGATGTTCTCGTTGTCGAACGGCGGCTCGGGGTTTGCGTTGGTATTTTTGCGCGTGTTGTTTTGGACGTTCGTCTGGGCGTTTTTCGCCACGTTTACCAACTATTTTTTGGGAATGATTGTTGCCCTGATGATCGGGAAAAAGGGGATTCAATTCAAGAAAGTATTTCGCACGCTTTTCGTGGTGGCGATTGCCGTTCCGCAATTCGTTACTCTGCTTTTGATGCAGAAAATTCTCGATGCGGACGGTATTTTGAATAAATTGCTCGGGATGCGGATTTTGTGGCTGACCGATCAAAGGCATTTCGCATTGTTGCCGCGTTTGACGATCGTTCTCGTTAACGTATGGATCGGTGTACCGCATACGCTGTTGATGTGTTCGGGAATCTTGATGAACATTCCCGAAGAATATTACGAAGCGGCGCGGATCGACGGGGCGAGTCCCGTTCGCATTTTCCGACATATCACCCTTCCGTATATGTTGCATATTACCGCACCGTATCTGATTACGCAGTTCGTGGGGAATATCAACAATTTCAACGTGATTTGGCTGTTGACGGGCGGCGGCCCCGTAGACAATATTTATTACGGAAGCGGCTCGCAAGCGCAAGCCACCGACCTGTTGGTGACGTGGCTATACCGCTTGACCGTCGATCAAAATCCGAAATATAACGTCGCGTCCGTGATCGGTATTATCATTTTCGTTATTTGTGCGACGTTGTCGCTCGTGACGTTCAATCGAACGTCGTCGGCAAGGAGTGAGGAGGCGTTTCAATGAGGATTCTCGGTGGAAAATGGAGACGGCGGCTTTCCGACGCCGCGATTTATACGGTATTGACCGTCTTGGGGATTGCTTGGGGGTTGCCGATCGGATATCTTATCTATACGGCGTTTCGAGTGACGCCCTCTACGGGGATCATCAATACGCTGTTCCCGTCGGATTTGCAGATGGGATTCGAAAACTTTCGTCGGCTGTTTCGCGACACGATGTTTTCGAAATGGCTTGCGAACACGTTGCTGGTGGCAAGTTGCTCCTGCCTGTTGACGACCGCTTTTATCTTGATGGTAAGTTACGCGCTTTCGCGGTTGCGGTTCAAAATGCGAAAAACTCTCATGAACGTGTTGCTGATTCTCGGTATGTTTCCGGGGTTTATGAGTATGATCGCCGTCTATTTCATTTTGAAAGCGATGGGATTGACCGATTCGCTGACGGCGTTGGTTCTGGTGTATTCGGGGAGCGCGGCTCTGTCCTATTATATATGTAAAGGCTTTTTCGATACGATACCGCGCGCGTTGGAGGAAGCGGCGATCTTGGACGGAGCAAGCCAACTCGTCGTCTTTTGGAAAATCGTTTTGCCGATGGCGAAACCGATGATCGTCTATATGGTATTGACGTCTTTTATCGCTCCGTGGTGCGATTTTATTTTCGTGAATACTATTATAGGCGATCGAGAAAAATATACCGTTTCGTTAGGTTTGTACAAAATGATCAATGCGGAAAAGAACAGTTTTAACGATAATTTCACCGTGTTTTGTGCCGGCGCGTTCGTGGTAGGGACGATTATCGTAACGCTCTTTATGAGCATGCAACGCTATTATGTGGAAGGGGTAACGAGCGGCGCGGTCAAGGGTTGACGCGTCTTTGGAATAAGAAAACCCCGTTCGTCGTTTCGGGCGAACGGGGCGTTGGCGTTATTTTCGGTCTTTGATGACCAATCGTTCGAGCAACGCGACCAGCGCGTACATCGCCGCGGCAAGCGCGCAGAGAATGAATACCGCGCTCATGACGAGGTCGAGTTTGAATACCTGACCGCCGTAGACGATCAAATATCCTATGCCGGCTTTGGAAACGATGTATTCGCCCATGATCGATCCGATCCACGCCATGCCGACGTTGATTTTCAGCATGGAGATGAAGTGCGGCAGGGAGGACGGAACGACGAGTTTCGTGAGGATTTGCAGTTTGGTCGCGCCCATGGAGCGCAAGAGCAACAATTTATTTTCGTCGGTAGATAGAAATCCGTTGAGCATATTGAGAATTGCCACGATCAATCCGATGAGCACGGTCATAAACACGATTGCTTTGCTGCCCGTGCCGAACCAAATGATGATGAGCGGCCCGAGTGCGATTTTCGGCAATGCGTTTAAGACGACCAAGTACGGTTCGGAAATGCGGCGGAAGAGTTCGCTCCACCACAGCGCGAGTGCGAAGACGTAACCGATGGTGACGGCAAGGAAGAACCCGAGCAACGTTTCGCCAAGCGTCGTTCTCACGTGAAGAAACAGCGAACCGTTTCGATACAGCTCCGCAATCGTTTTACAGATGCGAGAGGGGGAGCTGGTGATGAACGGATTGACCCATGCGAAACGCGCGGACAGTTCCCAAAGAAGCAGAACAGTCGCCAATACGGCGAGCCGCAGAAGATTGACGAGAATGCTTTTTTTTCGAACGCCGCGCAGATACGCGAGGTGCGCGGAAGAATACGATTTGACGTTTTTCATGCGTTTAACTCCTTCCAAAGCAATTCGAACCACTTGGAGAATTCCTTGTTCTCGCGGCGTTTCAAAGGTTCCGTTTCGGGAAAAGAGAGGGAATGCTCCGCGACGACGCGAGCGGGTCGACGGGAAAGCACGAAGATCCTATCCGCCACGGAAACGGCTTCGCTGATGTCGTGCGTAATGAGCAGAACAGTTTTTTTTTCGTTGCGTATGATTTTATAGACGTCGTCGCAGACGGTCAGACGGGTTTGATAATCGAGCGCAGAAAACGGCTCGTCGAGCAACAGCACATCGGGATCTACGGCGAGGGTGCGTATGAGGGCGGCGCGTTGACGCATGCCGCCCGAAAGGGAGGACGGGTAGTTTTTTAGGAATTGTTTCAAGCCGTATTTTTCGGCAAGCAATAAGGCGCGTGCTCGGTGGTTTGCCGTATCGGAACGTTTGATTTCGAGGGGCAAACAGATATTTTTTTCAATTGTTCGCCACGGGAATAGTTCGTCTTTTTGTAACATATATCCGAAAGAAACGCCTTGGGAGACGACTTTGCCCGTCGTCGGCGACAGCAGACCTGCCGCCAAAGACAGCATGGTGGTTTTTCCGCAACCGGAAGGACCGATAATGGCGACGAATTCGCCTTCTCCGACGGAAAAATTTACGTTTTCCAAAGTCGCCGTTTCGCCTTGCTTGCTATGATAGTGCATCGAAACGTTTTCGAAACGTAAAATCTCTTTCATGGACGTATTTCCTTACGTAGTGGTTTTGTATACCTCGTTATATACTTTTTTCGCGTAGGCGTTGTCGACCAATTCGAGCATATCCGCTCGCCGAGGGAGCTCGCCTGCGTTTTCGATAATGTCTTGTAAGCGGCGGAAACTTTCTTCCGTCATCGACAGGTCGGTACGCCATGCGTCGATCGCTTTGTAACGGTCGAGCGACGCCGCCAGCGACGTTTCGCTCACGCCGTCGAAATATTTCGCGAGGTAGGGCGCGACGAGCTTGCTGTCCGTTTCGTTTACGTACTTGACCGATTTCGTGACGGCGCGCAAAAAACCTTCCGTCGCGGTTTCGTGTTTTTCCATCCAGGAACGCTTCGCCAAAAAACAGGTATAGGGAACTTCGCCCGACGCTTCGCCGACGGATGCCACGACGTAGCCTTTCCCTGCGGCTTCGTATTCGTAGGCGGAGGGGTCGAACATCGTGCAGTAATCCGCGGTGCCGGCTTCGAATGCGCTGACCATCAGGTTGAACGCTACGTCGTAATTTAGGGTCAAATCCGTTTGGTCGTGCAATTCGTGGTTATTCAAAACATATTCGAAGGTCATGGCAGGCACGCCGCCTTTTCGTCCGGCGAGGATCTCTTTGCCTTTCAAGTTTTCCCACTTGAAATCGGGTTCGGGTGTTCGGGAAACGAGGAATGATCCGTCGCGTTTTGTCAATTGTCCGAAGACTTTGGGGACGTCGGTCGAACCGCCGACGAGTACGTACAATGCGGCTTCCGGACCGCAGAAACCGATGTCGGCGTCACCCGAGAGTACTGCCGCCATGACGTTGTCTGCGCCTCCGCCGTTGGTGAGTTCGATTTTTATGCGTTCCGCCTCGAAATAACCTAAGGCTTCGGCAAGATACAGCGGTGCGTAAAAGACGGAATGCGTGACTTCGTTGATTTTCAACGTCGTCGTATTGTCCGTTCTATCGCCGCAGGCGGACAGGGGCAAGAGCGTGAAACAAGCCGCGAGTGCGGCGGAAAGTCGTTGAATGAGTTTATGCATAGCGTTCTCCGGATAAAAATTTTTTTGGAATAATATATTATATGAACATGCAATTATAATTGACAATTCGAAAAGAAAGTATTATAATTGGTAGGCTATATGGAGATAAAATGAATAGTATCGCCCTTTTTTGAACGGGCAACAAACAAAAAGGATTGACAGATTATGGATATGCAAAAGACGTACAACCCCAAGGATTTCGAGGACAGAATTTATGCGGATTGGGAAAACCGCGGTTATTTTAGGGCAGAAGTCTCCCCTGACAAAGTTCCCTTTACGATCATGATGCCGCCGCCCAACATCACGGGACAGTTGCACATGGGACACGCAATGGACGCAACGATGCAGGATACGCTTATTCGCTTTAAGAGAATGCAGGGATATGCCGCGTTGTGGCTTCCCGGTTGCGACCACGCTTCCATCGCGACGGAGGTGAAGATCGTCGAAAAGATGAAAGCCGAAGGTTTGACAAAGGCGGATCTGGGCAGAGACGGCTTTTTGAAGCGTGCTTGGGATTGGAAAGAACAGTACGGAGACCGCATCATGTTGCAACAACGCAAGATGGGAGCTTCTTGCGATTGGTCGCGTCAGGCGTTTACGATGGACGATAAATGTTCTCACGCGGTGCGTGAAGTGTTCGTCAATCTTTACGAGAAAGGATTGATCTATCAAGGCGATCGCATCATCAACTGGTGTCCTTGCTGTAAAACCGCGCTTTCCGACGCAGAGGTAGAATATGAGGAGGAAAGCGGACATTTCTGGCATTTGCGCTATCCTGCGACGGACGGCTCGACGGACGTCGTCGTTGCGACGACTCGTCCGGAAACGATGCTCGGCGATACGGCGGTGGCGGTACATCCCGATGACGAACGTTATAAATCGCTCGTAGGGCAGACTTTGAAATTGCCCTTGACGGACAGAGAAATCCCCGTCGTTGCGGACGCATACGTGGATCCGGCTTTCGGTACCGGTTGCGTAAAGATCACGCCTGCGCACGATCCCAACGACTTCGAAGTCGGCAAACGTCACGATTTACCCGTTATTCGCGTCATGAACGACGACGGCTCCATGAACGAGTCTGCAGGGGAATATTGCGGTTTGGATCGTTACGCGGCAAGAAAAAAGATCGTTGCGGATTTAGAGGCGAGAGGAAATCTCGTAAAAATCGAGGCGTATACGCATAACGTAGGGCATTGTTATCGTTGTCATTCCACGGTAGAACCTATCGTTTCCAAGCAGTGGTTCGTAAAAATGGAGCCGCTTGCAAAGCCTGCCATTAATGCGGTAATGAAAAATAAGGTACGTTTCGTACCCGAGCGTTTCTCGAAAATTTATTATAATTGGATGGAAAACGTGCGCGATTGGTGCATTTCCCGTCAGCTTTGGTGGGGGCATCGTATTCCCGTATGGTATTGCAAAGATTGCGGTAAAGTAATTTGCGCGAAGGAAGATCCGACCTGTTGCCCCGATTGCGGCAGTGTGAATATTCATCAAGACGAAGACGTGTTGGATACGTGGTTCTCGTCCGCGCTCTGGCCCTTCTCAACGCTCGGTTATCCCGAAATGACGGAGGATTATAAATATTTTTATCCGACCGATGTTTTGGTGACCGGTTACGATATTATTTTTTTCTGGGTTGCCAGAATGATCTTCTCGGGCATAGAGCATACGGGAAAAGTTCCTTTCCATGATGTTTTGATACACGGCATCGTGCGTGACGAGCAGGGTAGAAAAATGAGCAAATCCCTCGGTAACGGAATCGATCCTTTGGAAGTCATTGAAAAATACGGTTCGGATTCCTTGCGTTTGTCTTTGCTCAAAGGTGTCGCTCCCGGAAACGATACGCGTTATTCGGATACGAAAGTGGAGGCTTGTCGCAACTTCATTAATAAGCTTTGGAATGCGGCTCGTTTCGTATTGATGAACGCGGAAGACAAAAAGATTCCCGACATCGACGACGTGAAGCTTGCTCCGGCGGATAAATGGATTATTTCCAAACTTCAGAATTGCATTCGCGAAGTGACGACCAACCTTAACCGATACGAACTCGGAGTAGCCGCCGATTTAGCGACGGATTTTGTGTGGGGTGATTTTTGCGATTGGTATATCGAGCTTTCCAAACCCGCGTTGTACGGTGAGGACGAGGAAAGAAAAGCAGACGCCTTGGCGGTGTTGTGCTTCGTGTTGGAAAACGCGTTGAAGTTGTTGCATCCGTTCATTCCGTTCGTTACGGAAGAAATTTATGCGAACCTTCCCAATACGGAGGGGAGCATCATGGTGGCTGACTTCCCCAGATACAATTCGAAATTGGCGTATAAAAAGGAAGCGAAGGCTTTCGAGGGCGTTATGGGGATCATAAAGGCGGTCCGTGCCATGAAGAAAGACGCGGAGTGTCCTCCATCCAAGAAGGTCGAGCTCAACGTCGTTACGGAGAGCAAACGCTTGATTCAGCTCAACAAGGATTGCATTATGAAGCTTTCCGGCGCGAGCGCGTTGCGCTTTGTGGACAGTTCTGCCTGCGTGGAAGGAAAAACGGTCTCTGCAATCACGGAAATCGCGCAGATTTACGTGCCTTTGGGCGAACTCGTGGACATCGAAAAGGAAAAAACTCGACTTGCCGCGGAAATCGAGCGTATCGATTCGGAGATCGCGCGTGCGGAAGGCAAGCTCAATAACGAGAATTTCGTCGGAAAAGCACCTGCGAAATTGGTAGACGCGGAACGCGAAAAGCTTGCGAAATATCAAGATATGAAGGCGAAGTGCGTGGCGCAACTCGCAGGGTTATAAGCAAACGAAACGGGCGGAACGTTGCGGACGGCGACGAGCCGCCTGATTATCGTATTTGTCGTTTTGAGAAAAAAATCGCGAAAAAATGCAGGAAATCGATTTTTTTCTAAAAAAGTGCGTTCAAACGTTTGACAAAACGCAAAAAAGCTGTTAAAATATGTTTGTTGTGTGCAATGGGGATATTGTGCCCTGACGAACGAGCGTTCGGACAAGCGCAACAAACGATTTTGCATTCTTTGAGGTTGCGATAAGGGCAACTTCCGAGAAATATATTCCAAAATTCTACAAGGAGGTCAAATACATGCCTACTATTAACCAGCTTATCAAAAAAGGCAGAG
>CAYZOF010000013.1:0-30366 GCA_964479935.1 uncultured Clostridia bacterium | reverse complement strand
GATAGGTAAGCATATTTTTGATTACACCGTCCGCTATGATTTTCCAATCGAACTGTTCGACGAATTTGATCGATTCTTCGATTTTACTTCTCGGAATTTCATAGATGAGGAAGGTGTTTTCAAGGAACGCTCTGACCTTTGTGTCCATCGTAAAGAAAATTCCGCAAGGCATTGTCATATAGTTTCGCATAACGCCTGCCGATGCGATTTCCTTTATGTAAAACTCTCCCTGTGTGTAATTCGGGTACTGCTCCTTGAAGATATCTGCGAGTTTTAGCGTTATCTTCTCGTAAATGATGTTCGATGACGCCTGTTGCGAATAGGAAAGCGAATACAATTCTCGAATATGCTCGCTCGACTCCGCAAGGTAAAGTTGCAAGGTCGTTTCGGCGGCATAGAACAGGATTTTGTCGTCCGTCTTATCCTTCAGCATTTCCGCCGTTGCATCGAATTGTCCTTCCAGCACGAAACCGACAAGCTCGGAAAGAATATCTTCCTTGGAATGCAAGCAAAACATCATCGATCCGTAGTTAACTCCGGAAAGTGCGGATAGCTCTCTCATCGTCGATTTGCTGTAACCCTTTTCGAGAAAGAGCTTTGCCGCTGCGTGCAGGACTTTGGATTTGACTTTTTCGCCTCGTGTGAGGCTTTCGTTTTCTGACACGGAACTGCACTCCTTTTATTTCTGACTGTATCACGATACAGTTGATGATTTATTCTACCACATTTCTTTCGAAAAAGCAAGAGTTTTTCGCAAATTTTCAACAAAAAGCACTCATCTTTTTTGTGATGAGTGCCGATTGTATGTATTTGATTTTTCTTCAACCTATTTTGCAGGGGAGACGGACATTTATGCAATGTTTTTGCCGATATCGGCAAAAACATTGCACGGTACTTCGTTGTTTGGGTGATAGCAAAAAGCACGAATTATTTCAACCTATAGTATTTTATATTTTTACCGTTGCCTTCACGTGCAATCTCACCGTCAGCAACGAGCTTTCGTAATGCTCCCTCAACCGAACTTAAACTAAGTGAAGGGCAAAGTTCTCGGATGTCCCGTTTGGAAAACCGCCCGATCTTTTGCATGGTGGCAAGCCGTACCGTTTCAAGTGCGGAGAGCTTCGTTTCCACAAGTGAAAATCTGTCCTCAAAGTCCTTATATGCCGCAAGGATCGTACCAAGCAAGTATTTGATGAACGGCATGGCATCTTCATTACCTTCGTGCCAACCGTGCTGCGATTTTCCGAGTGCGTCATAGTAAAGATCTTTGTTTTTGGCGATTTTCGCTTCAAGCGAAATATATTTTCCAATGTAAAATCCGCTTCGATAAAGCAGAAGCGTCGTGAGCAGGCGGCTCATTCTGCCGTTGCCATCATTAAAGGGGTGAATACAGAGGAAGTCGTGAATGAAGATTGGAATGGCAATCAGCGGTTCGACTTCATTGTTGCCGATAATACGATTATATTCAGCACAGATATTGTCCAATGCCGCAGGCGTTTCAAACGGAGCAAGCGGTGTAAACAATGTTTCGGTATGACCGTTCGGATATGTTGCGCTGATATAGTTCTGCACGCTTTTTGTTTTACCTGCCTGTGGGTTATTCATATGGCTGTACAAAATCTTGTGCAATTGCAAAATATAATTTTGCGTGATCGGGATAGCATCAAAGCTTTCGTGAATAATGTTCAGCACGTCACGGTATCCTGCAATCTCTTGCTCGTCACGGTTTCGGGGAGTCGTTTTTTCTTCGACGAGTTGTCTGATCCTCGTATTCGTGGTAACAATGCCTTCAATGGCATTGGAACTTTCGGTGCTTTGTACCTTTGCAATTTCAACGAGTTTTTCAAGTTCATCCGGACGTTGCTTCAGATATAACTCTTGTTTTCCTGCTTCTTTATAGATTGCGGCAATCAAAGAAAGTATCTCCGAATCCCATTTTTGCTCTCTTATTTTGGAGTAGTTAAATTCTCTCATACCCTTACCTCCGATGTGTTTCCATTAAATTATACCTCAAAATAAGGGGATTGTCAATCATTAATGGTATTTTCCCTTAAAAATATTATAATAAAAAGGGGATTTTGTATTCATCAAAAGCAAAAATGATTATCAAAAGGATTTTTCGTTTTCCATTTGGCATAAAAACCATTACCAAACGTTACAGATGTTTTGGGGAACATTCTTGATGTATTCGCCGAAAAATGTTCCCTAAATTGCAAGCGATTATTCAAAAAATGTTCCTATTATCGTCGAATTAATTATTTGATATAAAATCAGCACCCACCGTTTTTTGATGAGTGCCAATTCTATGCAAGAAACTATCTTGATACTATTGATTTTTTATTGCGTTATCATAGAACCCGTCTTTATTTCCGTAGTAATCCAAAGCAAAAAAGACGGAAGTATTCAAAACCGCTATTTTCTTTAACGATTTCACAAATTCTATTTCGTGCTGCAGTACATTTAATTGTTCCGCTTCTTTAAGGTATGTTTCGTAATCTAACGGAGCATCGGCAACCTGACAAACAATAGTTAGATATATTGCCAACAAAGAATATGATTTGTAAAATAAAAAAGATGAACTCATACTTAACATTGGGATAATCTTTACAAACACCGTGCCAACGTTATTAGTCCACGATTTATTCATTACAATAGTCTTAAATGCCTTTTGCCGATTGACTTTTTTGACTTTTACAATCGGCAAAACGGTCTATATTGAAAGGAGAAGCGGTTTGATATGGACATCGCCCTTTTGAAGTATCGCATAGGCATCGTCGCAGTACGCGGAGGCGGAGGACTTACAGAAGAAAAAAACTTCTTGATATAATTTGAAAAAACAACGGCAAATTAAAAATCACGAAAGGGAATCTAAAAAAATGTCGAAAAATGTCGTTTTTTATTGACCTGTAGGGAAAAGTATGGTACAATATTAGAAAAATAGGAGGAAAAAGGTGCGTTTATTGAAAGAAATTTTTAATAAAATTGTAAAAGCGTATAAAACAAGCAGTATTCTTCGGTGGACAACGTTGTTGGTTGTATTTGTCGCTGTGGAGTTAGCGATTCTCGTGCCGCATTTTTCAAACACGGAATCGTTATCGAGCAGTTCCGCCACGAGTGTGGGTAGTATAATGGATTCTCGTGACGAAATTTCTTCCACTGACAGTTCTCCGATTATACTTGATTCAAATTCGTTGGAACAGAGTAGTAGCTCGGAGAGCTCGGAAAGTTCGTCGGAAGAAGAAAGTAGCTCGGAGAGCTCGGAAAGTTCGTCGGAAGAAGAAAGTAGCTCGGAGAGCTCGGAAAGTTCGTCGGAAGAAAGTAGTAGCTTTGATAGTTCGGACAGTTCGTCCGAAGAAAGTAATAGTTCGGAAAGCTCGGACAGTTCGTCGGAAGAAGGGAGTAGCGCGGAGAGCTCGGACAGTTCGTTGGAAGAAGAAAGTAGCTCGGAGAGCTCGGACAGTTCGTCGGAAGAAGAGAGTAGTTCGGAAAGCTCGGACAGTTCGTCGGAAGAAGAAAGTGGCTCGGAAAGTTCGGATAGTTCGTCCGAAGAAAGTAATAGTTCGGAAAATTCGTCGGAAGAAGTAAGTAGTTCGGAAAGTCCGGATAGTTCGTCGGAAGAGAGTAGTAGCTCCGATAGCTCGGACAGTTCGTCGGAAGAAGAGAGTAGTTCGGATAGCTCGGACAGTTCGTCGGAAGAAGAGAGTAGTTCGGAGAACTCGGACAGTTCGTCAGAAGAAGAGAGTAGTTCGGATAGCTTGGAAAGCTCGTCGGAAGAAGAGAAACAAGATTCGCCTCCGGAACCGTCTGCGACATATACATTAGAATTTGAATCGGATGTGAATGAAGAGTATTATATTTGCACCGGTATTTCGGAGAGTGATGCAACGCCGAGCCACATCGTGATTCCGGACGAGTACGAGGGACTGGAAGTTCGGGAAATTGCCGCAAATGCTTTTGCACAAAAATATTGGTTGTATAGTGTCACGATAGGTCGAAATATTCAAGAAATCGGCTCTAACGCATTTTACGATTGCCCCAATTTGTTTGAAGTATACAATTTATCCGATTTGTCGATAAACGCCGGGAAAACCGACAACGGACAAGTGGCGTACCGTGCAAAGTGTGTACATTCGTCGACGTCGGAGGTGAGTATACTTCGTCGTATAGGAGATTTTGTTACATATTCTGAAGGAGCAGATACGATTTTAATCGGGTATGTCGGAACGGATACATCGGTGGAAATTCCTGATACGATTACGGTAATTAATAGCAATGCATTTGCGATGGCGAGTCAAACGGAAAAAATCGTTTTGTCGGATTCCGTAACAAAAATATGTACGAAAGCTTTTTCGTATTGTGAGAATTTGACGGAAGTGACGTTGGGAACAGGCGTTCGGGTAATCGAGAGTTATGCGTTTTCAGCGACGAAGTTGCAGAAGTTGTATTTTCCCGATTCGTTGACCAGTGATTGGATTCTTGGCGAGGCAAATATATTATCGCCAAGCGACGCGGAGATTTTGCGTACAAATCCGCAAGAAACAGCGAATCGGTTTTTAACAATGGACGATTGGCGTAACAAGACTTGGATGCATGCTTGAAAATAAGCACTATAAAAAACCGAAAGCGGACGATTCGTCCGCTTTTTTGTGTGTCACCGGAATTGTGTAGAAAGGGGGGGCAGGTTCGAGTTGAAAAGAAAATAATTCTTTTTAAGTTAAACGCATACCTGCATGCCTCTTTTATGCATTCAACGCATACCTGTATGCCTGCATTTCGTATTATTCGAATTGATTGGCGAGGATGTCTGCCGTCAATCGTGCGAGGTTCATGTCCGCGCCGTCCATTTTTGCTCCCTCTTCTTTGGAAAGCACGGCAACCGCGCCCAAACAATCTCCGCCCGAGACGATCGGCACAATGACTTGCGCCGTAATACCCTCTTCGCGGTTGGAGGTGATGGGCAAAATATCTCCGCCTTCTGCGGCATTGGCGATATAGCTGCGTCGTTCGCGTAAGATCCGCTCCATGTCCTCGGAGAGACTTTTGCCGTCTAAATCTTTTTTACCGTCACCGCAGGCATGCAAAATGCCGTCCGTGTCGCAAATGATAGCCAGTTTACCGCTCAAATCGTTCAAGGAGCGCGCCGTTGCTTTGCTGAACCGTTCCAAAGTGGCGATAGGGGAATATTTTTTGAGCATAAGCTCGTCCCTGTCGGTGAAGATTTCCAACGGGTCGCCTTCTTTGATACGCAGAGTGCGACGTATTTCTTTGGGAATAACCACTCTGCCCAGCTCGTCTATTCTTCTGACAATTCCTGTTGCTTTCATACTTTCCTCCGTTGAGCCGTCGCGAAGAACGGTTCAAAACCTATTTTGTGAGGAAATTGGAAAGAATATACAGCCTGTTGAAAAAATTTCAACCTTAGTTTTTCGGTACTATCTTTTTGGATTCGCGCGTACGTTGTTGTTTTTGTTTCAACAGCAACGTATGGGAGAGCTTTCGCTCCTGCAGAATGCATTTCACCAAGGAGTCCAAATCGCTCCCTTCCTGGTAATCTGCGGCGCAAATATAATTGACTCGATTGTCGAGGAGCAAATTGGTGACTTTGTCCTTTTTTCCCTTCGGATAAAGCGCGATGGACGTGCCGCCTTGCTTTTTGACGAACGTCATACAGGGGATATCGGTGATTCCGTCGCCGAAGTAGACCATATTCTCGTAGGAAACGACGCGTTCCGACATTTTTTCATTGACCTTTCGGCTGTCCGTTTCGTCGTAAATGCCTTTGGAAATACGGAAAATATATTGCGTTTTTTGCGTGTAATTGATGGCAATGCTCGGCCAAACGGCATTCCCGTTTTCGTCGAAATAGTATTGACAGGCGAAAATCTTTTTGAATTCGTCTTTTATAGCCGAGCCTTCGATGATGTCCTTTAAGCCGCTGGAAATGACGTAATGCTCGATTTTCACGCCGATCGATTCGCCGTAGTGATTGATCCGCGTGAACCAATTCTGTACTCCCTTATAAAAATTGATATTTTTGCCCAAAGAGTGCAAATACTCTTTCGTAAAAGGGATGTTCTTTTCTTTGCATTTGTACATCATGTAGTACATGTATCCTAAAATGCCTTCCATGTAATTCTTTTTACGGAATTGCTCGGTTTCCGACCAGAATTCTTCGCTGGACATTTGCAGATTCGGAATAAAGGCATAGTCCTGCATGTCGCGGTCGCATAACGTTTTGTCGAAATCGTACATGAAGGCGATGGTGGGAATTTTTCGCATATTGTTTTCCTCCTTGAAACGCTTTTCGGGGAAGTTCCCGTCCGAGCGACGGCTTAATTGTTCGCCGTCTGAGCGTTTTTATTTTTTTGATTGCATTTCTTTTTATCGGCTTCGATTTTGGCGAGTATTTCGTCGAAAGCTTGCTGCGCCGCGGTATTGAAGTCGAATTGCGAGACGAATTCGATGGCTTCACGTATTTTCGGAGCCGAAATGTAGTACAACGTGAGGAACGATTCCAAAAAAGCATTGACCTTTCTTTCCATGGTGAAGTATATGCCGCACGGAATTGCCATGAAGTTCCGAATGACGCCGGCAGAGGCGATTTCACGCTCGTAAAAGTTTTTCTCCGTCCAGTCGGGCAAGGAGTCTTGGAAAAAACTTATCGTTTTTTGCGTGAATATATGGAGGATAATCTCCAACGAATTCGGCAAGACGTACGCCACGTCATAAATTTTCCTCGTATTTTCGTTTAATTCCGCCATGTAAAGCTGTAAGACGGTTGTCGTCGCATAGAGTAAAACTTTATCGTCCGTTTTCCCTTGCGACATTTTTTCCGCGCGTGTGAACTGTTCGTCCAAAATGTAGCGGATGAGTTCGCAAACGACGCCTTCTTTCGTCTTGAAAGCGTAGACAACGGAGCCGCTGTTTATTTTCGACTCGTCGGCGATTTTCAGGACGGAGGCTTTGTCATATCCGATCGTTAAAAACAGTCTTGCCGCGACGGACAGAAGGTTCTTCTGCACGGCGACCAGATCATAATCTTTTTTACCCATAAAATATATGCTCCTCTATCATTTTAGAGGCAATGCCGCGTACTGTCTCAAACGAGAATTTTCGTACGTTATTGCGCGGCGTAGCCTAAAATAACGGAATGTATAACACATTATATATCGTATCCATTTTAGCATATCGGAGAGCAGAAAGCAAGTGTTTTATCGAAGGGAAAACCAATTTTTCTCGGTTTTTAAGAAAAAACGTTTGCGCGGCGCGAATGCCGCGTTTCGAGCGGCAACCGTATACGGTGGGCCGAAAATATTTTTTTGTGTTGAAACGCTTGCGCGGAAGTTGAATTTATGCTATAATGAGTGCGTCGGTCGGGCGCGTTCGGACGGTGGACATTCGAAGAAAGGAGTGACGATACAATTATGGTGAAACATATTATTTTGTGGAAGCTCAAGGAGATGAGCGAAGAGGAAAAAACGAGCGTAAAGCGCAATATCAAGGCGAATCTCGAGGACTTGTCGGGGAAGATCGAAGGCTTGAAGGATGTGAAAGTGATTTGCGACGGGTTGCCGTCGTCTACCGCGGACGTGATGTTGGACGCTTCGTTCGAGAATGCGGCGGCATTGAAAGCGTACGCGACGGATCCTCGGCACGTTGCCGTTGCGGACACGTATGTACGACCGTTTACCGCAACGAGGAGTTGTCTGGATTTCGAATGCTGAAACAAATAAACGAATATACGAATATACGGCGAAGCCTTAGAGGCTTCGCCGTATGGCATATTATTCGATATCGAGTTCGGGAGGTACGTCGATTTGGTCGGAAACGTACTTTCCGTTCTTTTTGCGTTGTCGGACGCATTCCGACAAAAGATATTCGATTTGACCATTGACCGAGCGGAAATCGTCTTCCGCCCAAGCGGCGATTGCTTCGTACAATTTCGGCGACAGGCGTAGAGGAACTTGCTTTTTTTGATTCTCGTTCATGATTGCCATTCGTTAATACAGCGAACCCGTGTTCACGATGGGTTGCGCGTCGTGGTTGCCGCACAGCACCACCAAAAGGTTCGATACCATTGCCGCCTTGCGTTCTTCGTCGAGCTGTACCAAACCGCCGTCATTGATCCGCTCGAGTGCCATTTCTACCATACCGACCGCGCCGTCTACGATCATTTTTCTCGCGTCGATAATGGCAGACGCCTGCTGACGTTGGAGCATAACCGCCGCAATTTCGGGCGCATAGGCGAGGTAGGTGATGCGCGCTTCTATAATTTCCAGACCGGATTCGTTGACTCGGGACTGGATCTCGTCGCGAATGCGCGTGGCAACGATTTCGGAAGAACCGCGAAGACTTCCGTCGTCTTCCAAACCGTCACCCGTCGTGTCTACGCCCGGTGCGACGTCGTAGGGATAGATGCGTACGATGTTGCGAAGTGCGCTGTCGCATTGCAAAGACAGATATTCTTTATAATTATCCACGCTGAACACCGCTTTTGCCGTGTCGACGACTTTCCACATGACCGCAATGCCGATTTCTACGGGATTCCCCAGACAATCGTTGATTTTTTGGCGATTGTTATTAAGCGTCATTATTTTTAAGGAAATCTTTTTATCGACGAGGGGGAGCGAAACGTCTTGTCCTGCGGCCTGGACGGAGTGTATGGCGGAAACGTCGCCGCTTTGGTTCAGTTTCGTCTTTGCCGCAGGGTTGACGGAAACGCAGAACGGGTTCACGGCATAAAAACCTTCGCCTTTCAATGTGCCTATGTATTTCCCGAACAGTGTCAAGACGAGTGCTTCTTGCGGCTTCAATACGCGCAATCCTGCGAGCGGTATCCACGCCACGCACATAACGCCGAAGCATGCAATCGCGAGCGCGTCGATTCCCAGTACTGTCAGGATAATCGCTCCTGCCAGAAGACAGAGTTCTGCCAGTATGCAAAGAAGAAGCGTACGCATACCGTGTTTTTTGTTACGTAGAATAATTTCTTCCATAAAAAACCTCCTGAATATAGGTTTGATATTAAAATGATATCATGTCTTTTAAGCGTTGTCAAGTGTTTTTATAAAAAAAATGCAACTTTTTCAAAATTTTCGAAAAAGTTGCGGATTTCGGTCGTATCGCTGAATGATTACAAAAGCGTTTCGTATTCGGCGTACAATTCGTCGAGTTTTCCTTTGATTTCGTTGAGTCGGTTGCATTTTTCCGTCAACAGAGCGAAGTTTGCCGTGACTTCCGATAGGGAGAGCGACGCGTTGATATCGGCTTCTTCCGTTTCGAGCGCGGAAATCTCCGTTTCGATTTTTTTGACGCGAATCTGTCGGCGTGCGTTTTCGGCGCGTTCTTCCTTGCTCCGATAGCCGCTTTCTTTTTTCTCCGATTTTGCGGCAACGGAGGGGGCGGGTGTTTGTTGCGTTTCTTTCAAACCGTTTTTATAGGCGGTATACTCGTCGTAAGAACCGACGAATTCTCTGACACCGCCGTTCTCCAATTCTAAAATCTTCCCTGCGAGCGCGCGAATAAAATATCGGTCGTGCGAAACGAACAACACGGTGCCGTCGAACGCTTTAAGAGCCGCCTCCAAGCTTTCTCGGGCAGGCAAATCGAGGTGGTTGGTCGGCTCGTCCAAAAGCAGCGTATTGCCGTTTTCGCATTCGAATACCGCCAAGGCGAGCTTTGCCCGTTCTCCGCCCGAAAGCATACGGACTTTTTTATCGACGTCTTCGGCTTCTAATTTGGCTTGCGCCAAAATATTGCGGACTTTGGTCTGTTCCCAAGTGACGTGTCTGCCCCAAAGCTCTTCCAAGACGGTATTTTCAGGGTTCAGGTTGGCGTTTTCTTGGTCGTAACAGGCGATTTTGACGAATCGTCCCAATCGAATCGCCGGATTTTTGCCTTTGACGATCTCTTTGACGAGGGTGGATTTTCCCGTGCCGTTGTCGCCCACGACGGCGCATTTTTCACCGCGCGTCAACGTGAACGATGCGTTTTCAAGGAGCGTCTTTTCGCCTGCCGTCAGCTTTAAGTTATCGACTTCCAGCACTTTTTCGTAGGATTTTTCCGTATAGGAGAAACGGAAATTCGGCGGCGTTTGCGGCAAAACGGGTTTTTCGATAAGCTCCATTTTTTCGAGAGCTTTTCGACGCGATTGTGCCATTTTCGTCGTGGACGCGCGTACCAGGTTTTTGTCCACGTATTCTTGCATGTGTGCGCGTTCTTCCTGCTGTTTCTCGTATTCTTTCATTAAGCGCGCCGTTTTTTCCGCTTTCAGCGTTTTATATTTCGTGTAATTGCCTTTGAACGCGCAGAGTTTTTTGTTCTCGATTTCGTAGATCTGCGTGACGAGCTTATCTAAAAAATATCGGTCATGCGACACGGTGAGGATCGCACCTTTGTAGGCGGAAAGATAGTCCTCCAGCCAAAAGAGCGTCTTCATATCGAGGTGGTTGGTCGGCTCGTCCAAAATCAGGAGCTCGGGCGATTCCAGAAGCAGTCGACAGAGTTTCAGACGAGTTTTCTCGCCGCCGGACATTGTGCAGATGGGTTGATCGTATACGTTTTCAAAGCCCATACCGTTCAGTACCGTGCGGATCTTGACCTCGAATTGGTAACTGTCGCGCGAAGCGATTTGCTTGTTCAAGGACTCGTAACGGGCGGAGAGTGCGCGGTATTCGGCGGTGTCTTCCGCGCAATCGGAAATTTTTTCTTCCGTTTCGCGGAGCGCGGCTATGGCGCGAATGTCCTCGCGGAATACGTCGCGCATTTCCTCGAATACGGTATTTGCGGAATCATAGCCGCCGTTTTGCGCAAGATACCCGATCCGAATGCCGTTTTTTCGGAAAAAGAAGCCGCTTTCGGGTTCTAATTCCGATAAAATCAAGCGGATTAAAGTGGTTTTGCCTTCGCCGTTTGCGCCGATGAGTCCGACGCGGTCGCTTTCGTTTATCGAAAAACAGATATTTTCGAGCAACGAACCGCCGTTGAAGCCGAATTGTACGTTGTCTGCGGAAATCAACATGAGCGATCCTCCGTATAAGAAATATTTTTGTCCACAAAATAAAAACGTGAATGTGGATAATAGGATGTTAAAAATCAAAATTTGGGAAAAGCGTTTGCTGTTCGCCACGCCGAAACAAGCGGCAAAACTCGTAAAAAAAATCTTACGGGAGCAGAATAGGCGATTCCGTTAATAATCCCACGAGGGGATATACGCTTGCGTGCCCGAGGATAATTCCTGCGTGAAAAGTTTTTGTATGCCGAGCTCCAACGCCGTATCGACGACGGCGGCGTATTCTCGCGCCGTGACGGGGCGAGATAACTCCTTTTTGTCCGCAATGTCGCCGAAAGGCGTGTATTGACTCATGAGGCTGAGATAGGTACTTTCGGGAAGCTCGCGACGAAACCATTTGACGATCGATTTGGAATCTCCCGTGCAGAGCGGCATGACGAGATGCCGCACGATACAGCCGGACAGCATTTTGCCGTCCGAACGCATTTCGAGCGGTTTTTGCGCCATAAACGCGACGGCTTCTTCGGCGACGTCGAAATAGTCCGGTTTGCCGAGATAGCGCGTCGAGAGCGAGGGAGAATAAAATTTTACGTCGGGCAGGTAAATATCTACGTACGGGTCGATTTGTCGTAACGTTTCGACCTTTTCATAACTGCTCGTGTTATATACCACGGGGATTTTCGGGCGATACAGTTCGAACGCGTCGAGAAGATAGGGGACGAGGTGGGAGGGCGTAACGAGCGAGATATTCTCCGCGCCCATATCCTCTAATTCCTTAAAAATATCCGCCAGTTCGTGCGCGGTAATGGATTTTCCGCGCTTTGCGCGTGAAACTTCGTAGTTTTGGCAGAATACGCAACGTAGGTTGCAACCCGTGAAAAAAATTGTGCCGCTCCCGTTTTTGAACGAGATGCACGGTTCTTCGAAGGGGTGGAGATAATATTTTGCGATGCGCAAGCCTTCCGCTCCGCATGCGCCGACGCCCGTTAAACGGTTCGTGCCGCATTCCACGGGGCAGAGTTTGCAATTTTTCAGTTGCGTTTGTCGAAGTTCCGTCATAATGCTTTCATTATAGCACGAATAAATTTTTTTTGCAAGCGCGTTTGCAATGCATGGAATAAGTTGACAAAGAGAAAAAAAAGATATATAATGTCAAAGTAATGCCGCACGATAACATGCGATGTCGCTCGCTCGATGACATTATGCGGGATTCCCTTATTTCCGAGAATCGTATGGAATTATTCGGAACTTCATCGCAAATCCCAATCGCGATGATGAACTATGTTAAAAAGAGGATTTTTTACATGAAAAAGTTTTTTACCAGCGAAAGCGTCACCGAAGGACATCCCGATAAGGTTTGCGACAATATTTCCGACGGACTTTTGGACGCGATTTTGGCACAAGATCCCAACGCGCGCACCGCAATCGAATGCGCGGCGGCGTTCGATACGTTGCTCATTATGGGCGAAGTAACGACGACGGCGGAGATCGATTATGAAGGTCAAGCCAGAGAAATCATTAAAGAAATCGGGTACGATTTCGGCACGTTTGCCTATGACAAATGCAAGATTATTACGGCGATTCATCAACAATCCCCCGATATTGCGATGGGCGTGAATGCGTCGCTCGAAAAGAAAACGGCAGGCGGCGACGCGGAAGACCAGCTCGGCGCGGGCGATCAGGGCATGATGTTCGGTTATGCTTGTCGCGAAACGAAGGAGCTGATGCCGTTGACGATCTCCCTCGCGCACCGCATGGCAAAGCGTCTGACGGACGTTAGAAAGAGCGGCTTGTTGCCCTATCTTCGTCCCGACGGAAAAACACAGGTGACTGTGGAATACGAGGACGGCGTGGCGAAGCGTGTGGATACCGTGGTCGTTTCCACGCAACACGACGCATTCGTTTCTCAAGAGCAAATTCGCTCGGATATGAAAAAATACGTAATCGAAGAAATCGTTCCTGCGGAATTGATGGACGAGCAGACGAAAATTTACGTGAATCCGACGGGGCGATTCGAGATCGGCGGACCGGAAGGCGACAGCGGTTTGACGGGCAGAAAAATTATTGTGGACACCTACGGCGGCAGATGCGCGCACGGCGGCGGCGCGTTTTCAGGGAAAGACCCCACAAAGGTGGACAGAAGCGCGGCGTACTATTGCCGTTATATCGCCAAGAACCTTGTCGCGGCAGGACTTGCGGACGAAGTGGAAATTCAGGTGGCGTATGCGATCGGCGTGGCGAAACCTGTTTCCGTTTTTGTGGATAGCCACGGTACGGGTAAGGTGAACGACGAGCGTTTGGCGGAGATCATCAAGACGGAATTCGATTTAAGGCCGTATGCGATTATTCGGAATTTGGAACTCCGCAATCCCGTTTTCAAAAAGACGGCGGCTTACGGGCATTTCGGATATAAAGGTTTCTCATGGGAGCGCACGGACAGAGCGGAAAGTTTGAAAAAATATCTTTAACGCAACAAAGGACGATGATGAAAATCGTCCTTTGTTTTCAAAGAGGACGGGTTTTGAAATAAAAAAGAGACTTTTTGCGACGAATCGGCTATTGACATTTCGAAAACTTATGGTATAATAAATACATCGCGAGGCGCGGACGGCATGTTCCGACGGGTTCGAACTCGTGAAAAAAGTGAAGAAAAGAGGTCAAAAATGAAGAAAACAATTTGTCTTTTGCTGGCGTCTTTGTTGGCGTGTTCGTTCAGTGCGTGTTCGTTCGATTTCGGCGGCAACAACGACTCGGTGAGCAACTCCGGCGATACTTCCGTTAAAACGGAAAGCTCGAGTGACAGAGCTTCGGCAGGCGATTCGTCCGTTGCGGCGGACAGCTCGAGCAGTAGCGAAGAAGTTGAGGAAAAAGAGTTGAAATTAACGGTTAAGAGCGGTACGGGGGAGATATATCCGTACATCGAATCTATGAAAGCGTACTTGACGTCGGAAGGCGCGGACGTGGCGAATTTCGCGCGTGGCGACGCTAACCAAGAGAAAGGCGTAAAGCTCCAATGGGAATGCTCGAAAAAAGGCGTGGAGAGCTATCTTTTGGAATACGGCGTGAAATCGGAATCCGAAAGGACGTCGGTCACGTTGGGCGGTGAGGCTACTTCCTACGAATTGCATAATTTGTTGAAAGCGACGGAGTACGAGTGGTCGGTGACGGTGACGATGGAGGACGGAGCGACGTATTCCGTGACGGAGAGCTTCACGACGACGGATAACGGTCCTCGCGTATTGGAGATAGACGGAATCCGCAACACGCGCGATATGGGCGGCTATTTGACGGCGTCCGGTAAACGCACGAAACAAGGGTTGATTTATCGCGGTGGCTCGTTGGAGCCTGCCGATATTTTCAATACGACCTTGTCGGACGAGGGTAAGGAGTATATGAGCGTGGTTTTGGGGATCAAGACCGACCTCGATTTGCGCGGTACGAACGGACTGACGGCAAGCTCTATCCCGGGCGCGACGTTAATCGGGGTGGCAATCGACGGCTACGCGAGCGCGTTTAGCAATACGTACAAAGAAGCTTATCGAAAAGTATTCTCTACGATGGCGAAAAAAGAAAATTATCCGATGTATATACATTGCACGGGCGGTGCGGACAGAACGGGTACGGTGGCGTTCCTTTTCAATGCCTTGCTCGGCGTTTCGGAAAGAGATTTGATTGTGGATTACGAAACGACGACTTTCTCGATTTACGGTACGCGTAGCTCGCAATCGGGTACGTACGCAGAACCGTATTTCAAAAAGTTCCGTGCGAAGTTGGAAGAATTTGACGGGGAAACATTGTCCGAAAAGACGGAAAATTATATGCTTTCCATCGGCGTTACGCAGGAGGAGATCGACAGTATCCGTTCAATCATGTTCGGGGAATAATAACAAAAATAGACGATAAAAAAATACGCAGATCGCATAAAACGATTTGCGTATTTTTTATGAAATGCAATCTCATGTCGAAATAGAGAACGCTCTATTCGTTTTTTGAGTATAGAATTTTACCATTCTCCAAAATTTCGAAACGGAGTGTGTCTCCGTCCTTTAAGTTCAATTCTTTTAAAACCCACTGCGGAATGATAATTTGTCCGTTGTTGAAAATTCGTGAAGTATCTTTTCGCAGGGCGGCTCTGGTGACGCCGGGGATTTTACCGTTATCGATGTTGTAATAGATGGTTTGCTTGGAAAGGGGAATTTTCGAAAAACGTTTTTCGGTTTTGAGAAGCGTAACGATTTTTTCCGGACTGTATTTTTTATGTAGAATTAAATCGGCGATGTATTCGGCGAGTTCCGGATTTTCATCGAGAAGAGAAGACTTTCCTTTTTCTTGCAGATTGGCGCGATATTGCCGTTCCGCATAATTCGGGGCGTACGTTCCGCCGAGGGTGCCTCTGTTGATTTCGCGATATACGGTTGCTACGTTTATGCCGAGAAGTTCGGCGATTTTTTTCTTAGAATTGTTTGCTTCCGATAATCGTTTGATTTCCAAGCGTTGTTCGTAAGTTAAGTGCGTATAGGAGCGTGCCATCTTGTTTCGTCCTTTATATAAAATAGCAAAACGCATTATAACATATTTTATCTGAAAAAGCAAGCGTTTCGGTAGGGGAGAAACGTTCGAACCGAACGACGAAAACGTCGAATACATGCATATAGGTAAATATGCGTATATGTGCATATCGGCATACCGTGTACGCGTTGAAATATAAAACGACGGCGGAGCGAAAACTCCGTCGTCATCTCGTACACGGTTGGATTATAATAATACGATTCCGTTTTGTTTGCATACCTGCTTCGTCGTTTCGTCCCAGAGTGACACCTGCACTTCGCCGATGTGTGCTTTTTCCAAAAGCAACATGGAGAGTCGGGATTGCCCGATGCCTCCGCCCATCGTTAAGGGGAGCTTGCCGTCTAACAACGCTTTGTGAAAAGGGAGAGTTCGTCGTTCGTCGGCGTGCGCTTTCGTCAGTTGCTCGTCTAAGGCTTTTTCGTCCACGCGAATGCCCATCGAGGAAATTTCTTCCGCGCAACCCAGTATGTCGTTCCAAAACAAGATATCGCCGTTGAGCGACCAATCGTCGTAGTCGGGTGCGCGAGAATCGTGCGGTTTTCCGGACTCCAATTTGTCGCCGATCTGCATGAGAAATACCGTTTTATGTGCCTTGCATACGGCGTTTTCGCGTTCTTTTGCCGTCAGGTCGGGGTAGGCATTCTCCAATTCCTGCGTGGTGACGAAATGTACCGTGCGTTGCAACTCGACGCGGAGTTGCGGATAGCGGCATTTTAGGAAGTCGAGCGTGTCGCAAATCGCGCCGACGATGCCTTGGACGACTTTTTTGAGATAGTCTACGTTGCGCGTTTCGCGCGTGATAATCTTCTCCCAATCCCATTGGTCGGTATAGACGGAGTGCAGATTGTCCATTTCTTCGTCGCGACGAATGGCGTTCATGTCCGTGTACAGTCCCTCGCCCGAGGAGAATTCGTATACGGAGAGTGCCATACGTTTCCATTTTGCGAGCGAATGCACGACGACGGCGTCCGTTCCCGTTTCCTTCAGATCGAATCGTACGGGGCGTTCCACGCCGCTCAAATCGTCGTTCAAACCCGTGGAAGGATCGACGAATAAAGGCGCGGAGACGCGTTTTAAGTTGAGCGCAAGGCAAAGACGTTCTTCGAACGTGCGTTTCAATAAGCCGATTGCCGTTTGCGTATCGTATAAGCCTAAGCGAGGCGAATAGTTTTGGGGAACGATGACTTTGCTCATAAGTTGCCCTCCGAAAGGATACCTTTTTTTAGTATAACATATTTCGTCGGGAGTGTCAAGAAAATAAACGAAAGTTGTGTGAGGAACGAAAAAAACGGTTATAAATGAGTTAGTCGGGGCTATTTTACGGAAATAACGGGAAATGTTTGGGAGTTTTTTGAAAAAAGGGCGTAAAAATGCTTTCATTTTCCATAGAAATATTGTAAAATAGAAACTGGATTAACGTGCGTTCCCTACCGCCGCGTTTTCGGGCGGATGCGAGGGAAGAAATGTCAACGCAAAAAAATAAATCTATCGGAGTTTTTATGGGATTGTTTAAGTATTTGAAAGGCGGAGACGCCAGAAAGAGCCTTAGCCAATTGAACAAGATGGCGGATGTCGTCGAAGGGTTGGAAGGCAAATATCAGGCGATGGACGACGAAACGTTGAAAGCGCAAACGGCGGTCTTGAAAGGCAGGTTGGCTGCCGGAGAGACGCTCGACGATATTTTGTACGACGCATTCGCCGCGCTGCGCGAAGCGGCAAAACGTGTTTTGAATATGCGACATTTCCGCGTGCAGATCATCGGCGGTATTTGTTTGCATCAAGGACGTATCGCGGAAATGCGTACGGGTGAAGGTAAGACGCTCGTCTCCACCTTGCCGGCATATTTGAACGCATTAACGGGCAAGAGCGTTCACATCGTTACGGTAAACGATTACCTTGCAAAGCGTGACGCGGAATGGATGGGTAAAGTGCATAAGTTCATGGGGCTCACTGTCGGCGTAGTCGTTCCCGGTATGGAAGACGATGAAAAGCGCGCTGCTTATCAGTGCGATATCGTATATGGTACGAACAACGAATTCGGCTTCGATTATCTTCGCGATAATTTGAAGACCGATTTGAAGAAGATGGTACAAAGAGATTTGACCTTCGCTATCGTGGACGAAGTGGACTCCATTTTGATCGACGAAGCGAGAACGCCGCTTATCATTTCCGGTAAGGGCGAAAAATCTTCCGATCTGTACGTGCAGGTAGATCAGCTCGTTCGGACGCTTTCGGGTGGTTTCGACGACGAGTTGAAGGAGGAGCAGGACGCGGCGTTTTTGGCGCAGAAAGGCAACAAGAAAAAGAAGAAAAAGGTCGTAGAAGATACGGACGACGAAGAAGAGTACGTCGACTATACGAAAATGACGTTGGAGGAGCAGGCGAATTACGAAGCGGAACTCGCGGAAAAACGCGCGGCGGCTTTGGCGGCGGCTCCCGAGGGAAAGATGTCTTTGGCGGCGGCTCGCGAATGGGATTACATCATCAACCGCAAAGAAAAAACGGTGGAACTTACGGACAGCGGCGCGCGGAAAGCGGAACGTTTCTTCCATATCGACAACATTGCGGAAGTCGAGCATGCGGACTTGAATCACCACATTCAACAGGCATTGAAAGCGCATAAGTTGTTCAAACTCGACGAAGATTATATCGTCAACGAAGGCGAAGTTATCATCGTAGATGAATTTACGGGGCGTTTGATGATCGGTCGTCGTTATTCGGACGGTTTGCATCAGGCGATTGAGGCGAAGGAGCACGTGGAAGTACGTAGCGAGAACAAGACGTATGCAACGATTACTTTCCAAAACTATTTCCGTTTGTATAAGAAACTTTCGGGTATGACGGGTACGGCAAAGACGGAAGAGTCGGAATTCAGAACGATTTACGCGCTCGACGTTGTGGAGATTCCGACGAATCGTCCCGTGAAGCGTGTCGATTTGCCCGATATGGTGTATTCTACGATCGACGGCAAAAAACGCGCTATCATCAATGCGATTATGGAACGCCACGAAGGCGGTCAGCCGATCTTGGTGGGGACTTCTTCCGTAGATAAGTCAGAGGAGATTTCCCGTCTGTTGAAGAGAAACGGCGTAAAACATAATATTTTGAACGCGAAAAACCACGAACGCGAGGCGGAAATCGTCGCGCAGGCAGGTCGATTCGGCGCGGTAACCATCTCTACCAACATGGCAGGGCGCGGTACGGATATTTTGCTCGGCGGTAACCCCGAATATCTGGCGAAAAAGCGTTTGCGCGAAGAGGGTGCGAATCTCGAGGACATTGATTTGGCGATGAGTATGTACATCACCGATATTTCCGACGAGATCAAGACGCTCCGCGAAAGATATAAAGAAGTATATGCATATTATAAGAAAGAAACGGACGAGGAAAAGGAAAAGGTTATCGCGGCGGGCGGTCTTTGCATCATCGGTACGGAACGGCACGAATCTCGCCGTATCGATAACCAGCTCCGCGGCCGTGCCGGTCGTCAAGGCGACGTGGGTATGTCCGTATTCTATTTGTCCTTGGAAGACGATTTGGTGCTTCGTTTCGGCGGCGAAAGAATGAAGTCGCTGTATAATATGTTCAAAATCGACGAAGATACCTGTTTGCAGTCCAAAATGCTTTCGAGCGGTATCGAAAACGCACAGAAGAACATCGAGGGCAGAAACTTCGGTATTCGTAAAAGCGTTTTGCAGTACGACGACGTCATGAATAAACAACGCGAAGTCATTTACGGCGAGCGTATGAACGTATTGCGCGGCGAAAACGTGCACGATCAGATCTTGAAATATATTCCCGACTATGTAGCGGAGACGCTGTCGTCGGCGGTCAACGTGGACGCTATGCCGGAACTTTGGAACGAGGCGGAACTCAACGCCGCGCTCGAAACGAAAGTTCTTCCTGAGGGAACGAATTACGTGACCCGTGAAAGATTGATGAAGTGGGATTACGAAACGGCGTTGAATAAGATTTCTCGTAAGGTGGAAAAGGAATACGAGAAAAAGATCGAGGAACTGAAAGAACTCGGCGTGGATTTCTATGCCGTGGAACGCAGAGTGCTGTTGATGACGGTCGACAGAAACTGGATCGATCATATCGACGCGATGGATCAGTTGCGTAAAGGTATTGGTTTGCGCGCGTACGGACAGGTCGACCCGATCATTTCCTATAAGGAAGAAGGATTCGATATGTTCGACGAAATGGTGGAACGCATTCAGCGTTCGACGATCAGCGTGTTGTTGAAGGTGAAAGTGGAGGCGCGCCCTGCGCCTACTCCTGCACCTGCGCCGACTTCGACGCCTACTTCCGCGCCGACGCAACCGGCGCAACCGAGAGTGTTCCGTCGTCAAATGCCTTCGCCGCTTTCGAGCATGAGTAGTGCAAAACAGGCGCAACCTGAGAACAAAGCAGACGAACAGTAACGCAAAGAAAAGGAATTTTTATGTTCAAAGCAGATGATTACAGATTAAAAATACAAGCGATGCGCGGATTGCTCAAAGAGGCAGGATACGCCTTGGATATCGAGCATCTCCGCCCTCGCCTTGCAGAACTCGAAAAGGAGCAGGAAAACCCGGAGGTTTGGCAGGATTTGGAAAAATCCACGAAAATCGGCAAGGAAGTTTCCGCGCTCCGCAATAAAATCACGGCGTACGAAAAGGGCGAAACCGCACTGTCCGATACAGAGGACGTCATTGATTTGATCGAGGAAACGGGCGACGAGAGCCTGATTTCCGAACTTGACGAAATGTTGACGATCGCGGAAAAGGATATCGAAGATATGCGTATTCGCGCGATTTTGAAAGGCGAATACGACAACCACAACGCAATGCTTTCGCTCCATGCCGGGGCAGGCGGTACGGAGGCGTGCGATTGGTGCCAGATGCTCTATCGTATGTATAACCGCTATTGTGAAAAAATGGGCTTTAAGGTGACGGAACTGGACCGAGAAGCCGGAGACGGCGCGGGTTTGAAGAGCGTTTCGTTCCAAGTGGAGGGCGAAAACGCCTACGGGTATTTGAAAGCGGAGATGGGCGTACATCGTTTGGTGCGTATTTCGCCGTTCGACGCGAACAAACGCCGTCAGACGTCTTTCTGTTCCTTGGAAGTCATGCCCGAGGTAGAGGACGACAACGAAGTGGAGATCAACGACGACGATATCCGTATCGATATTTATCACTCGGGCGGTGCAGGCGGGCAAAACGTCAATAAGGTCGCTTCGGCGGTTCGAATCACGCACTTCCCGACGGGAATCGTCGTGCAGTGTCAAAACGAGCGTTCGCAACTCCAAAACAAAGCAATGTGTTTCGCAATGTTGCGTTCGAAGTTGTTGGAGAAGAAAATCGAACAGCGACAGGCAGAAGCGGCGGCGATGAAAGGCGACGTGAAAAAAATCGAGTGGGGCGCGCAGATTCGTTCCTACGTGTTCTGTCCGTATACGATGGCGAAAGACCACCGCACGGGATACGAAAAAGGCGACGTGCAGGCGGTCATGGACGGCGATATTCACGGTTTCATTATCGACTATTTGAAAAAAGCGTAAACGGACGCTCGAGGGCGTTGTTTTCGAAAAAAAGGGGGCAGGTATGCGTTGACTGCTCCTTTTGCATAAATAAAGAAACGAAGGTAACTATGTATCATCCTTTTGAAAATACGGATATAAAGAAAACCGACCCGATCATTCTCGGTATCGAAACGTCCTGCGACGAAACAGCGGCGGCGGTCATTCGCGGCAGGAAGATTTTGTCGGACGAGATCGCTTCGTCGGCAAGCATTCAGGCGTTGTACGGCGGCGTCGTGCCGGAGATTGCTTCGCGCGTGCATACCGATTACGTGGCGGACGTCGTGGAAAAAGCCGTGAAAAATGCCGGTATCGAATACGCCGACATCGACGCGGTGGCGGTGACGTACGGGGCAGGGTTGCTTGGCGCGTTGCTCGTCGGAGTGTCGTTCGCGAAAGCGTTTGCGTACGCTTTGAATAAACCGCTCATCGCGGTCAATCACATTCGCGGACATTTGGCGGCGGCGTACTTGGACGCGACGGATTTGAAACCTCCGTTCGTGACGTTGCTTGCGAGCGGCGGTCACACCGCGATTTTGCATACGAAATCGGAATCGGAGTTCGAGATCCTCGGCGCGACGTTGGACGACGCGGCAGGGGAAGCGTTTGATAAAGTCGCACGCGTGCTGGGGTTGCAATATCCCGGCGGTCCAAACATCGAGCGATGCGCGAAAGACGGGCAGAACGTTATTCCTATGCCGAAAATGCTGAAAGGTGGCGGCGGATATAATTTCTCGTACAGCGGTTTGAAGACGGCGGTCATCAATTATTGTCATACGAAAGAGCAGAAAAACGAGCCGTATTCTACGGCAGACGTAGCCGCTTCTTTCCAAAGCGCGGCGGTAGACGTTTTGGTCGAGAAAACGGTGGCGGCGGCGTTGGAAAAGAAAGTTTCCTGCGTGACGGCAGGCGGCGGCGTGGTGGCGAACGGGTATTTGCGGCGTAGTTTGCAGGAAGCCTGCGACAAGGCAGGGTTGCGCTTAGTATTGCCACTGAAACGGTATTGCACGGACAATGCGGCGATGATCGCTTCCGAAGGGTTGGTGCAATTCCGATTGGGAAACTTTGCCGATATGACTTTGACTGCAAAGGCGTCGATACCGCTTGCGGCGACGTTGGAAACGGTGCAAAGCCGTCGAGCGGTTCAGGTCGGGGTGTAATATGTGGGAAACGATTACTGATTTGGTCAAAGAATCCGGACATCAATTCGCGCATGCGTTGGAAGACACGTTGCCGTTGTTGCCGTTTATCTTTATCATTTATGTCATCATCGAATTGATAGAAAACAAGGCGGACTTGCAAAAAATTACGCGGCTCGGCGGCAAGTTAGGTCCGTTGATCGGGGCGGCGTCGGGCGTTATTCCGCAGTGCGGTATCTCCGTTATGGCGGCGAAATTGTTCGAGCGGAAATACATCACGGTGGGAACGTTGCTCGCGATTTTCTTCGCGACGAGCGACGAAGCGTTTATCATCATGCTCTCGACGGGGCAGGGGGCGATTTGGGTGCTCCCCATGCTCTTGGCGAAAGTGGCGATAGGCGTGCTGGTCGGGTATGGCGTAGATATGGGTTTAAAAGTCGTAGGGCATAGGCAGGTATGCGTTGAGATACAGAAAACGACTTCGAACGCCCCCGAAACGACGCATGAAATTTTCGTGCAACGCTACCTTTCGGAGCGTGACGTGGAGGTGAACTGTTCCTGCGGAAGAAAGCACGACGGGGAGAGCGCGTGGAAAAATTATCTGTTTTATCCGCTTTTGCATATGTTGAAAGTGGGCGCGTTTATTTTTCTCGTCAATTTCGTGTTGGGTATGGTGATTCACGGTACGGGCGGCGAGGAAGCGTTTGCGGAGATTATGCAGCGGAACCGCTTCGTGCAACCGTTCGTCACCTGCGCGATCGGTTTAATCCCGAATTGCGCGTCCAGCGTAGTATTGACACAGACGTTTTTGAGCGGCGGCATTACATTCGGTTCTTGCATGGCAGGGCTTTGCGTGAATGCCGGCATGGGATTCGTTGTCTTGTTAAGAAACGTGCGGCAATGGAAACGGAATTTAGGCATGATTGCGTTTTGTTACGTGCTTTCCGTTGCGTTGGGGTTGCTGTGCAATTTGTTTTTTCCCATAGTTGCGTAAAAAATGCCGCAAAACCGTTTGAACGAGCTCGGTTTTGCGGTATAAATATATAGAGACGTCCAATTACGGGCGTAAGAAACTATACGAGGTATAGAGAAATGGACGAAGTAAAAATCATCGGTACGGAAAACGGCGAAATGTGCGTCGAGCTTTCGGGCGATATCGATCTCGGCAATGCAGAGGCGTTTTATCAGGCGGTTATGGAAGGGTATAAGGCTTTCCCTGCGAATATTGAATTCGAATGTAAAAAATTGAATTTTATCGACAGCACGACGTTGGGAACGTTCGTGAAAATTCTGAAAACGGTAAAACAAGACGGCTTTTCGATGCGTTTGACGGGGTTGCAACCGAAAATCAAAAAATTGTTTTTGATTTGTTCGTTGGATTCGATCATGCGTTTGGAGTGAGGTGACGCGATGGAAAAGTTTACGGTTACATTGCCGCTCACGGGCGAATATTTGACGACGGTACGTTTGACGACGGGAGGACTTTGTTCGCTTGTCGGGTTTGACGTCGATTCCGCGGAAGATTTTAAGGTATGCGTCACGGAAAGCTTGCTTATTTTGAAGCGTAACGGTTTTGCTTCGGCAACGATAGAGTTTACGGTGGGCGAAACGCTTGCTTGCGTCGTACGGGGCAAGTGCCGTGACGGCGAAAAAGAAGAATCGATGGAGGACGAAATTTCCAAGGCGTTGCTCGACGCGTTGATCGGGAATGTGGACTTCGTGAAAGATCGGACGGGTTCGATTGTGGAAAAAATCATGTTTGAAGGCTGATGATGGCGGACGAAAGAATAAACGAGCTTTTTGAGCGATACAAAGAGAGCGGCGACGTGGCATTGCGAAATGAAATCGCCGAAAAATATCTCTACATAGCCGATATCCTCGCCAAAAAATTCGTCGGGCGCGGAGTGGAATACGACGATTTGAAACAAGTCGCTTCCTTGGCGTTGCTCCGCGGAATCGATCGATTCGATCCTTCTCTCGGCATGCAATTCACGACCTTTATCACACCGACGATTACGGGAGAGATTAAGAACTATTTTCGCGATAAGTCGCGAATGGTGAAGATTCCGCGCCGTTTGAGCGAAGTGAGTTCGCAGGTGAAAAAGTACGTTGCGGAGTACGAATCGCAACACGGCGTGAAACCGAAAGTGAAAGAGATTGCAGACGCATTGCGACTCAGCGAAGAAGAAGTGGTGCGTGCGTTGGAAGTCGGCGGCACGGTTTCTTTGGACGGCATGGCGAGTAACGAGGACGGGGAGGGGACTTCCCTCTATTCGATGATCGCCGACGACGAGGACAAATTTGACGATTTTGAGATCAAAGAAACGTTGCGTGCGGCGATGAAGGATTTTTCGGACACGGAGAAAGCACTCGTGAAATATCGCTACACGGACGCGTTGTCGCAGAGCGAAACGGCGAAACGCTTGGGCGTGTCGCAGATGTTTGTATCGCGTATGGAACGAAAGGTTTTGGCAAAGTTGAAAGAGCTGTTGAAGGATTTTGTATAAAGAGCAAGGAGACAACGTATGATCGTTGACGTGAAAAATTACGATAGCATGCAGGTTGCGTTGGAAGCGTTATGTTCTTTTTTACGCGTGCAGGGCGTATCCTCCGATTGTATTTTCGACAGCAAGCTGGTTGCGTGCGAATTGCTCGGCAACGTGTTGCGACATTCGAACGGAGCGGCGCGGTTGCAGGGGGAGATTAAGGACGGTTTTCTCGAATTGAAAATTTTGACCGACGACGTGTTCCCGATTACTGAGTGTAACGTTTGCGCCGATGTTTTGTCGGAGCATGGCAGGGGATTGTTTTTGGTGCGTGAAGTGTGCGAGCAACGCGTGTTCAACGAAGAGGACGGAGTTCGAGTCTGTATTAAAATCGAATAAAGTGCAAAAACAGGGTTTATCGCCGCAAAACGATAAACCCTGTTATTCATATTCTAAGTGTTGCAGATGATAATGATAACACGCCGTAAACGTCGCCCGTAATAATCCTGCGTCAATTTCAAGTCGCAATCGACTTGTCGTGCATGCCGTGTCTTGCCTTCGACGTCTTTTCGAGAGGGAAAGGCAGAGTGCCTCGCATGCGAAGTTTGAAACGATTTTTAATGGTTTGTAAATTCGCCGTCGAAACGATTTAGTGCGCGCCGTACGGCAGTAACAAAAATGTTCTTTTCCTGTAAGGAGAGAACGTTTTCCGTATTGTTCGTGGCGGTGCGTTGTACAATTCCTCGAAAGCAAAGCTTCGCCGGCATGCGTACTTCCTAAAGAAACCAAAACCGAAAAAGGACCGCGGAACGCTCCTTTTTCAAGACGGCATAAAAACGTCAGTTGGAAGTTTTTGTGGAATACAAGTAAATTTTCGTGAGCAATCCGCTGGGAATTCTGTCGCGGTATTGACCGAGATAGATAAAGACTTTGCGGAAAAATTCGCGATTGTCGCCGCCGACGACGTAATCGGGGATTTCGGGCATCGTGCCTTTGAATTTCAAGATGAAAAGCTCCGTAAACTGATTTCGTTCCTGCATATCGAGCGTTGCGATGAACGGATCGAAACTCTGGCAGTTGTAAAAATCGTAACCTGCGGTATTGAGCTGACCGGGTTGGACGTTGCAGAAAGTGGGGTTAACTTCTTCTGCCATTTCGACGCCGCTTACCGGACCGCCGTCGTATGCATACGCCTCCGCGTATTCTTCCACGCGGAAACCCTCCAAGGATGCGGGTTGTCTTTTTACGGGTGTTTCCTCAATAACATTTTTCATGGTTATTCTCCTCTGCATTCGTTTTGCCGATTTCGAAAAACGGCATTTTCCGATTTTTCAGCGAGTCGATTTGCGTTCTCGAAAAAAAGAATACGGACGAATATCAACTCTGTTTTTATGCATTATACCACTTTTTGCGAACGATGTCAATACGATTGAAAAGATTTTTTGCGATTTTCTTTAAGAAAAATCAACTTTTTTGAAAAAAAAGAGAATCTTGTGAAGAGTATGTAAAAAATAAGGAAAACTCCTTGAAAAAAAATGTTTTTTGGAGTATAATAAAAAGAAAAGATTTCAGGAGTTTTTATGTCCGAGTTGGAAAGAATCGTGGCGCGGATCACGGAAAAATTGCATATTTCCTTTTGCTTTTACGCAGAAAATACCAATCCGAGCGGTATTCCCGTTTGCGACAGACCTTTTGAAGAAGTGATCGATGACGGCAGTTATACGTATTTTCGGTTTATGTATCGCAACGTGGGGTACGTCGGGGTATTGACGGGGGCGGGCGACGTCGGACGCAATTATGCCGCGTTATTGCCTGCCTATATCGAAAGCTTTACGGAACGGGATGCGGAGCTCTCCAAACATGAGCAATTGAAACGCATATTGTTAGGGGAATGTTCGTCCATGGCGGTTTATAAATATACCACGAAGTATTCGGTGCGCGGCGCGGCTTGTTTCGTGCTTGCGTTGCGTATACCTCGCCTCATGAAAGAAACGCTTGCCGTGTTGGAACAGTACGGCGGCAACAGTCTCGATTCCGCCGTGCAGATGAGCGAAGATCGGTGCGTGTTGGTGAAATTCGTATCCGAAGAAGAGAACGAGTACCGCTCGGCGGTGGACTATGCGGAGTTTTTGGTACAGTCTTTACGTGAAGAGTTGGGCATAGACGCATACGTCGGCGTCGGGGCGAAAGTTCGGGAATTGAAAGATGCGGCGACCTCCTATCTCGGTGCGGAAAACGCTTTGCGTTACGCGGACGTGTTCGACATAAAGGGCAACGTGCATTCGTATCGGGAATTTCTGCTCATCAAAATGTTAGAGGACATTCCCGAGGGGAAATTGCGCCAATATTTGGCAGAGATCACGGACGAACATTGTTCGGAAATTTTCGAGGACGAGGAAATGTTGGCAACCGCGGAAGCGTTTTTGCAGAGTAGCTTGAACGTGAGCGAAACTTCGCGAAACTTATACATGCATCGAAACACGTTGCTGTATCGTTTGGATAAGATCGAAAAGGCGACGGGTTTGAATATTCGTCTTTTTTCTGACGCGGTATCCTTTCGCGTGTTGACGGTCTTATACAAGCTACTCGGGAAATAAAACGCGGAACGAGTTTCGGCGTATGTTTCGACGCGGCATAGGGAATAAAATATCGGAGGCAAGCATGGATATCAAGGAAATCGACATGGCGGCGGAAAAACAGGCAAAAAAACAAAAAAGCAAACGGGTTTGGAAACGAATAGGTGTTTGCGCGGCGGCGGTCGCGTTGTTCGGTTGCGGCGCGTTGACTGGACGATTGAGCTTCGATTCGGAGTTGCGCGCGCTCGAACGCGTCAAACGACAGATTGAAAAAAATTATTACGAAGAGATCGCGGATTCCGCCTTTTACGACGCGGTATTTGACGGGGTAAACGGTTTGTTGGACGACTATTCCTATTATATGACCGCAGACGAGTATGCCGACACGGCGAGCGCGTCGAAGGGGGAGCGGAGCGGTATCGGCTTGGTGTTTCAGACGGCGGATTCGGAAAACGTTCCGCAATTGTTGATCAAACGCGTTTGCGGCAATTCTCCTGCGGAGGCTGTCGGACTGTTGCCGGGTTGGCGCGTGATTGGATTCGGAAAAACGGCAGACGAAATACGGGAAAGTATGGTGTTTTCCGATTTGCAAGCGTTTCTTGTAGAGTTCGAGGCAGAGGAAACGTTTTATTTGCAAGTGTCGACGACGGATGGTCGAACGCTGGTCGTGCCGATTTTTAAGAGCAATTACACGGAAAATTACGTATTCTATCGCACCGATACCGATTCTTATGGCTTTCAAGGGGATAAAGCGACCGAATTGACACGCTGCGGAGAGCCGTTGTCCTGTCTGAACGCGGATACGGCGTATATACGCTTGATTTCGTTCAACGGCGCGGCGGCAGAAGAGTTTCGCCTCGCAATGAATTTATTCCGAGAACAGGGCAAACGCGATTTGGTGTTGGATTTGCGCGGAAACGGCGGCGGAAGTATGGATATTTTACGGGAAATTTCCGCCTATTTCTGTAAAAACGCGATGGAACGCAAACCTGTCGTTACCGTGGTGAATTACGGCGAAAAAGAGGAGCAGATGAAAGCGAGCGGAAATTTTTACGCGGATTACTTTTCGGAATCGAGCCGCGTGGTCGTTCTGGCGGATTCGAATTCCGCTTCGGCGTCGGAATGCCTGATGGGGGCGATGCTCGATTACGGTACGATTGGTTACGCCGATATCTGTTTGATCGGCGATGCGGAAACGGCGAAAACGTTCGGGAAAGGAATCATGCAGACGACGTATATTTACGTGACGGGGGACGCCATGAAGTTGACGACGGCGACGGTACATTGGCCGTTGAGTCATACATGCATACATGGTCGCGGCATTTTGCCTTCGGACGGAGCAAAAACTTCGTTCGGGCAGGACTCCGACGACGCGGAAATAACGCTCGCTTTAGAAAAAATGGACATAGCAGGTACGCGTTGAAAAAATATAGGCGGCAGGTATGCGTTGAGAGATAAATAGGCAGGCAGGTATGCAATGAAAAAAATAAAAATCAAGAGCGTGACAGTCCCGGGGGAAGGGCGCACGCTCTTGACTTTTTTATGGAGGTCTTTCCGTAAGGAAACGTGTAAGCTATTCACGTAATCCGTTCGAGTTACGAGTTACGAGAATAGTATAGTACGTTATTGCGTAAATTGCGTTGTAATAATGTGATAATTAGCGGAAAGTTTTCGAAAAATATTGGAAATATCTGCCGTTAATCAAAACTATTTTCCGCTACGCCGGGCAATAATCGATAAACGGAACAACCTATTTTGCTTTCAAAATATGCCTTGATCTCTAACGTTTTTTTCCAACGGTCGATCGTTGCAGGGTGCATTCCGTATCGAATGGCAACATCGACGAATCTCTTTTCCAACAAACAAAACCCTGAAGGCAAAGTCAAAGCATCGCATAATTGCACCAACAAATCGTAATCGTCATATTCGGCATTTTTGACGAAATCGCGCATAAAACGATAATCGTCTTCCGCCATGTCGAATTTCCCGATAGAAGTATTTATATCCTGTATCATAAAGGCATGTGAAATACAAATTTGCGCCGCTTTATCCCAGCCACGCGCTTTGCAATACCGATAGCCGTCTATTAAATGCCTTTCCGAAGAAATGCCGGCATATCGCCCTATATCGTGCAGAAGTCCGAAAATATAAGCGGTATCCGCCGATAAATCGTTGCATTTTTCAGCGATATTGCGGCAGGCAAGAGCGACGTATTCGGAGTGTTTTATCCAAGCTCCCGGATTGCTTTTTTCGGCTTCCGCCAATGCCTGTTCGGCAGTTTGAATGGTTAGCGTCATACTTGTAATTCCTTAATTTTTTCGTATATTTCTGCCCAACTATTTACTCGTTCCACGTCTGTATCGGTATGCAGATTGCTCTTGCTGTTGAACAGCAAAACGGGAGTCCCGACCTGTCGAACGTTTTTGCAGTTCCCGACGGAGTCGTCGATAAACAGTGAGATTTTTTCTTCCTTGCAGACTTTTGCTTTATCGAACGTACAAATCAATTTGTCGTAAATAACGCCGTTTGCGGCTAATTGTTCGGTGGTTGTTCGGTAGGCGTTCGTATACAGCCGATCGTCCCTCGCCGAAATAATATAGATCGTATGCCCCAATGCCTTTATTTTGGGAAGATATTCGGCGGCGTCAGGCTTTATAGGCGTATCGGGCACGACGGTGTCGTAATATTTTTTGCAGAAATCCAATTCTTTTGCTTTCCATTCCTCGGGCAAATTGGAATAGGAGATATTCTTCTTTTTTAGCTCCGCCAAATCGGCATGGAAATATTCTGCAACGTAAGGCATGAGATAATCGAATGTGTTCATGATCGTATCGTCGATATCAATTCCTATTTTCATTATGGTTCATCTCCCAAAAGTGTTTATTGCGCATAACCGACGTATGCGGATATTTATTATAGCATATTTCTTTGATTTTAGCAAGGGAAACGGACGGGTGCATAAAAAAGCAGTGTAGGATTACAATAGATATGAGACAAAAGATATAAAAAAAGATAGCAAAAAATT
>CAYZOF010000012.1:0-32113 GCA_964479935.1 uncultured Clostridia bacterium | reverse complement strand
AGTATGAAAATTTAATTTAAGCAAAATAACTTACACACTTTGCTTGACATTCCCACATTCTTTAAAATTGTCAAAGAATTCATCAAAGCTTCAATCATTAAGTCACGACCGCCAAGTTCTTTCCATTCTCCAAGCAACTCGTTACGGCTTTCCGCTCCCGACGCAAAAATATCATACAGTTCATTTGCGACATCCGTCCAAAGAACCTTTGCTTCCTCGTAATTACCGAATATAGTTTCAAAAGTCGACATCCAACCTGAACTTACCGCATCCTTCGTTGCATTCAATGCATCGGTAAAGGTCTTAGCTTCTTGCGCCGCTTTAAGAGCCTTAGAACCAAGTTCCATCGTTTCGGAACTAACAATTTTCATTGCATCGGCAGCCGTTAAACCTTGCTCGGTTGCTACTTTATATACTTCTTCGGAATAATTACCGTATTTGTCTAAGGCTGCAAGAAGAACTTCACTTGTAAACCATCATTCCGATAGTGTACTCGAAAAGTTTTCCGCCCCTACTGCTATACCGCTTTCGGTTTCGGCATTCTCGTTCAAAACGCCCAATGCCTTAGCGGTTTCAATAGCAATTTCCTTAAATTCTTTTGTTGCCATGTTGGCGTTTTCAATGGACTTCCAGTCTTGCAACTTGACTGCGCCCATACCAATCGATTGCGATAAATTATACATCGCTCGACCAGCCGCTTCGGCGTTCTGACCTGATCATGCAGCCCAGTTGGCAATACCCATCATTGCCGTTACCGCCCCCCCTAAATCAACGCCATTCGAAGTAAATTTACCAATATTAGAAACCATATCGGTGAAACTATAACTTGTTTCATCGGTAAACCAATTCAATTTCTCTAATTGTTCATTTACTTCATCTATTGATTTTCCAGTGGCGTTCATAATAGTTTGAACTGCCGTGGCTTTTTCTTCGTATTTCGCAAAGCCAGACGTTACTTGGTCAATGCTGAGCGAAGCCACTATTCTTTTACCTGCTTCAACTGCAGAATTAGTAAGCATAAATGGTCTACATTTTAGCACTATCCAGTACCCTTAATCGCTATGAAAAGACACTATTTTTACTATTTTTGACTTAAAATCGGCTTATTTCGCTTCTATAATAACACAGAACAAACGCTTTGTCAATTCCAAACCGCCTGATTTTTTGCACGACTATGACCATATTATTTACAACGGATATTTTTCTTCTATATTAAAATCCAAACCGTATTTTTTCGCTTTTGACCAACCTTGTATTACTTCCAAGCATTCCGTATATGCCGTTCGTTCTCCATATTGAAACTGTGTTTCTTTATTATCTTTATATTCCGACAGCTCCTCTAAATACAGCAACAATAATTTTATCATCTTTTTCAAGATGCATTTCGCCCCTCGTTTCATATTTTTTATCCACCTCTATTCATAAATTTTATCCATTGGTTTTATCTATTTTCATTCTTACACCATTATTTTCCTCTTCCCACACTATATAATCGAAATTAATTCCATAAAACAGTAAATATTTCCCATTTTTGGTAATATTACCATTTTATGAAATGATAGAATATTTGTATCTTTCACAAAGGAGCAAATATTCTATGGAAAATCAAAACACAAACGAACTTTCTCAAGCTGTCATCGCGCGAATCGAAGAACTACTCAAAACGAACAATTGGTCTAGTTATAAATTGGCTATGCAAGGCGCTATTGCGCCGTCAACCCTATCTAATATCATTTTAGGCAAATGCAAATCTTGTAATTTGACAACAATTCTAAACATTTGCAGAGGCTTCAATATCGAACTCTCCGAGTTCTTTTCTTCCGAGCTGCTTCTTTTAGAAAATCTATCGGATAACGATTGATATTTTTACAACAATTTCAAAAATTCGATTATATTATTTTTCAATTTAGCGTTATATTATATCACAAAAACCAACACTACTTTTACCATTTTTGGAAAAACAGCAAAAAAATGTTGAGAATTATTATTTCCCAACATTTACAGCAAATATTATTTTCCTACAAACAATAAAACATTATCTTTTTGCTGCTATTCCCCATTTTCGCCAAAATTCTCGTTGCAACCAACAGTGGAACATTAAGCAATCCTCCACATCACCTTTTATAAGTTTTCCACCAAAATCAAATTCGGATTCCGCTTTGCTTCGTCACGCAAACCTGTTGTAAAACCTGCTGCGCTGAAAATAACATATTGCACGTTTTTTGCGCCCGTCAAAGATAAAATAGCGGGCGTTTTTTCTTGCAACGTATGCAACAGTTCCAACCCTTTTTCTTTTTTCGTATATTTGCACTCACCAAAAATCAAATTCTTTTCTTCGCTTCCGATTGCAACGATATCTATTTCGCCTGCTTTACTGCCCCAATAGCGACCGACTTTTTCAAACGAAAGCGTTTTCCCTTTGGCAGATAATTCCCACATTTTTTCACGACAAACGTCCTCATATACGAAAGATGCAAAATTCTGAATAAATCCTTCTTTGATTTTTTCCATAACGTATTCATCCTCACCTTTTTCAAGATAAGAACGATACGGATAAATAAACTTAAACCAAAAAGCAATGTAATTATCGGTAATACGATACAACCCACTTTTGCTCTTTTCCGACGAAACTTCCGTTACAGGAACCTCCCGTTCGATCAAATCAAGGTCGGTTAAAACTTTCAAATATTTCGTTATGCCCGTAGCCTTCATACCAAGGCTCGAAGCAATCTCCGAAAGTTTTCTATTCCCCATTGCAATCGTTTTGATAAGCGAAAAATAGCTACCTATCTCCGTAACTTCACGTTGCAACAAAAAATACGGTTCTTCATACAAAAAGCTCTGACGATTCAAAACGTTTTCCCGAATGGCTTCATATACGTCTTTATAACCTTGAAAAACTTCTATATATTTAGGGACGCCGCCTGTTACCGCATAAAACGGTATAAGCTGTTCTGCCGTCATACCGCCATAAAACTCTCCGTAATGCTTAAAAGCAATTTGTTTGAGCTTTATCTGCGCCGTACGTCTTCCGTATAACGGGCTGCCGTAATCAAGCGTTTGCGATTTCATAAGCGAAATAAGCGAACCGCAAAGGATTAACATTATATTTGCGCCTTGCAATAGCGTATCCCAAACTTTTTGCATAATGGACGGAAACGCCGAATTTGCCTTACCGATATATTGAAATTCATCCATTACGATGATTTTTTTCGTTTCGGTTTTATAATTCACAAGCGTTTTGAACACCGTCAACCAATCCACGTTTGCAGCTTTTAACAATTCGTTATCCGTATATTCGGCGACCTGCAATTTAAACGCATTTAAATTCTGCGTTTCCGATTCTTCCGTCGCCAAAAAATAAAGCGTATCCTTATGGCGTTTCAAAAATTCATTTATGAGCGACGTTTTCCCTACTCGCCTACGTCCATAAACGATTACAAGCGAAGAGTCGTTACTTTTATATTGCTTTTCTAACGTTTCTAATTCTTTTGTACGATTAACGAATTTCCTCATTCGGCTGCTCCCTTATTTCAACTCACATGTTTATTATACTTGAAATTATAATAATTAAAAGTATATTATCTTAAGCTAATGATAGCACATCAAATACAAAAAGTCAATGCTTTTTATAGAATTTATTGAAAAAAGAGGAACCAACGGTTGCCGAAAAAATGCGACAACCGTTGATTCAAAATAAATTATAATAATTCCCGTATTTCTTCGTAAATCACGCCAACACAATCAATGCGCCCATACAATCATCGCCCTCCACGCCCGTCAATTGACGGAACTTTTGGGATTGAATAATCGTATTCCGATCCTCGCCGTTCGTTACGATTACGCGCGTAGCGTCGTCGCCGTGCACGATGACGCCCTCGTTGTTGGCTTTCATCAATACGTGGTCTACCGCTTGCACCTGCTTATTGGCGCGTTGCGCGTAATAATACCACCTCGTCAAATTCCCGTCCGCGCCGATCAACCCGTTTCGATTGGCAAAATCGTACGTGCCGCCCGTTTGGTTGGCGAAATATTGCGGCTGAATCAACGGGAAATATTGAATCGATTTTGCACCATATGCCAACGACATATTCACGTCGAAAAGCAATTCGCCCTCCGACGGATACGGCTCTACCGTATCCACCCATGTGGCAGCGTCGTTCCATTGTCCGCCTGCCTGCAACATACGCCAAAACGGTACTTTATATTCTTGCGAATATTCTCGCGCGACCTGCAATTGATTGGTCATAAGCGAAGTAATGTTACTTTTCGGCGTATTTGCCGACGTATACGGATATTGCGTAATCGACAACATTCTCGGCTTTACTTCCTCAAAAAATTGACGAATATAATCGTCGAACGCCATAGGATCGGAATAGCCCCAGAAATTATCTACGCCGGCCCAATAGCCTCTTGCATTCAAATACAAATCATAACCGTTCTTTTTCGTCGTTTCCAAACCGTAAAATGCGTCGCTAAACACGCCGAGATTATCGAGTTGCGAGGTAAACGGCTCGTCAAACGACAACATACCGATAAAGCCTTTTCGCGTGCCGTCGGCGGAAATTTCCTTCACTAATGCCTCTAATTCGACATTTGCGCCGTCGCTTTTCATGATCATATCTTCCAACGGAACGCCTTCCGTATGCGAACCGAGTTGTTCCCTCGTCCACCACGCGTTCACGAAATAACCGATATTGTACTGTTCGCAAAGATCCAAAGCCTTTACCAAATTCGTATTGCTTGCATCGCCGCCTGTCGTCCAACAATCCGTAGAATAAACAAACATATTGATTCCGCAATCCACGATTTTTTGATAATATTCTTCCGACACGAAATTCGGCAACGTATGTCCGTCCAAACTTCCGCCCGAAGTAAACGGAGCATAAAATCCGCCGATCGGCATCACTTCGTCGCCTCCTATAATCTCATAGGAAAGCGCATAAACGGGAGAGGGATCTCCCTTTACGGTTTCCGTATACGACATACCTTGCGTATATTCGACAATTGAAATTGCTTCGTTTCCACAAGCGGAAAAAGCGAAACAAAACAGAGCAATAGAAAGTCCGCAAGCAATCGTTCGTTTTTTATTCATCTTTTTTTCCTCCTTTGAAACACACCGCAATTGCCATCGCGCCCACCAAAGGCATAAGATAGATAGCTCCTAAAACCGAACCGCAACCATACGAATCGTTCTTATTCACTTCCTCCAAACGATTATTCAGTAAATCGCCGCTGTCGGTTTTGGTGGTATAAACGTAATCTTCGGTATCGGGAATATAATTCGATTTATAGTCTATCGCGGAAAGCACGTTACGCACGGATTCGTAATCAGTATTTTTAATCGAAAGATTGTCGATCGTAAAATTCGCGATACTGTTATATTTCAAACCTTTCTCAACAACGCTATTCTGCCCCCACGTAAATATGCGGACGTAACCCAACGGCGTATACCCCAAATCGTAAGCAAACTGCGGATCGCCCCATTCGTTTTCATCGGCGGTTTTCATCCAAAGCTGTATCAACCCGTCGTAGACGGACAACTTTACCTGTACGATTTTACCGTCGAAACGTTCCGCGTCCCAAATATTATAGGACATTGCGTCAATCTTTTGAACCGAGCCTTTATCTCGCAAAACGAATCTTTGAAAAGTAGACGGCACGGTTTGATCGGTTTGTTCGTCCGAAAACATACCCTCTAATTGCAACGAAGTCGCCAAAGAAAACGTACTTTCCGGCAACTGTTCGGGAGAATCCACCCCGAAAGCGATGCTAAACCAATTGGAAATAAGTTTTATGATATTCCCGTTTTCGTCGTATACAGCCGTTCTTTGCAAGTCCGTTACATCAAACTGCAATTCAAAATTAGAATACATATATCGCGTCGTAATATGTGCGCCTGCCGTATTGCTGAACTTTAACGCATCGTTTTCTACCGTTAAATAGGACGGCGTCAACGGCGATACCTTACTCATCGTATAAAACATATTCGCATTATACGCGTTGTTATCGAACGTTTCGGTATAATCGATATTTTCGGGCACGTCATACGAATAGCCGAACAGCGATAAATCTTCTATCGAAACGACATTCTTCCCTTCCGAGAAGATCCCGAAATAACCCGCTCCGCCCTCATACAACGTTTTATTTTCAATTTTCTTTTCATCGTTCAGCATAAGCGTAAACGCGCCGTCCGTCGTCACGGAAAATTCCAACGCTACCGTGCCGCCGTTTTGCATTGCCATATACTGTTTGGACGTAAGCAAGACATTGGAAATCCCCTTGGCGCAATTGACGGGAGCACCTTCTTCGCCGTATGTCGTTCCGTCGAACGCACCGCCGAACGTAATCGTCAACAGTGTTTTTCCCTGCGCGATGTTCCACGCCGTAATTTCCTTATTCAACGCAACCGTATAATTCGCCTCGCCGACTGTATCGACGGCGGAAATTTTCCAACCTTTCTCGCTATAAGCGATCGTTCTCGGAATAAAAATTTGCGACTTCTACATAGGTCAATTCTTTCAATTTGATAACTTTATCAAATCTGCCATAAAGCGCATTATGCTCATCAAGTAAGTCTCTCATCATTCCAACATGCGAACCGGATAAAAACAACTGAATATTGGAAAGGTGATTGTCTATAATATTTTGAAAGATAGAATCCACCGTCTCCGAATGCTCAAACTTTTTCAAATACGGATATTCATCAATAACGATGTTAAACGTTTCGTCAAACGTATTTAAGAACGAGAATAAATCCTGCCATGTATTAAAACCGAGTTCGACGGAAATAACCCCCTCGGCAACAAGTCTTTTCGTGAAATTTTGAATATTCTCTTTCATTGGAGCTTTTACGCATTCGTAATAAATCGTTTTATACTTAGCCCCCTTCAAGGCATGTGTAAGGAGAGTCGTTTTTCCGACTTTTCTTTTTCCGTACACCATCATACTGGCACGTTTTTTTGTCAACAATTCTTTAATCGTTTTTAATTCCTCTTGTCTGCCTATAAACATAAAGCACTCCTTTTTGAACTATTTTTCACTGAAAACATTTTCATTATACTACCATATAAAAAAATGTCAATAACTTTTACCGAAAAAAAACGAGATTTTTATTATCAAACTCAATACGAGGTCACTGCAAAATTGTATGTTACGCTATTTTAGAGCAACGAAGCACCTTGCGCGAGGTCATCCGCCAATAAAAATACCGCATATAAAGGAATCGTTAAAATGTCATTTTCAGCATTATATCCATAATTGTTCGCCGAAATTTTTATTGCCGTTGACTTCGGATTTACCTTTCTAAACGCTTCCAAGGAATTTAATTTTCCCCCGCTCTTTTTTACGTCGATCGGTAAAATTTTTCCATTGCTCTCAACGATATACTCGAATTCATGACTGTTACCGCCCGACCAATAAAACAAAGGAATTTCTTTCGCGGCAAATTCCGTTGCAACATAATTTTCATAAAAAATCCCCGAAAGTGTATTTCGTTTCTCTTTCACAAAAAAATCCGCTTGATTTACTTTACTTTGGTAAGTAAACATACCAATGTCCGAAAGATATAATCGAAACGTCCCTTCATCTTCTTCTATTAAAGGCAAATTTACTTTTCCCGTCTTTTTGCGGCTTCTATATACTATCCTCGCGAGCTCTAACCATTGATACGCATTAAAATAATCTCGGTTGGATTTTCCTTTTTCTATTTGCGAAATCTTAAAATTTCGATTTTCTTTATTCAACTGTACAAAAATATTTCTATATACGTTTCTTGTTTTTAATATGGTCTCATTAGAAACATTATACGTGTCCATATCCGAAAGATAATTATCATAAATTTCTTTGATAACATGTTTCGCGTCAACATACGATTTTTCTTCCAAAAACACGCTAACCGCTTCCGGTAAACCGCCTATCGTCAAATATTCATAAAGATTTTCCAAAGCCAACTCATGCTCATACAGCTCCAACGGAAGTCTTTGTTGATAAGCATTTTTTATTCGTTCTAATAATACTTTATTCGTATTCAACAAATATTCTTCAAAGCTCAAAGGATATACATGCAACGAATCTATCGCACCTACGGGAAACAAAAATTCATCTGCCGTTTCTTTTTTCCGCTTTTGCTCCTCATGGCGAATCGACAACCTTACCATCGAACCCGTTGCAATTACGGGTAATTGCGGATAATCTTGCTTAAAATACTTCAAAGCAGACAACACCTGATGACATTGTTGCACTTCATCAAAAATCAACGGAAGCTTTTCCGATATCTTCTTCCCATAACGCGCCTCGATATAACTTAAATATTTTCCTGCATCCGAAGTTGTAGAAAAAAACTCCCTTGCATCGCCATCCTTTTTCAAATCGATATATACAAAATCCTTAAATTCTCTTTTGGCAAACAAATCTTTAACCAAATATGTTTTCCCTACTTGACGAGCTCCCCAAACGACGAGCGGTTTTCTACGTTTTTTGTTATACCAATTCTTTAATTCTTGTAATTTTATTCTTTCCATAAAGCACCTCTGTCATCTATAATACAAGTTTTACGGAAAAAAGTCAAGCAGAATTTACAAGTTTTATATACTTTTACTCTATAAATATTTACAAGTTTTATATACTTTTACTCTATAAATATTTACAAGTTTTATCAAATTATATATTTCTGACATATACAAAAAGGCGAGAATTTTTCCTCGCCCTTTTGCTTATCGTTTCAACTATATTCCACCGATTTTTTTTCGTTTTACGCTTATCGGCATTACAAAGCCTTAACGAACGAACCTTGTATGCGCGCGATTTCTTCCGTACAACCGAAGCAATCTATTTCTTTTTCAGCCTTACGAGATTTTAATAACCTCGAAAGCTTCATCGCAATTCTTCGAAGAAATAGCGATATACCGCCGCCGACCAACCGAGCATTTCCGGCGTGCCGTATTCTTGCTCCGTCTGCCCGATTCCACCCGTCACGGCGTCGTACTTTTCCCAAATCTTCCCCGTGCGAAGATAATTATTCAGCACGGCGGCATTATATTTTTGCGCAATTCGCTCCGCTTCCTCGTTTAAGCCGATTTTTCGCAAGCCCATATACGTCAAACAAGTCGCCGCGGGCCACATACAAGGATAATCCCACTGAAAATACACTGCGTCTTCGCCGCGGTTTTCTCCTACGCAAAGTCCGTGCTCGCGTTCCAAACGCGCCAACAACCGTTTTGCCGCCTCTTTGTCCTTCGATACGCCGAACGTATACGGATAAAAAGAAATTGCCGTTACGATTTTTGAAAAGCATTTTTCTTCCGTGTTATAATCAAGGTAAAAACCGCTTTCTTTATCCAGCAACATCTCGTCCATTTTGCGTTTTCTATCGGCGGCATAGCCTAAAAACACTTCCGCTCGCACCTGATCGCCCGTCAAAGCAAACATCTTCGCAATCGTCTGTTCCACGTCGTACAAAATACAGTTGATATCCACTTGGATAAACTTGCCGATATCGATTTTGCTATATTTCGTCGCGAAACGCATGTTAAAATCCAAACCGCTCTCCGCGATAGCGATTATATCGTGTGCGAGCGCAAGTTGTTCTTCCTTGCTCTCCCGAAACTCCTGCACGCGCGGTGCTAAATACTTATAATGCAACTCCAAATCCTCTAACGTGGCGTTGTCAGAATAAGTATTCAATCCGCAAGGAAGCATACGCTTCGTCATCCAAAAATCGTATTCCTTCAAAATCGTCGGGAGGTATTTTTCGATTACCGCAACGTCTTTCTTATATTCGTACAATTCGTAAACGGCTTTCGTGAACAGCGGAGGTTGCGAACGATTCGTCAGCGTGTTTGCGTTCGGCATATACCCGAGCATTTGGATAAAATGCTCGATATTATTCAAATTATTTTCCGCTTGCTCCGCATAGCCGTCTAAGTACAACGCCTTATTGATAAAATATGCATCCCAATAGTAAAAGTCCAAAAACATTTCCTCAATACTCGGGGACGTATACGGAAACGGAATGTCCTCCGTCGGTTTTCGTATCGTTTTATGCCAAGAACTTTTAATGTATTCGTTAATTTCTTTCATGATATTCCTCTTCAAATTCCGCGCCGAGCAACGTTTTCAAAATAATCTGCGCGTAGATACGCACGCAAAAATCGGTGGGATGATTGACGCTGTTTGCCAGCCAATCGCGAATACGTTTTCCCGTGCGTTCCATATCGAAAATAAACGAAGTAATATGAGCCACGCCCACACGCGGATAGCTTTCGCGAATTTTCAAAAGCGTTTCCTCGAATATTTCTTGATTCCGCCGCCACGCTTTGCACTGCGAGTTCGGCAACATCGGCGAGACCAGCAATACGTACCCGTTTGGATTTTTTACAAAATATTTTTCCAACATTTCACGTAAAGAAGCGGCGTATGCCGTCGTTTCGGTATACGGATCGTTCATTCCGAACGCCAACACAAACAAGTCCGTGGACGAACAATGCGGCAACACTTTTTCATCGAAAGCGTCCTGTCCGTTTTTCGTCGTCCAGCCGCCGACCGCCTCGTTGACGACCTCGATTTCCGCATCGTATTTTTCCGATAAATAATCCGTCACAAGCCGATACCAAGGGGGCAGGTATGGCGCGAGCATACCGCCGTACTCCGTACCCGACGCGTTGCAACCGACCGTGATCGAATCGCCGTAAAAGGTGATTTTGGCTTTTTTCTTCGTCTTTAACGCCTCGGCAAACGCGCGCGTATGCTCGTCTGCTTGCGGAACGAAGCCCGACCATTTCGTCGCCGCGGAATAGCTAATCGACAAATAATTTCGTACCCCGTCCGCGCCCTCCGAATGATAAATATAACGCGGTTCGTCGAAGGAAAATTCCACGTTGTTCGGCTCTACCTCCAAAACGACGTTCGGCTTTTCCTTTGAAAAGTATTCGTCCGTATTCCAAAACGGCAACTCGCCGCCGCGTAAACGCCGTAAGCCGCGTTCTGTCAAGACGTAATCCACGCCCTCACGATAGGTCTTTCCCAAACGAATGTCGCGTACGACGACGTCGCCGCTCGCTCGGCGTAAAAAATAAATCTCGCCCTCTTCGCCGACAACGACGCCCGTTTCGTCATAAACGCGTTTCGTATTCCAAATCGGTTGCAAATATTGCCGCCGCATTTCTTTTGAAAGCTTCTTTTCGTCCACTTCAAGCCTCGCTTTCGGCATATTTATACAACGCGGAAACGTCGTAATCGTCGCCGTTCAAAAATTTTGCAAGCACGATCGCCGCAGGCTTCGGTTCGCCTGCGTGACGTTCGGCGTAAATATTATACGTCAATCCGAAATTATCCTCGCCTTCGCTTTCCTTGCGATTTGCCAACGTACAAAGACGGAATAAAAAGATCTTCTTTACGAACGGAAGCTCCTCTTTCACCAAGCGGAACGCCTCCAAGAAACGACCGCCGATCTTTTGTTTTTCTTCCTCTCTCGCAAAATCCGACCAACCGAATTCGGTATACCACACAGGCGTATCGCCTAAGCCGTATTTTTGCATGACCGCGTATAAAGTCTTTTGGCTCTGCAACCACCCTTCGTCGATTTCACCCGTTTTCATCGAATACGGGTGAAAACTCATGATTTCGAAAAAGTCCTCTTGCCGCATTGACTTCGTTTCTCCGACAGACGGATATTTTCCCGATTGCAGCTCGGTGAAAACGCGCTCCAAGTACGCGGGCGCGTAATCCAAATTCCAAAAGCTCGGAAAAAGCACTTTCGCGTTCGGCAGATATTTTTTCACGCCGCGACAAGTATAATAGCACAAATCCAAAGCAATACGCACGATTTCCTCCTGCGTATACATATACGGCGCGTTTTCTTGCGGCGTACGCCCGTAAACATAGCCTGCCTTATGTAAAAAATCTCCGCCTGCGCCATCCGGCTCGTTCGTTGCTTCGAAATACAGAATTTCCGGAAAACGCCGTGCAATCAGTTCGTACAACTTACGCTGTACGTTCAAAAATCGAATATATTTCTCGCGCTCTATAACGGGATCGGGCACTACCCAACCGTCCGTACAATGAAAATCGTCCGGATACAAAAACGACCATGACAGTAAGAGAAAATCGCGCACGCCCTTTGCCTTTAACGCGTCCAAATATTTCTGCAACCGCACTACGCGTTCTTCGACGAGCGTTACGTTGTCGTCTTTATCGCAACGAGCAAGCTCGTGAAAGCGCACCCATACGCGCATAACGGAAGCGTGAAATTCCCCAGCGAAATGCGCGATAATCTCATTTTTCAAACCTTTATCGACGCCGTCGTTGACCTCGCAAGAAACCTCGCAAAGCCCGATCAGCGGATTTGCTTTTTTAACCATGATTTAACTACCCATTTATTTCAGCCTTAATATTTCCTCGCCCCGTAAAGCAACGCTTTCGAGGCGAGGATAAGTTAACTTTTACTCTTCCTTGTTTATAGCGTATTTGTATAAGCCCGAAATATCTGCGTTTTCGCCACGAATGTATTTAGCGATTGCAATTGCCGCAGGTTTCGGCTTGCCGCCGTATTCTGGGTCGTCGGGGTTATACATAATTCCGAAATTCATTTCGCCTTCAGTGTCTTGTTGCGTATACATATTCGTAAGACGGAAAATCATAACGTTTTGAACAAACGGCAATTTCCCTTTAACAATATCGAAAAATTTAATATACTTATCGGCAATAGCCTGCTGTTTAGAAACATTTCCGTAATCGGTAAATCCGAATTCCGAAAGCCAAACGGGTTTTCCGCCGTCACCGTGTTTAATCGCAACGTTATAAATATCAACCTGTCTTTGTACCCACTCGTCGTCAAGTTCGCCGTTATTAAACACATACGGATGCCAATTCAAAACTTGAAAGTAATTATCGGGGTCGGTATCGCTCTTTTCTTGTCCTGCAGGAAGACCGCCCGACTCGATTGCTTTATACATCTCGTCTAAAAAGCCTATCGAAGAATCATACGCGGCTACCAACGAAGGCGTTGTAACCTTATTGTTCGGATTCGCCTCTTGTACGCCTTTTGTTGCATACCAGCACAAATCTCCTAAAATATAAGCTTTTTCGTATTGAGTATAAATATACTCCGCATTTACTGCGTCGCTTAGTCCGCCCTGATAACCGTTTCTATAAATTGCAGTTCCGAATTCAGGTTCGTTAACGGGTTCGTAATAGTTAATTTCAGGAAATTCTTTTGCGAACATCGTGTACGCTTTTTGCTGAAACTGCATAAATTCTAAATATTCCTCGTATTCCTCATAAGGGTCGGGAACAACGTAATTGCTGCTTGCGACGTAATCGTACGGGTATACGAAAGCCGTCGTCATAGCAAGAAAGTATTTTACCCCAGCCTTCTTCATTTTATTTACGGCGTCGTGGTAAATTTCAAGTTTTGACGCGTTGAACGAAAGGTTGTTATTTTCGTCTACTTCAAAAAGGTCCCAATGGCTTGACCATATACGAAAAGATTTAACGCCGAGTGCCCCTGCCATATCCGAAATCCAATCGTTTGTTATTCCAGGGTCGAGACCGCCTCCGAATTCACCGAAAACTTCGCAAAGACCATAAAAGCAATCGTAATCGAAATCGTATTCCACATCGACGTCGTTATTGCATCCGACAAAAGTGAAGGACAAAAAGCAAACACACATTATAGTAGTTATTATTTTCTTTAAACCCTTAAACATGTTTTTTCTCCTTTTTCAACAAGAACGCCATAGCAACGAGCAAAGTGCCGCCTAATACGGCATTTAATCCGTTAATACTACCCGAGCAGCCCTTTGAATTACTTTGCAAACTCTCGCGCACGGGCCAAGGTTCGGTAATATCGGTTTCAGCGTTAAAATCTCTCGCAGAAAGCGTTACGTTCGAATCGAGGTTAAATATAGCCACTTTTTCAAGTCCGTCTGCACTATTAAGCTCTATAGAAAGCTTTTCTCTTGCTGGAGATTTAAAACCCGAAACCTCGTACGTTTCATCGTCTAAAGCGGCAAGCGGTGCGTCCGCATTAACGAATGCGATTGTAACCGTTCCGCCTATTCGCGTTATCTCTATAGTTGCTCCGCTAAGCGTCAACTTTTTACTAAACTCAACGGTTTTAGTTACGTTGCCATCGGTAATTTGCGCGCCGTTTTCGCTAAAAACGATATTTAAATCTCCGTGTTTATAAGTAAACGCGTTTACGTCACCCAAAGTTATTCTTGCAATATTACTGCCTACAACGCCCGTCGTCGTCAACGTATTATCGTTTGAAGCAAACGCTTTCGAAAGAGAATCGCCCTTAGCAGTATCTAATCTCAACGTTTCTAAATTATCCGCACCGAGATACTCGGACGAAGTATAACTTCTGTCTAAACTCGTAACCGAAAAATCGTCCAACTTAAAATCTATACCGAGCGTCCCGAAAACCGCAAGATATCCTTCGGTTTTAACGCCTGATACGCGTTCTCTTACAACTTCTAAAACGCTTTCGTCTTCACCTGCTTCTTTAAAGTGCATTGTAACAGTACCGTTTTTAATTACGTACATAAAATTATACGTAGCGTTTTTACGGAACAAGTCGTATTCTTTCGTAGAATCGCTCGCCGAACGCACCGTTGTATCTTCGGTATTAATTTCGAGCGTACAATTCATTTTGTTGTACATACTCTTTCCGTTAACCGTACTTATTCCAAGCGCTTGCGTATTTTCGACAATGTTACTGTACCCGTCGGCACCGAACCATAACCCGAAAAACTCGTTATCGCACTCGCCGTTATACTCAGTAGGATTATCGTAATAGTAACCGTTTCCTACAAAAGTAATGTTAAAACGCACGATACAGTCGCCGTAACGCGTTTTAGGTCCGAACGAAGAATTAGGTTGTGCGTTACTGAATAAAACGTATCCGCTATCCGCAACGTCGTAATTTCCTAAACGCACCTTACTTCCGGCATACCACTCTTTTGCAGAATAGTAATAACGGTAATATTCTCCGTCTTCGTCTTCGTATTTACGCGTTCCTTCGAAATTGATACCCTTATCGGTAACGTTCTTTTCTTTATAAATCTTACAAATAAACTCGAAATCGTCTGCGCAAGCGCCGTCGCCGGTTTTTCCGCAACAATCCGAAGTTTTAAATCCGTAATAGCCTTCTACCGTATCTACCGAAATACTTTCGGTAATCGAGCCGATTGTAACTTTAACGGTATTATCGTAATACGCCGAAAGCGTAACGGTTATTTCGCCGTTAACGGCATTAATATTTATTTTGCGCTGTTCTAATTCTTGTCCGTCGTAAACAACAAGGTAATAACCGGTATACTCACGCTTAATTCCTACAAACGTTCCGCTACCTGCAAGCGAATTTTTACCTATTTCGAAGCCCGTTGCAACCTTTAAACTCGCCTTGGAAAAATCGAATTTAGCCGACATTTTATATAAAACCGAAACGTTATCGTATGCTTTTTCGAACGGTTGTTTATATATAGCCGAAGAGCCTATTTGTTTAAGATTTAAACTACCTACGGGCGCAATACCGACCGCCGTTTCGACCCACTCGGAATTAGCATGCCAGTTAGCGGTTTTGTCAGCAGTGTTGGCATATGCTATTTTTGATTGAGAAAAATCGTCTTTATATACAGGGGTATCCCCTTCGTACACGTTAAACTGCAAAACGTCGAAATTTACATTGTAAGAGTTAAATCCGAAATAACCGTCTTCTACTTCGAAATCGGTCAACGTTGTAGAATTTATTTGAGAACCATTCTTTTTTAAAGTAAAGGTAATTTTATAAATATCTTCAACGTCGCTTGTTTTTTCAAAATCTACAATAATAGTTTTACGCTCGGGCGAAGAAACGTCAAGCGGCGAAAACGAAAACGTTTTTCCTGCGTCGGCACCCTTTTTAAAAACCTGCGTTACGCCGTTTGCAAAAATAAACGCCCCCGAATGTTTTTCGAAAATGTTCGAAACAGAACTTACACCGAACGAAAGTGCGAACCAACGCTCGTCGCCGCCCGGTAGTTGTTCGAGTTCTAACTCTAAACGGCAACTGCCCGTTAATTTGTAGCCTGAACAAATTATGTGTGCGCCCCAACCGTAGTGGTCGGGTAAAACTCGTAAAGAAGAATACTCGGACAAGACGTCTGCGTCTGTCGCGCTCCACGAATCGCTAAGACTTTTTGCATTGAACGAGTCGGAATATACGGTTTGCTCCGCTATTTCGGCTGAAGCGAATTTTTCGCCGTTTAAACTTAAAGCAAAAGCGCAAAAGCCTATAAACGCCAATATAACGGCAATTATATGTTTTCTTTTTGTTTTTGTTACGTTCATTATTTTCTCCTAAAAATCTACGTCGGGGGTTACTTTTTCCATCAAATACCTGAAACTCAAAGTAAACGGCATCATAAACACCGAGAACATAAGACCGAGCGTTGCCGAATAAAGTAAACTTTTATTGTTTTGCGACGCAACCATGTTGTACGTAAGCCACGGGATAGTCATTACTTTATTTTCGTAACCGCCGGTTTTAGCAATCAGCATAGGTTGCATCATAAACCCGAAGACGCTCCCGAAAATCGCCATCACCCAAGTGGTAATGGTAGGCATAATAAGCGGAATGGTTACCGAAACGAACTCGCGAAAATATCCGCATCCGTCAAGTTGCAACGCTTCGGGAATATCTTGCGGAATACGCAGCATTGCACCCGTCATTAAAACCACGTTCGTACCTAAACCCGTCAACACGCCGTAAATATAAATAAGCGTCCATATTTGAGTGTTACTCGGTTCGTTTACGTCTAACCATTTGTTCGTATTGACGCCTACCGCCGAAAATATTTTAGCGATAGGACCGCCTACGTTTCCGTCGAACATATAGCGATAAGCCATAGCCAACGCGACAATCGATATAACCGACGGCATATAAAATATTAACCTGAAAAATTTTAGCCCGTACACTTTTTTATAAAAGGCGTATGCCGAATACAAAGCCAACGGCAAAATCACAACGTTAATAATTATCGCACGAAAGGTATTAAAAAACGTATTGAGCATCGACTCGTGCCCCGGATTTATGAAAAAATCTTTAAATACATTTACGTATTGTTCGAAACCGCAAAAATTTAATTCGCCGTACATATTGTACTTAAAAAAGGTTAAACGAATGGTTTCGAAATTTATATAAACCCAAAAGACCAAAAAGTTACTGATAGACAGCGTAAGCATTAAAGTTAAAAACACGCAACGCTTTTTATTAATCTTTTTTCTTTTTTTACCGCCTAAAGCGGTGGGCTGTAATTCATTAACTGCTTTCATATTATTCGCTTATCCCATATAATTGCTCCCACTCTTCAAAACCGTTTTTAAGAGCCGTATATACTTTGTCAACAATTCTGTCGGCAGCTTTGTCAACGGGAGTTTTTCTAAATTCGCCGAATATAGTATCCATACTAACGCCGCAGAACCACTCGACGCCTTCATATATATAAATAGGCGAAATAGTTTTGGCTGTAACGGGATATTCTATAACGTGCTCGTCGCAATTGTAATAAAGATTAAACATCGATTTTTGGAAAGTAGTCCATTCGTAATCGCTGTCTAATTCGTACGGGTTATAATTATAAGGTCTAAGCGCACCCGTTTCTTTAGTAAATTCTCGTAACTGCTGTTCGTTGCAAATGTAAGCGAGAAACTCTTTTGCAAGCTCTATATTCGTTGCTTTCGCAGGCACGTACATAACGTTTTCGGTTAGAACGTACGTGTATTTTTTAGCCGTTCCGTCGCTGTTTTTTTCTGCGCCTTCCGCAACGGGAATATACATAAGTTTAATTACGTTGTCGTCCGACATGAAAGATTTATATTCCTTTTCGAAAAACTCGCCTACAAGCGTTACCGCAACTTTACCTTTGGCAAAATTAGTTTGAAGTTGTTCTTTTGTTACGCTTCCGTCGTTATCCGAGTTATAAAGTTTGCCTTCGTCGTTTACTAAAATTTTACGAATAATATCGAGCGCTTCTCTATAACCGCTCTGTTTGCAAATTTCAGCGTTAGGCATATTAAAAAAGTCGTAATAGCAGCCTTCGCCTTCATATAAGTTTTCTTCGCTCAAACCTTGAAGTTGTGCCCACAAAACGCAGAACAACGAAGAATACCAATTGAGATTATCAACCGCATATCCCCAAGGAATAATGCCGTTGTCGGCTAATCTTACGTCGGTTAAATAAGCCATTAACTCGTTTATCGTATACGGCTCGTGTGTCCAAGTTTTGCCTACACTTAAACCGTCGACCGTAAACGGATTATCGCTATGATGTACAGTACTTAATAATATATTTTCGTTATAAGCGAGCGATAAAACCTGCGTCGTCCAAGGCATTGCCCATATATGCTCTTGACCGCGCCCGTATTGCTTTTGACGAGTATATTTTCTTAAAGTGTCTTGGTCTACGTAATCTTTAATTTTTTGTTTTCCCGAAGAAGTTTCCACTTCGGTTTCGTATACGTCGTCTAACGGCTCTAAATAGCCTTCTCCGACAAAATCTTTCCAGTTACCGTTCGACATAATAATATCGGGCACGTTTGTTTTTAAATAATTTACGGCGTTAGCTGTAATATTATTATCTGCAATCATTTTATAAGTAACGCCTTCTTTCGTAGCGCAAAAACTTTCAAGTGCGTCTTCAAGCCACTTATCGCCGTAGCCGCCGTTATAAAAACGAACGGTTAACGTGTTTTCTTCGGCACCTTTTTCACCGCCGCAAGCGCTCATGAAACCTACAGAGCCTAACAACATTACACTCGCCAAAAGTACTGATATAATTTTCTTTTTCATTTTTATAAATCCTTTTTTTATTATTTTTTTTAATTGACGCACCGTTTTGCACGATGCAAATCGAATATTTTTTAGCCTTTAATTCCGCCGCCGAGCGATAACGACATAATCTGTTCTTGGAAGGTAACGAAAATTATGATTACGGGAATAATCGAAATCATCAGCGCCGCAAAAAACTCGGGATAATGCTGACTATACTGCCCCGTGGTTACGTTTTCTTGAATAGTCATAAGCGCAACCGATACCGTAGGATGCGAAGGAAGGAACAAATTATACGAAGCGTACTCGTTCCAACAACCTATAAAACTAAGCATCCACAGCACACCTATAATTCCTATCGCTTGCGGAAGCATAATTCTGAAAAATACGGTAAAATCGCTCGCTCCGTCTATTTCCGCCGCTTCCATATAAGTTTTCGATATATTTCTGAACACGCTGTGAACAAGTAAAAAATTCATACCCATTCCGCCCGCGCTCGAAATTATCATAGATAAAAACGTATCGTACAAATTCAACTTATAATAGAAAAGAAAAAGAGTAGAAGTACCGCCCCCGATAGAAACGAGCATAGGTACTAAATGCAAGTAAAATAAAAACTTTCTTCCGCGAAATTCAAATTTCGAAAGCGCGTACGCGGCGCATGCGGTAGAAGTAGTTCCTATCGTAGGGCACGTAACACACAATATGAGCGAATTAAAAAACGCTTCACCCATATTAAACTTTTCGAATATGAATGCGTAATTCTCCAATTTCGGCACGCTCGGCAACGACCATGCCGAATCGGAGAACTCTAAAAAGTCTTTAAAAGAATTCATAAAAATCCACGCAATAGGGAATATCAACATCGCCGCATATACAGCAAACACGATACACGTTATCAATAAAACCTTTCTATGCGCACGTATTCTCTTAGTTTGACTCATTATAATTTATCGCCTTTTTAATAATCTTAGTAAAAAATATTTAACACACAAGAACTATTTACGGTATAACTTTCAACTACGTTTCCGTTTTCGTCCATAATTGCTGTTACTGTATTACCCTCACTCGACAAAGTTTCGGCAGTAATTACGCTACCCTTTTCAACCGTTAAAGTAGAAATCGTTCCGTCCACAACCGAGCAAACGGTTACTGTGCACGTTTCCGCTTTTTTAGCGGTAAGCACTATATCTTCCGAAATTTCGGTACTAAAATCGAAAAGCGTTTCGCCGTTATACCAAGCATAACCTTCTGCAAGGTCGGGTTGCGTAAGGGTTTGACCTTTTTCAACGGCAACCGTTTGGGTTTTTACGCCGTATTGCTTATAAGTTACGAACGCGTAATTACTGTAATTATTTGTATCTTCGCTCGTTTTAAGTGTTTCTACCTCGTACCCTTCGGCGCCTACCATAATGTTACGAATGGCGGTTATTTGGTCTTGCGTCATACCGCATTTATTTATTAAATAATCGGCGGCTTTTTCTGCAAGAGTAGAACCCGAACATTTCTCTAAACAAGTAAATATAGTACCTATATTATATCTAAAACCGTCAATATCAACTTTGCTCATCATACCGGTAACAGAAAAAGTAGAAGTAAAATAATCTTTTTTGATAGACATTTCGTCACAACCTACAAGTGCTTTTAAAAGTGCTATTATAGTACCCGTTCTATCTCTGCCTACGGCGCAATGCACGTCTATAGGATAATTGTTTTTATCTGCAAACACAGCCATAATTTTGCCTATTTGCGCGTAATTGTTATCTAATTCTACTTCGCCGTAATACGGGGTGGTAAACACGAAATAGTTGCTATCTAATCCTAACGGGTCTTTTTTATTAACGCCGCTCGACGCTTCGGATTCGCCTCTTAAATCGAGATCGGATTTAATACCCAACTTATTAAAAGCCGCTTTTCCGCTTTCGGTAATCGTTTCTAATCTCGAAGAACGGTACACAAGCCCTTGTTTTACGTATCCGAATTCAGAATTAAAACCGCCTATGTCGCGCGTGTTCGAAACGCCTTCGATTTTAATCGTACGAACGCTGCCTTCCGTTTGGAAAGAGAAAATAGAAGAATAAACTTTATCGCCGCTACTTAAATTTGCAATTACTTGCCAATAATATTCGGTATCGATAAGAGGATTTTCTAAAACCACGCCTTCGTCTTTTTTTGCGTTTTCGTTTCTTTGAACGGTTTTGGTAAACTTATTATCGAGCGCGACTCTTACCGTGTAACTTTCAACGTTTTCTAAATTATCTTTCCATTTTAAAACGTTGTTTACGGGGTAAAACTCGTCTAAAGAACTGTACATATCGGCAACTTGTTGTTTGCCTTCGTCAGTTTTAGATTTACTTAAATACACGTCTAATTTGCTGTGCTCGTGCGTTTTTTCGTATAACTCGGATAATAAATCGAGATCGAGGTTTTCAGTACTCCAAAACTTATCTATCTCGTACGAGTTTACGTTTACCGTTGCGCCGTTATACGGCGTAACGGCGCTGATAGACGATGAAAAATCTATCGGGTTATCTTCTGCGTTTGCACGCAAATTAGTAATTAAATTACCGAAAATACCGACTGTTAACATAGCACATATACAAAAAATAACAGTTAATTTTTTAAACGTTTTCGTCATTTTTTATTTTCTCCTTTTTTTTTCTTAAAAGCATAACGCCTGCCAAGGTAATTACGCTCAATCCGGAAAATACGCTTGCGCTTACCGCCGACACGGAACTGCCGCAACCGCCGCAACCTATGCCTTTGTTATCGTCTGCGGGTTTGTTGTTGCTTCCGTTATTATCGTTTCCGCTGTCACCGCCCGAGGGAGTAGTGCTCTTTTCGGCGTAAACCACTCTATATTCGCTGTCTTTACTTACAATCACAAACTCGGTTTGTTTATTGTCGAGAACGATTGTAAAAGTGTAACCTTCGCGAGCAAGTAAATTATTAGAAATTTCTGCGCCGTACGCGAGTTTTAACGTGTATTCGTAATTTTCTTCTAATCCTTCGCTCGTAATTTTAACTGTATACGTACGCGCGGTCGCAATAAATTTAGCAACTAATTGCGTATCGCCTTCCACAACGTCGTTTGCAAAATCCCACTTTTTATCGCCGAAATACCAACCGTCGAACGCGTAATCGTATTCTTTGGTGCTATCTTTCGTAGGCGTTGTTTCGGGTGCTGCGATATGATCGCCGAGGCGGTAAGTTTCGCTCGTTTCTTGTCCGTCAATTTCAACTTTTACAAGCGTGCTGTCTACAACCATTACCTTTACTTTGTGCGTTGCAACGTTGCCTGCCGTATCGCTTACCGATATAGTTACAATCCATTCGCCTACGTTTAATTTATCGTCTTGCGTTAAACCACCTTCTTGCCAAGTAATAACTACGCTATCGTCAGAAATATTAATATCTTTATTATCCGAAATATCGAGCACGTTAAGGAACTTACTGTCTTCGGGTTTACTATCGCCTACTTCGTAACGATATTCGCCCTTACCGTTCCAAACCAAAATAGGTGCTTTAATGTCGCCGGATTTATAATCGGCTATAACGCTTTTTCCGCTCTCGTTCGAAAACAAAACGCCCGTGGTTGCAAAACCGGTGTTATCGATGTCGCTCTCGTCAATCAATATATAATTGTCTACGGCAACCGAAACGCTTAAACTTTCGGCGTTTTTAACTGCGATACGAATACTAAACCATTCGTCGTCGCTATACGAATACGAACCGCTGCCTTCTTCTTTGCCGTTTACGTAAAGCGTTACGAGTTTGTCTTTGTCGCTTCCGGTAAACGCTACGGCTACTATTTCGTTAACTGTAAATACGAACGTGCAATCTTTACTATCGTTTTTCAATAAAAATTTGTATATTGCTTCGTTTTTGGCGGTCTTTTCGCTTTGAAGAGTACTTTCGCCGTCAAACGTTTGCGTATTATCATCAAACAAATCTTTAATAGTTACGTAGCTTTCGTCTTCCTGTTCGATAACCGCAGGTTTTACGGTGGTCCACTTTTCGTTTACAAGATATAACGTAACTTCATCTAAAACGCTGTTTAAGAATATAGTCTTGTTCAACTTTAACGTAACCGCACCGAAATCTACATTTTGCAACATATATTCGGGAACTATTATATACAAATAATTATATCCGTGCGCGTAATTTACGTTTACGTTAGAATCTATCGCGTAAAGCTCTGCAAAAGTTTTGCCGTTTAGCGTTAAATTATTTGCGATAGGAGCACCATTATCAGGGTTCGCAAGGTTGGTTGAAGAAGCCGCCGAACCGAGATAATCCGTGCCCCACTGACCGAAAGACATAATCAAACATCTATTCGTACTACCTTCAACCCTGTTATTCCAATCTTGCGGTATTCCCGTAAATTCTATAGGCTCGGGGTTGAATTTAGACGCGTCAAGCCATTGTCCCTCATAAAGAATAAGTTCCAATTCGGGCAAATAATAATTCATAAAAGGCGTTCCGCCTGCAATGGTAATCGTAGGATATTCGTATCCGTTCAATTTATCGGCATTCATATAATCTTTAGGAATTATAATAGTTACGTATTTATGACCTTGGCGATAAGATACTTCGAACGAAGAATTTTCTTTATACAATTCGTAAAAAGTTTTTCCGTTAAATTTAACGTTTAACGAAGTTGAGTTTAAACTTGCGGCTAAGTTAGTGCCATCCGCTTTATCCGCTCCGCCGTCTAAAATCTGTTCGTATCTTAAAGTATTATAATAGAACGTGTTTTCGTCATTAAGTCTGTTGTTCCAGCCGTCCGCAAAGCCTGTATAAGTAGCCGTGGGAGCAGAAAGTTTACTCGTTAACCAATACCCGTTGGTATAATATAAGTTAAGCTCGGGAATTTTCATTCCGTTAAACTCTGCGTCTGCCGAAATCGTAAGCGCCGAATAATCACCCGTCCAAGAAATTACCAAGGAGTTGTTATTTCTTGTAATCGTGCCGTTTATCGAAGAAAGCGTACTATCGTCTAACAACAACTTGTCGGCTAAATTACCCGAGTCTTCAGTCCACGCTCCGCCAACGCTGTAATTGAGCGTTACGGTATTTTTATTATTTGTTTCCGCAGTATCTCCTACCGAAACAAACGTTGCCGAAGGAGCAGGTGCAACGTAATCCGCAGGTTTTTCGGTTGTCCAACTTTCATTTACCCAATAAAAGGTTAAACTTTCTTTAACCGTAAACGGTTTATCGTTATCGGGAGCGGTGAACGAAGCGCCTTGTCTTATCTCTAAAGTTGCGTGCGAATAGCCGTTCATATTTGTTAAATCATACTTATCTCTAATATTAAAAACAAATCTGTCGACACCCCACAAAATACAAGCACTACGATTTATCTCTTCGCCGTTAAAGTAAATCCCCGATACGTTGTCGGGATGAGATTGTCTACCATAACCCGTATCGCCCACGTGAAATCCTTCTGTATCGTACGATATTGCAAACCAAAGGTTGTTTTGAATTATTTCAACAAAACTTAAGTCGTAGTTAATTTCTTCGTATATCTCCCACTTCTCCGTTTCTAAATTGCCGTGCAGTTCTATTGCAGGCAAATACGAATTCATAAAAGGCGTACCTTCGTCGATAGTTAAAACGGGTACGGGATATTCTTCGGTCGCAACGAACGCCGATTTAGGTATACAAAAATAAAAATGGTTCGCGCCGTGATTATAACCTATACGATACTCCGCTTCGTTATAACTATTCACTGCCTTATCTTCTTGATACAACTCGTAAAAGGTTTTTCCGTTTAATTTTACGCCTAAACTCGTTAAGTTTTCGGTTGCAGCCAAGTTTGTACTATCCGCCGTACCACTTGCACCGTCTAAATTGGCAGAAGCTTCTATAATAATATTGTAACCTGTATTTTCGCCACTTCCGCCTACGTTATTATTCCAACCGCTGTGTATTAACGAACGCCGATTCAGGTATACAAAAATAAAAATGGTTAAAACCGTGATTATAACCTATACGATACTCCGCTTCATAAGAACTATTCTCTGCCTTATTTTCTTGATACAACTCGTAAAAGGTTTTCCCGTTTAATTTTACGCCTAAACTCGTTAAGTTTTTGGTTTTAGCCAAATTTGTACTATCCGCCGTACCACTTGCGCCGTCTAAATTGGCAGAAGCTTCTATAATAGTATTATAACCTATTCCGTTTGTTTCGTCTCCGGCTGCATTGTTATTCCAACCGCTGTGTATTTCTGTAAATTTAACATTAGGCGTACCTTTTGTTTGCAACGTTACTGTAATACTGTCTATATAAATAGCGGTACAACTGCTTTTAATTCGTAAACCTATAGAAGTGCTGCCCAAATTGCCGTCCGTGCCTGTTAAATCGTTTAACGTATCCGAATTAAGCGTTACGTCTTGCCACGCGGTAAAATCTGTACCCGTACCATATTGACGCAACTCATCACTTTTCGTTCTAAACTCGTCGCTCGTACCTGAATTCGGGGCATAAATTCTAACTACTATGCTTTCAACGCACGAAATTTGCGCCGCGCCGAAATCGACTTTAAATGCCAAATGCCCACTCGCCCCTTTGCCACTAACTTTTAATACCGTACCGGAATAACCGCTCGGCAAATTTTCGCTCGCGCCGTCTACGTATTCTAAGTTATACACAGTATCGGATGAAAAAACGGTTTCGCCGCTGACCGTAAATTGTCCGTTATTCGTAAACTCCGTTTCCTGCGAAGCTTCCGCGACTACGGGAACGGCTTGTTCGTGCGAAAACGCCGCTACGCCGCCGAATGCGCAACATACGCCGCACAATACGCCAAGCGTTGCAAAAATTATTTTTCTCGATAATTTTTTCATGATTTTCCTCCTTTTAGTACTCGAAGTTACCCGTCCACGGATCTTTCTCTCCGTTGTCGCCCGCACTGCCGTCGCTTGTGCGCACGATGTCGTCTTGTCGGAAATAAATTATCTTTATTTCTAACGCTTCATAGTTGTCTAACATTGTTTTTCCTCCATGCTATATTTAAGACTTTTCGTCTTATTTTCCGTTTTTTCGCAATCGCTTTTTTCCTCCCCTTCGCGCAAATATTTACAAAAGGGCGCACGATTACTATATTACATTATCCATTATAACGGATAATCGCAAAAAACACAATAGCAATTTTTGACCAAAAATATCAAAAATTTGACTTCTATACACTGAAAAAGTAATAAAATACCAATAATTTGCGAAAATCCCCCTCAGCGTAGTTGAGCGACACGAAACGCACCGCGGCAATCTCCGCCGTCAGGCGGAAACGGTAGCATGGCTTCCGCGGCAAGCCATAGACTTGCCGCGAGATTACCACGTCGCTACGCTCCTCGTAATGACAAACAAGGACTCAAAAAACACATAGCCGCACGCTGAAAAACGTGCGGCTTGGCTTCTATGCAAAAATTATTTTTATAAAAGCTTCGTATCAAACCCACCAAAGCCCGTTGGTACGCGGTTGACGAACGATGATCTTTTGCATAAAATCGATTGCTTTTTCCAAGCCTTCGTCTTGCGTCATAAGACTGTCTTCGTGTTCGATTGACATATAATAATCGTAGCCGACGATACGCAACGCCGAAACGACGTCCTTCCAATACTTCTCGTCCGAGCCGTAGCCTACCGTTCGGAATATCCACGAACGTTCCGCTTCGTTTTCGTACGGTTTCGTATCCAAAACGCCGTTTTTCGCGACATTCGCTTTGTCGAGCGCGGTATCTTTCGCATGGAAATAGAACAACGCTTTGCCGAGCGTTTTTATCGCCGAAACGACGTCGATACCCTGCCAAATCAAATGGGAAGGATCTAAATTCGCGCCGAGCGCGTCGCCTGCCTCCGCCCTTAACCGCAAAAGCGTTTCGGGGTTGTATACGCAAAAACCGGGGTGCATTTCAAAACAAATTTCAACGCCGTTGTCCTTTGCGCGCGCCGCATACTTTTTCCAATACGGGATCAATACTTCGTTCCATTGATAATCGAGTATTTGTCTATATTCGTTGGGCCAAGCGCAGGTTACCCAATTCGGCATATCGCCTTTTCCGTCACCGGGGCAACCGGAAAAGGTGATTATTTTTTTGACGCCGAGCTTAGGCGCGACCTCTATCGCCGCCTCCAATTCTTGCGTGGCGACGTCGGCGATATGCGACTGCGGATGAACGCCGTTGCCGTGCACCGACAGCGCGCATATTCCCATATCGTATTTCTGAAAAAGCGTTTTTAATTCTTGAATTTTGCTTGGATTATTTTTCAATTCGACGACGTCGGCGTGCGCTTTGCCCGGGTAGCCGCCTGCGCCAAGCTCTAATCCGTCAACGCCTTTTTGAGAAAGATAGCGCAACGCTTCTTCCAAACTTTTGTTCCCGAATACGGGAGAAAAAACCGCCAATTTCATAGCTTACCTCAATCAAAGTAAACGGGTTTGCCCGTTTCAGCCGACTTGTAAATCGCTTCCAAAATACGCGTAACGACGATGGCTTGTTCCGGCAACACGACCAGCTCGCCTTTGCCGTTTATCGCGTCGACGAAGGTTTTCGCTTCGAGAACGGCCGCGTCGTTAGACGGTGCGCCGTCGATATACGCAACGCCGCCCGTATGGAAATCCGGCTCGGTGATATACATTCTATTGTTATTTACGCCGTTGATACGCAATCTTAAATCCGCAGGCATATCCGCGCCCGCTTTCGTGCCGCAAATCATCGTTTGCGCTTCGCCGGGCTCGGCATAATTCAGCGCCCAGCTTGACTCAACGGAAATCGTCGCGCCGTTTTCCATAACGACGAAACCGAACGCGCTGTCTTCCACGGTGAATTTTTCGGGATCCCAATCGCCGCAGCAATTCGCGGTTTGCGTTTGATTATTCAGCTTGTGATATACCGTACCGACGGCGTACTTCGGCTTATAATTATTCATTACGTAAAGGGTTAAATCGAGCGAGTGCGTGCCGATGTCGATAAGCGGACCGCCGCCCTGCTTTTCTTTATCCAAAAATACGCCCCAAGTGGGAACGGCGCGACGACGGAGTGCTTTCGCTCTCGCGAAATATATATCGCCGAAAGTGCCTTTCTTCGCTTCTTCTTTGAGATATATGGTTTCGGGGCGATATCTGTTTTGATAGCCGATCGTCAACAATTTTCCGCTTTTTTTCTGCGCGTCGAGCATTGCTTTCGCTTCCTCGTAATTGATCGCCATAGGCTTTTCGCAGATAACGTGCTTGCCTGCAAGCAACGCGGCAACGGTGATTTCGCTGTGCGAGATATTCGGCGTACATACGCATACTGCGTCCACGTCGCTTTTCAACAGCTCTTTATAATCGGTGTATACCGTTCCCTTGCCGTCAGCGTAGTCTTTATTCGCTTTTTCCGCTTTTTCAACGATGAGATCGCAAAACGCGACCATTTCCACTTCGTCTTTCAACGCTCTGTACGACGGCATATGCTTGCCGTTTGCAATTGCGCCGCAACCGATAATTCCGAATTTGAGTTTTTTCATTTCCTTTTCCTTCCTTAATTTTTATTTTATAAGATTTTTTTCAAAAATTGATAGCTTTCCGTTAAATATTCGCGCATCGGCATCTCCGTGTTTTCCACTTCGAGTATCGACCACGCAACGTCCAACCGTTCGCCGAGCTTCGTCACCTCGGCGATATTCGCTCTGCCTGCGCCCAAGACGGGATTGATTCCTTCCGCGCTTTCACCCAATTCTTTTAAGTGAATAAAGCAAAGCCTGTCGCGATATTTTTTCATAAATTCCAACGCGTCGATCCCTGCCGCCGCCAACCAAAACACGTCCGGTTCAAACTGCATTTCGGGGATATTTTCGGCAAGATACGCAACGGCATCAACGCCGTTTGCGAATTCGTGCGCGTGGTTATGATAACCGACCGCAATTCCGTTCTCCTTGAAGATTTTCAACGCCTTTTTACACGAATTTACACCGTCGGGAAGCGTTACGCTACGGTTAAAGTCGATATACGGCACTACGGCGTAACGCACGCCAAGTTCTTTTAACAACGGCAGCTGTGCCTCGATATCCTCCACGCCGACGTGAGCGGAAACCGCTTCCAAACGATACTTTTCCAATAACGAGCGTATTTCGTCCGCTTGCATACCGTAAAATCCCGCAAATTCCACACCTGTGAAACCTGCCTCGGCAATCGTCTTAAACGCCGCCTCTACGCCGTGTTCATCAATGAACGAACGCATCGAATACATTTGAACGGCAAATTTCATATCGATATCCTCGTTAAATTTTCTCCAAGGCTTCGGGAATATGTTTGCCGTCTAACGGCGCGCCGATTTCACACGGCTTTGCCCACTCTACCGCATTCGTCAATATCTTTTTCACGTGCTCGTTATGATAGGACGCGTACGTTTCGTGCCCGGGTTGGAAATAGAAAACCTTTCCTTTTCCGCGCGCATACGTAACGCCGCTTCTGAACACTTCTCCGCCTTGGAACCAACCGATAAACACGATATCGTCGGGCTTGGGAATATCGAAAAATTCGCCGTACATTTCTTCGTGCGCGAGTTCAAACTGTTCGGGAACGCCTTGCGCGATCGGATGCGTGGGATTTACGCACCAAACCCTTTCACGCTCGTTGGCTTCACGCCACCTTAACGAGCAAGTAGAACCCATAAGTTTTCTAAAAGGCTTTGAAAAATGCGCCGAATGAAGAAAAATGCATCCCATGCCGCCCAATACTCTGTTGACTACCTTTTCGCAAACTTCGTCGCTGACTTTATGGTGGATTCTATGTCCCCACCAAACGAGCACGTCCGTTTCGTTTAAGATTTCGTCGGTCAAATTCGTCGCGTCGCCGTCGTCGGGCATACCCACCAACGTCGTTTCATAACCGCCGTCCTCAAAAATTTCGCCAATGGCTTTAAGAAGTCCTTGCGGATAGGTCTTTTCTGCCACGGGCAAATGCCATTGCGGATCGAAATCCTCTGAAAAAACTGTTACTTTGATCATTTTTGTTCCTCCAAATAGATGATTTTATTTTCAACGGAAGACAGCTTTGCCGCCTCCATAATTTTCATCACCGACATCACTTCACGCGGTTGAATAAGCGGCGTTTTGCCGTTTACGCTCACGGCGTAAAATTCTTCGTAAAAAACGTAATTTTCGGGATAAACCCTATCCAAATCGTATTCGGTTACACTATCCGCGCTGCGATACGCCATCGTCTTCGTGAACCCGTTTCCGGCTTGTATGCCCGCTATTTTCCATTCCTTGGAAAATTCGGGTTTGACAACCTTACCATGTAACTCCCAATCGACGATTTGCGCCGTTCCGTCCGCGCCGTAAATTTGCCAACGCGGTAAGTTTATAAAGCAATTCGTATCGACGGCAATTTCAACGGTAAGTCCGTCGCGATATCGCATTTCGAGGCGGAAACCGTCGTCCACGTCAAAGCCTGCGACGTGAAAATAATTGCAATAGACGCTTTGCGGCAACTCGCGGAACAAAAATACCATTTGGTCAATCAAATGCACGCCCCAATCCAGCATCATTCCGCCGCCCTTTTCGGCAAATTTTCTCCAATCGCCGGGGATACCGTTTCCGCCCTGTACGCGCGATTCTATTCTGAAAATTTTTCCTATGGTATTCTCTTCTACGATTTTTTTAATCGTTAAAAAATCCGGATCCCAACGCCTGTTTTGATGAACCATGAAAACGACGCCGTTCTCCTCGCACACCTTTAACATTTCGGCGTATTCCTCGGAAGACATCGCAACGGGCTTTTCGCAGATTATGTTTTTTCCCGCTCTCGCGAAATATTTAACGAATTCGCAGTGCAGATCGTTCGGCGTTGCTATCAACACCGCGTCGATCGATTTATCCTCGGCGATTTCTTCCTTACTATGAAAACGATCGTAATTTTTAATACCGTTATTTTTTGCTACTTCATATCGACTCTCGTCGATATCGTAAATACCGCTTATTACGTATTTCTCATGAGCGTTTAGAAATCCGCCATGATACGCGCCCATGCCGCCGTAACCAACTATTGCTATATTGATTTTTTTCATTTTTCCACCAAAAACGCTTGCTTCCTTTTTCATTTTATTTTATAATACAAGAAAATATAAGATTGTGGGAAAACCTATTTTTTCGCCGTATTTCCATTAAATAAGCGCAAAAACACACCTCACGCGACCGAAATCTTCCAATAAACGATCTGTAAATCGCACTTAAAGGTATCCGTCTTTATTCGAATTATAGCACCAATTTTTTCCGATTTCTATACATTTTTATATATATTATTCTCAAATATTGCTCAATTAGGTGAACTTATGCATTCAGATTACGAAGCTTTTAGAACCTCCATACACGAAATCGAAATAATAAATGCGCCGACACTCTGCAATCCGCATTATCACGAAGCAATCGAAATTCTTTGCGTGCTCGACGACGACGTATCTACGCTCATTAACGGCAACGAACGCATTTTACGTCGCGGCGAAATTGCCGTTTCGGACTGCTACGACGTGCACGCCTTCAATTCTTTCGAAAAAGACGTTATCGTCTTAATAATACCGAACGAATTTTTAAGCGACTATATGCAGGTAAAAGGGAAAAAGCACCTCGCGACACCCTATATCAACGACAAAACCGCTTACGCCGAAATTAAAGAAATCATGTTCAAGTTTTCAAACGGAAAACTTCCCACACTTTTGGAAAAGGGATATATCAACGTCCTTCTCGGCATTATTTGCGAACAATGCGGATTTAGCGATTTTTCCGATTCGGATATCAGCCTGATGAAAAGCATTCTCAACTTTTTAGAAGTAAATTACAACGAGGATATCGACCTCGAATTTCTCGCCAAGCATTTCGGGTACAGTAAATATTATTTTTCGAGAATGTTTAGCCGTTTTTTCAAGTTTAATCTAAACGAATATTTGGCAAGACTGCGCATACGCCGATTCATTTCCGCAATGCAAGCAGATAAAAACGCCGACATATTAAACACTGCCTTCAATTGCGGATTTAATTCATGGCAAACATTTTATAGACACTTTAAGCAATATTACGGTACGTCACCAAAAAAATATTTAACGGAACAATAATGCTATTCGATTACGCCTTCAAAATCGTGTTTTAATCCCCTGATAATATCGAAAATTTGACCTATTACGCCTTGCAAATTTTAACATCTATCTTATACGAGCATTACACGACACCTTGACTATATGACTATATGACTATATGACTATACGACTATACGAGCGCGCGCCTGCGGCGCGCGGTCAAGGTGTCGGTTGTTTTACTTC